>NZ_JAYKGJ010000003.1 GCF_036860695.1 Rosettibacter firmus | reverse complement strand
ATCAAGGATAAAAGGTTTAATTCCAGTATGAATCGAACCATAGTGGAATTGTGATTATCTCTGCCAATCTTATCTCTTTGTGTTTTTCAATTAGTATGAATCGAACCATAGTGGAGTTGTGATTTTATCTTTTCACTATCACATTTTAATTGTCTTATAAAGTATGAATCGAACCATAGTGGAATTGTGATTGGCAAGTGAAACTATATGAGAGTAATTTTTTTCTACGTATGAATCGAACCATAGTGGAATTGTGATTCTCGCCCAATTTCAAATAAGTAATTTGAACAATTTGGATGTATGAATCGAACCATAGTGGAATTGTGATTTTGTTCTCTTTATCAAGGATAAAAGGTTTAATTCCAGTATGAATCGAACCATAGTGGAATTGTGATCTATTCAAGCCATTTTCTAATAATGGAGCTATTTTCAGTATGAATCGAACCATAGTGGAATTGTGATTAACATACATAAATCATTATATTAGAGTGAGTTAAGTAGTATGAATCGAACCATAGTGGAATTGTGATTCAACCTCCTCAACATAAAATTTAATTTTCTTTACGGTATGAATCGAACCATAGTGGAATTGTGATTTCATTTTCTTCCTCCAGATTGTTGTTAACAATTTTAGTATGAATCGAACCATAGTGGAATTGTGATCATAGCATCTGTAATAATTTCAAATCCATTGCTTAGGTATGAATCGAACCATAGTGGAATTGTGATTTTAAGAATTTCATCATCATAAGCCTCGAGTTCTATTATGAATCGAACCATAGTGGAATTGTGATAGTACCTCCATTTGTGTTATACTGTACTCCAGGCGGTATGAATCGAACCATAGTGGAATTGTGATATTTGATTTTTCCTATCTCTATGATTTTTTCACCAGGAGTATGAATCGAACCATAGTGGAATTGTGATATTTCTACTTCGAAAATTATTTCAAACACTTCATTATTGTATGAATCGAACCATAGTGGAATTGTGATTCAACCTCCTCAACATAAAATTTAATTTTCTTTACGGTATGAATCGAACCATAGTGGAATTGTGATTTCATTTTCTTCCTCCAGATTGTTGTTAACAATTTTAGTATGAATCGAACCATAGTGGAATTGTGATATGCCTGCACGAGCAACCTTTAATGCTTTTGTTAAATGCGTATGAATCGAACCATAGTGGAATTGTCCGATAGGCTTAACAGCCTATCGAGATCTTCGTGGCTAAAGCCACTTCGATGATTTAAATGATATGAGATATAAACGCTAATATTAAAGTGTGAATCGAATCCGACTTCGTCGGGACAAGCCATAGTGGAATTGTCCGATAGACTTAACAGCCTATCGAGATCTTCGTGGCTAAAGCCACTTCGATGAATTAAATGATATGAGATAAAAAGCCAATATTAAATATGAATCGAATCCGACTTCGTCGGGACAGGCCATAGTGGAATTGTCCGATAGGCTTAAAAAGCCTAACGAGAACTTCTTGGCTAAAGTTAATTCGATGAATTATATGATATAAAATAGGATTGAAGTTTATATAAGAAATGAATTGAATTTATTTACTTCTAACAAGTTTACCTAACCATATTATCAACATTTCATAAAAAATGAGTTGTTTCTTCACAGATGGGTAAGTCTGGTAAAAGGGGATAAAATAGTAAAGCTAAAATTATTGTAGAGAAGGTGTTAATTTTTTTAACACAGACAAAAATGTCTGTGCAACATTTTATCCGATCCAAGATATTTTTCACTCCATATAGATTTGGCAATTTCAATTTAAAAAAATCGCCTGGAGGAAGGTTATATTTTTTTTTAATACAGGTGGGCTTGAATTTACCCGCATCAGGAGGGTTCTGAACAATAGATTGATAAGCAATTTTGGAAATAAAAAACCTGCTTGGATGCAGGTTGTTATTTTTGTGAGCGCGGGTGGGCTCGAACCACCGACCCTTTGCTTAAAAGGCAAATGCTCTACCCCTGAGCTACGCGCCCTTTTTTGTTCTCATAATTTTGAGGCACAAATATAATTTTTATAAATAAATTTTCCAAATTGATGAGATTCTAAATAAAAATATTTCTCAATAAAATAAAATCTATATTTTAATATAAAAAGTTGAACTAAAAATTTATTAAGAATATAAAGATATTATGTTAATTCAATTTTATTTATAAAACATAATATCACATCTAATTCAATTCATTCTTATATTTGCATAATAATTTTCAATAATTATTCATCATACTCTAAATATGAATATTCAAACCAAGAAATTATCTTACCCAAAAGAAAAAATTAAAATACTTTTGTTGGAAAACATCCACGAAAACGCATTGGATTATTTTAGGAAGAATGGCTATACAAATGTTGAATGTCTAAAACATGCTTTACATGACGAAAATCTGATAGAAAAAATTAAAGATGTCCATATAATTGGTATAAGATCAAGGACAAATATTACTAAAGATGTATTGAAACATGCTAAGAAATTAATTGCTATTGGTTGTTTTAGCATAGGAACAAATCAAGTTGATTTACACACTGCTAAAATGAGAGGTATTCCAGTTTTTAATGCTCCATTTTCTAATACAAGATCGGTTGCAGAATTAGTAATTAGCGAATGTATATTTTTAATAAGAGGTATCCCGGAAAAAAATTTTTATGCACATCAGGGTAAATGGCTAAAAGAAGCAAAAAATTCATACGAGGTTAGAGGGAAAAACATTGGAATTGTAGGTTATGGTCATATTGGATCACAGGTTTCTATTCTTGCAGAAAGTCTTGGAATGAATGTTTATTATTATGATATTGTGAAAAAGTTAAGTCTTGGAAATGCCAAAGCTTGCAATTCGCTTGATGAACTTTTACAGATTTCAGATATTGTTACTCTTCATGTACCTGAAACTGAATTAACTAAAAATATGATTACAAAAAGAGAATTGAGTTTAATGAAGAAAGGCTCTTATTTGATTAATACATCCAGAGGGACTGTAGTTAATTTGAATGATCTTGCAGAAGCAATTGAAAATAAACATTTATATGGAGCAGCAATTGATGTTTATCCTGAAGAACCTGTTTCTAATGGCGATGGCTTTAGTTGTGTTCTTCAAAAATATCCAAATGTAATTTTAACTCCTCATATTGGAGGTAGTACAGTAGAAGCTCAGGAAAATATAGCTCTCGAAGTATCAGAAAAATTGGTTAAATATTGCGATATTGGTTCAACAATCGGGGCAACTAATTTTGTAGAAATTTCTTTAACTCCTAATGTAGATAAACAACGTTACCTCCACATTCATCATAACCGTCCTGGAATTTTAAACAGGATTACAAAAGTTTTTACTGCAAGAAAACTTAATATAGGTGCTCAATATTTACAGACAGATCCTTACATTGGCTATGTAATTATTGATATAGATAGTAAAGAACATCCAAAAGAAATTTTGAAAGAATTAAAAGCAATTCCAGGGACAATTAAAGCAAGAGTCTTATTATAGTTTTTATTTGGAATTAGCATCTCAATTTATAATAAGTTCTTAATGATAAAAAAGTGAATTTCTTCTTTATTTTACCATAATCATTTTTCTTGTTAATATGCCTGACGGTGTATATAAACTGTAAAAATAAATTCCAGAATTAATGTTATTCCCTTCAAAAGTTATATTATAACTACCTGGATTTTTGTATCCATTTGTAAGTACTGCAACTTCTTTACCAAGTATATCATAAACTTTAAGTGTGATGAAACTCATTTTATTTAAGATAAAACTTATGATTGTTGAAAAGTTAAATGGGTTAGGATAATTTTGATTCAGCTGGTATCCTTCAATATATTCAGATCTATTTAGTTTAGTTGTAGTAGATACAAATTTATAAATCCTCCCTCCTGTATAGTCTGCAAAATATAATTCATTATTTTCATCAACTCCGAATGTAGAAATATTGTAATTGGTTTTGAATAATAATTTATTCGTAGCAACATTATTCTTGTATTCCAATGCCCAAATATTTCCAGAAACAAAATCGGCATAAATATATTTTCCATAAAGTTCACTGACTTTATTACCTCGATAAACATAACCACCTGTTATAGAATATCCACCATCCTGATTGTGACCATATTCCCAGATTGGCATTGTTAGATTTGTTGTATCGCAATTTGTTTCTGGATTATAACAATGAAGTCCTTCCATAATTCTCCAGCCATAATTTTTCCCTTTTTCAATAATGTCAATTTCTTCCCATAAATTTTGTCCAACATCTGCAGCCCATAACTTTCCAGTTAATTTATCGAAACAAAAGCGCCAGACGTTTCTAAGTCCCCACGCATAAATTTCTTCTTTTAAACCATTTGTGTTACCTTTGAATGGATTATCATCAGGGATAGAATAATTTTTATTGTTTGATAAATTATTAACATCTATTCTTAAAATTTTTCCAAGATGTGATCTTAAATTTTGGGCATTATTTTGTGGATCTCCTGCAGAACCTCCATCACCTAAAGAAATGTAAAGATAACCATCTGGACCAAAAGCAATTTGACCACCATTATGGTTTGAGTAAGGTTGATTAATTTCCAGTAAAATTAATTCACTGTTTTTATCGGCTTCATTGGGATTATTTTTATTTACTCTAAAACGCGAAATGATTGTTCGACGAGGATTGTTTGTTGTGTAGTCAACAAAAAAATATCCATTATTCTTAAAATCTGGATGAAATGCTAAACCGAGTAAACCCTGTTCTCCACCATATAAAACTTTTTCGGAAATATCAAGAAATAAATTTGCAGTTGAAGTATTTGGATTATTTTCTATGACAAATATTTTACCACGCTGAGTTACTATAAATAATCTATTGGTGCCATCATTTGAACTCTGGATATCAACTGCTTGTTCGAATACTAAATTTGGGAAAGCATTTTCAATTTTTAATTGTGCAGGAATAGAATTACAACCAGAGATTATAGCGAGAAAAAAAATGATATAAGATTTCATGTTTTCCCCGTTACATATTTTTTATAAAAAACAATTTTCTAAAATAAAAGTTCTACTTTTAATGAAATTATATCAAATTATTTTTTGATAATATTTAGCATCTATCTTATTACATTTATATCTTTGTAAAACATTCATAAACAACTGGAGGTGGAACTATGAGATTATTAAATAAAAATTTCGCACTATTAATTTTATTCTTACTTATAAATTCATTTTTAAAAGCTTCGGACGATACAGTTACGAAAGTAGAAAATTTCAAGTTGAAAGACTATAACGGGAAAGAGTATCAATTAAATGATTTTAAAAACTCAAAAGCCATTGTAATTATTTTTGTTGCAACTCAATGTCCTGTTTCAAATGCATATAATTCAAGAATGGAAAAATTGTATGAAGAATTTAAAAACAAAGGAGTAGCATTTATTGGAATTAACTCAAATAAACAGGAAAGCATCGATGAAATTAAAGAGCATGCAAAAGAGAATAATTTGAATTTTGTTATTCTAAAAGATGTAAACAATATAATAGCAGATAAACTTAATGCTAAAGTTACCCCAGAAGTTTTTGTTCTGAATCCTGAATTCGAAATTCTCTATCATGGTAGAATTGATGATTCAAGAAAGGAAGAAGAAGTAAAAAGTGAAGACTTAAGAAATGCTCTAAATGAAATATTAGCAGGAAAAAAAGTATCAACAACTGAAACAAAAGCATTTGGTTGTACAATAAAAAGGGTTAACTGATAATGAAAAAAATTCTGGCTCTTTTGATTTCAATTTTTTTTGTTATTGGGTTTAATCTAATTGATAATGATATACTGATTGACAAAATAGATAAACCTAAGTTGCAAAAGTTAATTAAAGAAAGAAAAGGGAAAATTTTGTTTCTAAATGTTTGGGCTACATGGTGTGTACCATGCCGTGAAGAATTTCCATCAATCGTAAAATTATCAAATGAATTTAAAGATGTTGAGTTTGTTGGTATAAGTGTAGATTTTCCTGAAGAGATTGAAACAAAGATAAAACCTTTCCTTAAAAGAAATAATGCTAATTTTCAGAATTATGTTAATTCTTTTAGTAATGATGAAGAATTAATAAATACATTGAATGAAAAATGGAGTGGTGCAATACCAGCTACTTTTATTTATGATAAAAAAGGAAAACAGATTTATTTTATTGAGGGTAAAAAATCTTACGGGGAATTTAAAAAGTATTTAGAGAAAGCAAGGCAGTAATTGTCTTGCTTTCTATTTTGATCATTTTATTAATTCAAACTCATCGAATAATTTACCATTTACAGTATATGATTTGTAACTTAATTTATTATTATTAATAGATATTACTTGATAGAGCTGAACATAAGAATTCAATTTTGCCAGTAAGTCTTTATAGTTTGGATTAGTGTCGTACTGTTTTGGACCTGATACAGAAGTTACATAGACTGTACCACTGGAACTAACTTTCCCATTTCTGATTTTATGTGTTCTTGCATAAGTATGATCGTGTCCCTGCAAAACCAGATCAACTTTATATTTATCGAAGATTGGCATAAAAGAATCACGAGTTTTTGAATTGTCTCTACCGCTACCTGTTGAATAAACTGGATGATGAAATGTTACAATTGTCCATTTATTTTTATTTGAAGATAAAATTTTATCTAACCACTGTGCTTGTTCTTCTAAATTATAATTTGAATTTAGAACAATAAATCGAACTCCCTGATAATCAACATAATAGACCGACTCTTTCATATTTTCCAGTCCATTTTCTGGAAGAGTAAACATTTTTTTCCAGAGTATATAATCATTAATTCTTTTCTTTTTGCCATCAACTAATTCAATTGTTAAATCGTGATTGCCAACAGTCATTATTGAAGGAATCATTTTATGAATAAAACCTGAAGCTTCGAACCATTCATCCCATTGACTCTGTTCAGGTTCATCAGTTAAATCTCCTGCAAAGAGCCAGAATGAAGCATCTGGACATCTACGAAAAGCTTCGCGAAATATTCTTGATACATCTTCTCTTATATCATTTTGTGGATCGCCAAAGTAAACGAATTTAAAAGGCTGGTTCGATTTACTTGCTGTAATAAATTGATTCCATTCACTCCAAATTGTGTCCGAACCAACACGATAAACATAAAGTGTGTTCTCATATAAATTTTGTAATATGGACGAATAGAAGTATGTGATTTTACCATCTTCAGAAATTAATGAATCTATTGATGCACTTACAGAATAAAGATTCTTCTTGAATTCGATCCATTTTGTTGAAATAGCAAATTGAACCTGTGGATTAGAATATTTTTGTTTTGATTGCCAGGTTATAGCAATGCTATTATAAGGAGTGTCTGTTAAATTAAGAATAATTTTTTCAGGTAAGTTAGTTTTAGCATTAATAATAATATTAAGTACAAAGAATAAAAAAATGATTTTATGAATTGCGTATTTCATAATTCACCTTTCATAATTTTATTTGTGTATTTAAGAATGTCAAACTTTTTTTTACATCCATTATAATTCATGTAACGAATTTTTCCAAAAATTGGTTTTTCGTCCCAGGCTCTATCGTGTACTCCACCAATTGACCAGGCAATGCCAGTATATCCATTTGGATCTCTTCCATCAAGCTCATATTTGTCATTTAAATATATTGCATATTTTAAAGCAGTTTCTGGTGAATCTGTCCATTGTAAAATTTTTTTTGCCCAGTACATTCTAAGGTAACTGTGCATTTTTCCTTTTTTTAAAATTTCCATTTGTGCAGCATTCCAGAGATCATCATGTGTTTGAGCATTTTCGAGTTCTTTGAGTGAGTAAATATATTCTCTTTTATCTTTACGATGTTCATTTAATGTTTGTTTTGCCCAATAAGGAAAACCTTCGAATGAATCATATTTTTTATTGAAGTAACAAAAATTATCTGCTAATTCTCTTCTTACTATTAACTCTTCGAGAAAAGATTCTTTAGATTTAGAATGTTGTGTTCGTTTTAAAATTTCAAGTGCTACACGTTGAGCAGAAATTTGACCAAAATGTAAATATGGTGATAGATTTGATAGAACATCTTCGTTAGGATCATTTCTTTTCTCTGCATAATAAGGAAGTTTTTCTTCGATAAATAAATCAAGCATATTAAATGCTTCATCTTCTCCTGGTAAAAGCCAATTTACTTCTTTTACATTTTTATCAACATTTAATTTTGAATAAAGTTCATTCCAATTAATTTTATTATCAAAATAATTTGTTTTCATTTTTTTTATGGTGGGAAATTCATCAAGAAATTCTGGTAAAAGTTTATGAATTTTAGGTCGTATGGTATAAGCAGAGAATTCTTGTTTGTTAGAAACAATTAAACATGGCACTATATTATGTGCATCAACTTCATGAAATGGTATATTAATTTTTTCTGCAACATGCTTTTTCCAGCGTCTGACAATCTTTAAAGGATTAAAATCTGCAATTAGTAACGAAGCATCAGATTCTTTAATAAATTCTGGAATTGTTTCTTCTGGATTACCAACTAATAACTGAAAGTTTATATTAAGTTCATCACAGTATTTCTTAACTTTTTTTAAGCCTTCTATCATAAAAGAATATTGACGTATTGTTGCTCCTAAGAAAGATGAAACTAAATTAAATGTAACAATTAATGGTACATCATTTTCGAGAGCTTTGGAGTAGGCATAAATTAAAGCCCAGTTATCATTTACTCTTTGATCTCTTTGCATCCAGTAAATTACAGGACCGCTTTTAAATGTATTGTCTTTTAATTTTCTAATTCTTCCGGTAAGAGCCATAATTAGTCACGTAAGATTGAAAAATAAAGATAAAAAAATTAAATAGACAGAAAATCATCTAAATATTAGAAAAATTTAAAGCAAATTATTATTTTTATTTAGTCTAAATAAATAAATTATGAAACCAATATATATTTTTGTCGTTAGTAAATTCTTACTAACCTACTATGCAATAAATTACGTATTGCAAGAATTGGAAAAAATTAAAATAGAATTCATTCCAAATAATGATAATACACTAATTGATAAAATTCGTTCTAAAAAACCAGATATGATTATTGTTGAAATTGTTATTAGTTATGATATTATTAAATTATTACGAGAAATAAAAAAAGAATTTCCGAAACTTAAAATAATAGTTTTAGTTGATGCTTCTGATATAATTAAATTACCAATCCTTTATGATATGGAGCTAAATGGTTATATTTCAAAATATATTACAAAAGAAGAATTGCAAATAGCTTTAATAAAAATTAATAATAACGAAAAATACTTAAGTAAGGATATAAAGCTAGTTATATATGACTTTATATTAAAGAAAAAGTTATCAGAAAATTTAAGTCGACGTGAGCATGAAATTCTCTTTTATATCGTAGATGGAATGAGTAATAAGGAGATTGCAAGGTTACTTAATATTAGCGAGTTTACTGTAATGACTCACCGAAGGAATATAATGCGGAAACTTAATGTAAAAAACACATCACAGCTTATCATCGAAAGTATAAAAAGAGAATTGGTAATTTTAATAAAAGACAATTAATACTAAATGAATAGTATTAATTTACCTAAAAATTAGTATTGATACTATAATTATGTTGTGTTAGTTTTATTATTAAGATTTAGTCTTAATATGGATAAGATATGAAAAAATTAATTTTAATAATATTTATTCTAATTACTGAGGCAATTGCACAAACATATTTTCAAGGAAAAGTAGTTACTAAAGATGGCAGACCAATTTTTAATGCAAATATTACAGTTGTAGGTAAACCTTATGGAACTACATCCGATGAAAATGGGATATTTAAGCTTAATTATCCTTTAAAAACTGGGGATTTAATTTCTATTTCTTGTATTGGCTATCAAACAAAAACTATTAAATATGAATCATCTTTAAATTTTTTAATAATTAATTTAAATGAATTATCTTATATTTCTGAAACTGTAGTAGTGACAGGGACAAGAAGCATTAAAAAATTGAAAGATACACCTGTTAAGACAGAGTTAATTAGTGAGAAAGAGATTAAAAATTGTGGTTATTTAAGTCTGAAGGAAGCTTTATTTGAACAGACAGGTATTGGTATTATAGACAATCATGGTAGTGGCTTACAGATTCAGGGTCTTGACCCAGATTATACACTTATTTTAATAGATGGTGACCCTGTGATAGGAAGAACTGCCGGTACTATTGATTTATCACGATTCGATGTAGCTAATTTAAAACAAATTGAAATTGTTAAAGGGCCATCTTCATCACTTTATGGAAGTGAAGCTCTTGCAGGAGTAGTTAATCTTATTACTGCTTTCCCCGATGAATCTCAACGATTTGCACTCTTTGGTCGTATAGGGACTCATGATTCATATCAAATTAATGCAGATATATTCAAATCTAATAAAAAAATTAAATTAGCATTATTTTCAAATATTAGAGGGAGTGATGGATTTGATATTGTGCCAGAAACTATTTCGAAAACTATTCCCGAATACCACAATTTTCTAATTAATCCAAAATTTGAGTATCGATTTAACGAATCAAATTTTGTGAGATTTAATATGAGATATTCTAATGAGAATCAAAATAACTTTGCAGAGATAACAGAAAATAATCAAATAGTAAAATTAAAAGTTAAAGATAGATTAC
The DNA here is from genome assembly GCF_036860695.1 of Rosettibacter firmus. Classification (NCBI taxonomy): domain Bacteria; kingdom Pseudomonadati; phylum Ignavibacteriota; class Ignavibacteria; order Ignavibacteriales; family Melioribacteraceae; genus Rosettibacter; species Rosettibacter firmus. Next base: position 340,087 of record NZ_JAYKGJ010000003.1, on the reverse strand, counting down.
GAGATGTTAATTTCTCTATATTATATTCAGGCTCAATAAGTAATTTATACAAACATCAACTAAGATTTTATGTTACAAATTATTATACAGAGAGTTTACTAAGTTATCAAACAGGAGGTGAACCGTACGAGTACAGCCAATTTGACCAATATTATTATAAAGGTGAGTACTCTGCTAATTTTATTATCGATAGAAAGAATTTGATTTCATTTGGTGCTGGTTATGTTAAAGAGGTTGTACATGCAGATAGAGTAGATAAAGATATAGACGAAATAAATTCTAGCTTTGTTTTTCTTCAGCATGAATGGATTCCTTCCCGCTATATTGATATCGTAGGAGGTTTTAGGTATGATTATAATAATAAATATTCTTCGCGTTTAAGTCCAAAAATTACGACTCTCTTAAAACCATGTGGTTTCTTGACATTAAATTTATCAATTGGTAGTGGCTTCAAAGCACCAACTTTACAACAACTTTATTTGAATTTTACAAACCCTCAAGTTGGATATTCTGTTTTCGGTGCTGCTAAATTTTCTAATTACTTAAATAAACTAATTAATGAAGGACAGATAGATAAAATTCTACTTAATCCATCTAATATAAGTAAACTTAATGCAGAAAGTTCCTTGTCATTAAATTTTTCTATAGAATATGAACCTTCAAGTAGTTATTTGATATCATTAAATTTTTTCAGAAACAATATAAGAGATTTGATCGATGCTATACCAGTTGCTCTTAAAAAAAATGGACAGGGAGTATATACATATGTAAATTTAAATAAAATATATACTCAAGGTATAGAATCTGAAATTAAAATTAAATTTTTTAATAATATTAATATAAGCTTTGGATATCAATTTCTTGATGCAATCGACCAGGTAGTTCTCGAAAGAATAAGAGCAGGTGATTATTTTAAGTTAACTGATTCTGGACGATTGAAAAAAATTACAGAGTCAGATTATGGAGGCTTGTTTAATCGTTCTAAACACACTGGTAATATTAAACTTAACTATGAAAATGAAACATTAGGTTTGTTTGCAAGATTAACATGTATAGTTAAAGGGAAATATGGTTACTATGACAGAAATGGTAATGGTATTCTTGATGATAAAAGTGAATATGCTCCCGGTTTTTCACTCTGGAATTTTGTTTTTAATAAAGTGATTAATAGTCATTTTGCTATACAGTTAAGAATAGAGAATATTTTAAATAAAAAACTTAGTGGGCAGAATTTAAATCTACCTGGAAGAATAATTTATGCAGGGATTTCAATAAATTATTAATTAAATGGAGGAGATATGAAAAAAATACATTTAACTATTATGCTTTTTTTGAACATTTTAATTGCAGGCTGTAATGGAACAAGTAGTACTGAGCCTATCGATAAACAACAAGATATTAAAGTTGTAGAAGTTAAAAATATACCTGCATTAGGTCCCGGTAAAACTTACTTTCGATTTTCAGATAGTACTATTGTAACTGGTGCTGATACATTGTCTGATAAATGGGATATTGCATTTAAAAATACTACAATTTATACTAATAGCGGCGTAAGCGGACCTGGTAAAGGAGGAGCAATTCTTCTTAAGAATACAGACTTTTATGACTTAAAAGAATTACCAGCCGAAGGTTATCGAGTTGATGCCGAAAACTCCCCTGCTATACCAACAGGCTCTGGAAATGGATGGTACCTATATAATTCCGAAACTCATATAATTACACCTATACCAGGAATTGTACTTGCAATTAAAACAGGAAATGGTAAATATGCTAAAGTTCAAATTATAAGCTATTATTATGGTTCACCTGCTAATCCTACCCTTTCTGACAAATCGAAATTTTATTCTTTTAGATATGTATATCAACCAAACGGTTCAACTAAATTTGATTAACATTAAATTGGAGTAAAAAATGAAAAATAACAATATACTAGTTTACTATTTAATAATAGGTATTTTTTTTTATTCAAATATTTTGGGTATGGTTAAAGATATTAAAAGAGTTTCAGTAATAATTGTTGGGCATGGTGCTCCAGCTAATGATTTTCCAAAATTGAATGAATATTTTAAATTACACGATAACCACACTCTTGAAGCAGATGAAATAGAAAATGAATTACGTAGATGGCCCCGAAATGAAAAAAATGATCCGTATTGGGCAGGCTTTGTAAAAATTATTGAGATATTCAAAAATAAATTTAAAGAATTTCATTCTGTTCATTATGCATTTAATGAGATGTGTGCTCCTTCAGTAAGAGAAGCACTTGAAGAAGCTTTGTCTAAAAAGCCTGATTTAATCATAGTAACGAGTATAATGTTCACCCCTGGTGGTGGACATTCAGAAAAGGATATCCCTGCAACTATTGAATTATTTCAAGAAGAACACCCTGACGTTAAAATTGTGTATGCATGGCCTTACTCTAAAGAAGCTATTGCTGATTTTATCTATTCACACTTGTTGAATTTTATAGTTAAATAAAATTTTAGGAGCCAGTATTTTCTGGCTCCAATATATTAGGTTATTTTTTAATTATTACAAGTATTTTTATGCTAAGATTAAAAAATATACATAAATTATTAGACTATAAACTTTCCACAAAATTTTTAATCTAAGTAGGAATATTCAAAATATCGATTTATTTGCAATATAATTTTTTTCAACAATAAATAATAACCCTATCTTGTAAGCTGATCAAACATTAATGAGTGTTTAGCTCTGTCAATAGAATAATAACTTTTTTTAAGCCTTCTATCATAAAAGAATATTGACGTATTGTTGCTCCTAAGAAAGATGGAACTAAATTGAATGTAACAATTAATGGTACATCATTTTCGAGAGCTTTGGAGTAGGCATAAATTAAAGCCCAGTTATCATTTACTCTTTGATCTCTTTGCATCCAGTAAATTACAGGACCGCTTTTTGTTATTCCATCTTTAAGGTATCGAACTCTTTTAAGATTGAGCATACTGCAAGAATTATAATCAAAAATTTAATTACAGATATTGACAATACTATTAATGTGAGTTACTTCATTTTTAGTGTTAAAAAATAATAATATATTGCGATAATATATATGCTGTTATGCTTTATAATAATATTATTATAAAACCAATTTGGTTTGTAATCTGGTTAATGTATGAAAAAATTATGGAAACAATTACTTTATATTACTATAATATTTTTTATCTTATTAAATAAAAAACTTTATAGTCAGAATGATGATTTAATAAATAATCCTGAACTTGCATTTGGATTCGAAATAGCATCCCAAACTAAATATCTCTGGCATGGTTTACCTTTAGATAATGGATTTGTTATGCAACCAGATTTGTGGTTTTCATATGATAATTTCACAATAGAATTTTGGGGAAATTATGTTGTCAATGATAAAAGCTCATTTGATTCCACTCGAAATCATGAGTTTGATATCTATCTTTACTATGATTTTTCTCTTACCGAAAATATTTCTATTCAACCTAAATTAAATTATTATAAATACCTTTATGAAGAATTTACACCCTCTACTATGGAGTTATCTCTATCTCTCGATTATAAAATTAATGATTATCTGACTATAAAAAATGAAATATATGCTGATGTTCTAAATTATAAAGGGATATCTTATGGAGCTCATTTGTTAGAATTTTTTAAGGAATTAAATAATTATTTACAAATTAAATCTACTGCTGGAATAATTTGGGGAAATAAAAAATTTTTCGATACAAATTTTGAGATTAGCAAAGATTTAAATATTAGCCATTTCCAGTTATATTTAGAAATTCTTTATCATATATCAGAAAATTTTAGTGTTGTTCCATTTATAGATTATTATCTTGAAAGCGATCATAAACTAAGAAGCTTATATAAAGAAAACCTGATCAACTCAGGTATAAAAGTGCAATTTGAGTTATAGTATGTTAAAAAGACTTCTTACCAAAATTATACTTCTCGTTTCATTATTAGTAATAATATATGTACTGGTTTTATATTTTGTGAACTCGAGGTATAAATTACACTTAGATAGATTATCATCCGAAGAAACCAAAAGGTCATACATTATCTTAAACAATAGCTTTTCGATGATGAGTCAAACATTGTTGTCTTTTGTTTATGATTATACATACTGGGATGAAATGGTGGATTTTGTTAAAACACACGATAGAGTTTGGGCAGAAGTTAACATAGATGCTGTACTTCCACAATTTCATGCTAAACTTGCCTGGGTGTTTGATGATAAATTCAATCAATTCTATTCTTATGATGTTGAAACTAATCAGAGAAATTTTAAATTCTTTTTGCCAAAAGATACTGTTATTAAAATTTTCACGAATAATAAATTTCCACATTTTTTTCAAAGTATTGGAAATAAAGTTTATGAAATAAGCGGAGCACCAATACAGCATAGTGATGATCTGGAAAGAAAGGGTAAACCAAATGGTTATTTCTTAGCTGCAAGAGAACTTGGAAATGAATTCATAGATAGAATAAATTCGGTTACAGCTTCGAGTGTTAATATTATTTCGGTTGATGAATATAATAAGCTAAAAAGAATTAAATCAACAATTCCAGAAATTATCAGGAGTTATGTTCCTTTAAGAGATTATAATAATGTTGTGATTTCTTACCTTTATATGTACTATGTTAATAAAGGAATAAAATTAACAAGGCAATCATATATCAATCAATTTAAATATGTTAGTGTTATCGGCATAATAATTATTTTTGTTGTTACTTCTTTTTTAATTATATGGGTTTTAAAACCTTTACGGGAGATTACAAAAAGTATTCTAAACGATGATGTAGAAAAATTAAGTGCAGCATCAAAATATTCTACAGAATTTAGATTATTGTCAAAAGCATTAATTGAGTTTATTAAACAAAAACAATTAATAATAGACGAAATTAATAAGCGAAAAATGGTAGAAAAAGAACTTCTGAAATTATCGAATGCAGTTAAACAAAATCCAATTAGTATAATTATTACAGATGTATCAGGTAAAATAGAATTTGTTAATCCCCAATTTACTAATATGACTGGCTATACTTATGAAGATGCAATTAACAGAAAGCCAAATATTTTGAAATCTGGATTTCATGATAACGAGTTTTATAAAAATATGTGGGATACTATTTTGAGAGGGGAAATATGGAAAGGGGAAATATTGAATAAAAGAAAAGATGGAAGTTTATTCTGGTGCTCTTTAATAATAGCTCCCATAGTGAACGATAATATGGTTACAAATTTAATAGGTTTATTGGAAGACATAACCGAAAAGAAAACCATGATTAAAGAATTGATAGAGGCTAAAGAAAAAGCAGAAGAAGTTAATAAATTGAAATCACAATTTTTTGCTTATATGAGCCATGAATTACGCACACCATTTATGGGCTTAATGGGTTATGCAGATTTAATAAAAGAAACAACTTCTGATACAAGTATTAAAGAAATGGCTGATGGTATATTGCGTAGTTCAAAACGAATGCTGGAAACTCTTACAAATATTTTAACAATTACAAAACTTGAGTTTGATCAAACAGAAGTTAATATTGTTCCAATAAACATTAGAGATATTCTGGAAGAAGTTTATGGGAATTTCTTACCTTCTGCTGAGACGAAGAATTTAAAGCTTATAAAATCTTTTAATGTTGACAATGAAGTTATAAACACAGATGAAAGAATATTAGTGGGTATATTGTATAATCTTGTTAACAATGCAATTAAATTTACTAAAGAAGGCTTTGTTGAAATAATTGCCGAAATAAAAGATGAATGCTTGATCTTAAAAGTTAAAGATACTGGAATTGGAATACCTAAAGAAAAACTCTCAATCATATTTGATGAGTTTAGGCAGGTTAGCGAAGGTTATACAAGAGAATATCAGGGGACAGGATTGGGACTCACAATTGTGAAAAAATATGTTGATTTATTAAATGGAACAATTGAAGTAGAAAGTGAAATAAATAAGGGTACTAACTTTATTGTTAAAATACCTGTATAATAAATTTTTTTGTCTACTTTGATTACAAGATTAGTATTTAATACAGATTCAAAAAGCGAATTTATAAATTAATAACAACATTATTTATTTAATTTACTATGATAGATTGTACTCCAGTTTTATTCTCCCATTCTTACTATTTCGTTAAACTCTTCTTTTTTTAGTGGCATAACAGATAATCTATTCCCACGCTGCACAAGTTTAATGTTTTTTAATTTTGAGTTTTTCTTAATTTCTGTTAGCGGTACAGGATTTTTAAATTTTTTAATCAATTTTATATCCACCATGAACCAGGTTGGATTTTCTTTTTTACTTTTGGGATCGTAATATTTACTTTCAGGATCAAAAGCTGTAAAATCTGGATATGCTTCTTTTACAACTTCACAAATTCCAACTGCAGAAGGTTGTTCGCAATTACTGTGATAAAAAATTACTTTATCACCTGCTTTCATTTCATCTCGCATGTAATTTCTTGCTTGATAATTACGAACACCATCCCAGTAAGTAGTTTGATTTTTTGATTTTGCTAAATCATCTATTGAAAAAACTGAAGGTTCAGATTTCATTAGCCAGTATTTCATTTTTACTCTCCAAATTAAATTCCAGGTGCATAAGGGAAATTTAAGTTCATGTAGTAATCTAAACTTTTTTCTGGTTTCTCAAGTTCATCTGGAATTGGTCTTTTTGAAAATGTTTGAAAATATAATACACATGCATCACGCCACCATATAGCTTCTTTTAATTGAATATTTAATAACATCTTTACATGGTTATATTGTTCATTATCAATTTTATTTTTTAGAGAATCCCAGATTTTAATTGTCTCTTTTACACCTTCAACTCCATTATAATAATGATAACAAATTTCTTCCCATAATGTTTTTCCAGATTTCATTTTGTAATCCCATGGTAGATGATGAAACCATAAAAGATATTCTTCAGGACATTTTTCAACAGATGAGAATATTTCTGCAACTTCAGGAAAATATTGTGATACAGCATTACTTCCTGTTGCTGTTCTATCGAAACCAATTCCGTTTGTATCTGCTCGATGATAATAAACGGAAGTCCAATCATCTCTATGTTTATCTTTAATCCAGGGAGCTGGACCATAGTGATGATTCCATCCCATAATATGATGAAGACCAAGTGGTGTCATATAGTTTACACAATCTTCTCGTGATTTAAGCATAATTGATTTTATTTTTGAAACAATTTCATTATCGTTTGAAATTGTCATTCGAATCCATTCTTCTGCAATTTCATCAGAAGATAAATTGTGGTCCCATGCTAATCTTCCAAATGCATACCAGTTTGCCTGACCGAATAAATGTCCTGTCCAGTTTCTATCGGTTCCAATGTTTGATACTCCAGCAATTCCAGAGATTGAATGATTTTCTAAACTACCATCAATAATTTTTGCAACAGTAGAACCAGGTCCTTTCGAATAAGTATCGGAATCAAGACATTCTTTGAAAAGTGGAGCGAGATAAACAAGATGAGTTCCCTGACCAAGATATTCTTGAGTAATTTGAAATTCCATCATTAATGGAGTATCTGGCATTGCACCAAAAAGTGGATGAAATGGTTCACGTGGTTGAAAATCGATTGGACCATTTTTTACCTGTATTAATACATTTTTTCTAAATTTACCATCAAGTGGTTTGAATTCATTGTATGATTGCTTGGCTCGATCTTCTTTAATATTACTATCATAAACAAAAGCACGCCACATTACCACTCCACCATAAGGTTCAAGAGCTTCGGCGAGCATATTAGCTCCATCAACATGTGTTCTGCCATAATTTTGAGGTCCAGGTTGTCCTTCTGAATTTGCTTTTACAAGAAAACCACCGAAATCGGGAATTAATTTATAAATCTCATCAACTTTATTTTTCCACCACTGCTTTACTTCTTCGTTTAATGGGTCAGCTGTTTTTAAATTCCCAATTTCAATTGGAGCACTAAATCGAGCGGTTAAATAAACTTTTATTCCATAAGGACGAAATACATTTGCGAGAGCAGCTACTTTAATTAAATATTGATGTGTTAGAACCCATGCATTTGCATTTACATTTGTTAAAACAGTGCCATTAATTCCAATTGATGCATTTGCACGAGCATAATCTTTGTATTGAGGCGAGATATAATCAGGTAGTTTATGCCAGTCCCATATTGAAAAACCAGCATAACCTCTTTCTACAGTTCTATTGAGATTGTCCCAGTGGTTTAATAAACGAAGTTTTATCTTTGGAGAAGATACAATGTTAATGTTTTTTATATTACTATTTGTTTGTAATAATCTAAGAAAATGAAATATGCCATATAAAATTCCTGTATCACTTTTACCAGTAATAATAATAACATTTTTACTATCAATTTTTATTGATTTTATCACAAAGCCTTCATTAGAAATTTCAACGAGAGATTCAGATAGATTAATATTTTTCAAATAATGTGATTGAGAATAAACTCCAGCAATAATTATATTGTTTTTAATCTGACTTAATTCTTTGATTTTTTTACCAAGTAAACCGTTCAGACCTTTTTGAAGTTCTTCTTTAGCAACAAGAATGGTAGGAGAATTACCTTCAACTATCCAGCCTTTTATTTGAGACGTGTAGGAGTCTAAAATTTTTTTATCTTTTATTTTATCGTATTTCAACCATAAACGGTAACCATCATCAGAAAAAATATTAGTATTGATAAAAAGTGTTAGAAAGAAAAATAAGTATACTTTTTTCATAACATAAATTTATTTTTTAGTAAATATGAAAAGTTAAACTGGAAAAAGAAAGTAAAATAAGTTTAATTCTCTAAAATCTTTTTTAAAAATTGTCCGGTGTACGATTTAGGATTTTTTGCAATTTCTTCTGGAGTGCCAGTTGCTACAATTTCGCCTCCTTTATCGCCGGCTTCAGGTCCCAGATCAATTATATAATCAGCACATTTAATTACATCCAGATTATGCTCAATTATTAAAACAGAATTTTTGTTTGCAATTAATACATGAAAACATTTTAATAATTTATTTATATCATCAAAATGCAATCCAGTTGTAGGCTCATCAAAGATAAAGAGAATATGTTGATTTTTACGTTGTTGAGTAAGATAATAAGCTAATTTAACTCTTTGAGCTTCTCCACCCGATAAGGTAGTTGAAGGTTGTCCAAGTTTTATATAACCCAATCCAACATCTGATAATACTTTCAACACAGATACAATTTTATCTTGATTTACAAAAAATTCAAGTGCTTCATCAACTGTCATTTCTAAAACATCAACAATATTTTTCCCTTTATAAGTAATTTCTCTTACTTCTTTTTTAAAGCGAGTTCCTTTACAATCGTCGCATTCAAGATAAAGATCTGCAAGAAATTGCATTTCAATTTTTACAAAGCCTTCTCCCTCACATGTTTCGCATCTTCCGCCTGGAACATTGAAAGAAAAAAACCCGGGTTTGTATCCTCTTGCTCTTGCTTGAGGAGTGGAAGCAAAAAGTTCTCTTATTAGTTCAAAACCTTTAACATAACTGATTGGATTAGAACGAGGTGATTTTCCAATTGGTGATTGATCAACTATTACAACATCATCAATGTATTTTGTACCTTCAATAGAATCGAATTTGCCTAATTTGGGAGGATTCCCACCTAAATATTTTACTAAGCCTCCATAAAGCACGTCGTGAACAAGAGTACTTTTGCCTGAACCACTTACTCCAGTAACAACAACAAATTTTCTAAGTGGAATTTCAACAGTAATATTTTTAAGATTATTTTCTCTTGCCCCAATAATTTTTATTGATTCTGTCTTTTTTGTATTTCTTGTTTGTGGAACTGGAATTTTTAATTTGTTTGATAAATATTTTCCTGTAAGTGATTTTTCATTTTTTATTATCTCATCATAAGTGCCGTGTGCAATTATTTCTCCACCATGAATTCCAGCACGAGGACCCATATCAAAAATTAAATCTGCAGCTCGCATCATTTCGGGATCATGTTCAACTACAAGAACTGTATTTCCTAAATCTCTAAGTGATTTCAAAATTTTTATTAATCGAGAATTATCTCGAGGATGGAGTCCAATTGATGGTTCATCGAGAACATAAAGAGTTCCCATTAATGCAGAGCCTAATGATGTAGCTAAATTTATTCGCTGAGTTTCGCCTCCAGAAAGTGTACTGCTTAATCTATCAAGTGTTAGATATCCAAGTCCAACATCATTTAAAAAAGTTAACCTTTTTACAATTTCATCGTGAATTCTTTTTGCTATTGCTTTTTCGTATTCTGTTAATTCTAATTGCTTAAAAAACTGGAGAGCCTGTTCAATTGACATTTGAACAATATCGAAAATTGATTTGCCAGAAATTTTAACTTGTAAAGCTTCTCTTCTTAATCTGGAACCACGACAGGCAGAACATGTTGTATAAGCTCTGTATTTACTCAGCAAAACTCTTATGTGCATCTTATAAGTTTTTTCTTCGAGATGCTTGAAGAATCCATTTATTCCAACAAAACTACCAAAACCTTCTTTTAATAAATTAATCTGTTCTTGATTTAAATTTTTGAAAGGAACATTAAGTGGTATTCTACCATTGTTATTGCGAATTAGATCGCGTAAATATGAACTATATTTAACACTACGCCATGGTGCAATTGCACCTTCACTAATACTTAAATTTGGATCGGGAACAATAAGATTCATATCATAATCCATTGATTTTCCAAAGCCCTGACAAACAGGACAGGCTCCAAATGGATTATTGAAAGAAAAGAATCTTGGTTCTGGTTCTTCGTATTTTATTCCGCAACACTCATAAAATCTGGTAAAGTGTTTTATTTCGTTTGTATCTGCATTTATAATTGCTAATCTTCCTTCTCCTTCTTTGAAACTTATTTCGATAGATTCTGCAAGTGTTTCTCGTACTTTTCCTTTTTTAATTTTGAAACGATCGAGAACAATAATAATCTCTTTTCTGGAATTGTTATTTATTTTGGCAGATATCTCTTCTATTGATTGCGAGTTTATATCAATTAATTCATCTTTATAAAAAATTCTGAAGTAACCTTTCTTTTTGAGTAAGTCAATTTCTTCTTCTAAAGTCCTTCCTTCGTGATAGTGAATTGGAAATCCAATATAAAATTTATTTTCTTCGTTTTGATTTTCGAGCCATTGAGTTACTGTTCCTACATTATCTCGTTTAACTTCGTTACCACAATTAAAGCATATTGTTTTACCAATCCTTGAAAATAATAATCTTAAATAGTCATAAATTTCTGTGCTTGTTGCTACAGTTGAACGTGGATTGCGTGCCCCAGTTTTTTGTTCAATTGCAACTGCGGGTGAAATTCCATAAATAAAATCGACATCTGGCTTGTTCATTCTTTCAAGAAATTGTCTTGCATATGCCGATAAGCTTTCAACATATCTACGTTGACCTTCAGCATAAATTGTATCGAATACAAGAGAGGATTTACCACTTCCACTTACTCCAGTAAATACAACCAGTTTATTTTTGGGAATTTCAAGAGATATATTTTTAAGATTATGCTGACGAGCCCCTTTAATAATTATTTTATGTTCTTCTTTTTCTGCTTTCATTTTAAATGAAATTATAAAATCGTAACCTATAAATTACTAAAACTTTTTGGAAATAATTTTATCTGTGAGTTATGAAAATTGCTGATGGAAAGATTATTGATCTGTATAAATTAATTTTTTAGAAAAAAGTTCAAATAATAGCTTACCATTACTGGGATTAAAATTTACAGGAATATGAAAATTTATTTCAATCCAAGTTCTTTACACATTCTGTGATAATTGGGTGGTGCTAAACCAAGTATAGTTGCTGCTTCTTGATCTGAATTGACTTTGCTGCGGACATATTTAAAATATTTTTCACGAAATATTCTTTCCATTTGTTTTAAGGGGAGAGGACCATTGGGGGATTTAAAACTTACTCCTTCATTTCCAAAGTAGTTATCTAATTCGTATATTTTTTTGCCAAGTGCAGTTTCAACAAGTTTTGGATTAATTATTTTATCGTCAAAAAATAAAAGTCGTTGAACAAGATTTTTTAGTTCACGCACATTTCCAGGCCAATCATAATCAACCAGTAATTTCATTGCATCCTGAGAAATTACTGGAACTTCTCTTCCTATTTCTAATGCAAATTGATTCATGTAATAATCAATCAGATAAATAATATCTTCTCTTCTTTCTTTCAGTGGTGGAATATATATGTTAATAACATTAAGACGATAATATAAATCTTCTCTAAATCTTTTTTCTCTAACTTCTTCTTCAAGATTTTTATTTGTAGCAGAAATAATTCTTACATCAACTTTGATTTTATCGGTTCTACCGAGTTTTTCAACTTCTCCATCTTGAAGAACACGAAGTAATTTTACTTGAGAGGAAAGAGGAAGCTCTGAAATTTCATCTAAAAATATTGTTCCATTATTTGCAATTTCGAAGAGACCTGGTTTACTTTTATCTGCACCTGTGAAAGCCCCTTTTTCGTAACCAAATAATTCACTTTCAATTAATTGATCTGGTATTCCACCACAATTTATTGGAACAAAGTTTTCATATTTTCTTGGACTATTGTAATGAATATTGTAAGCAACAAGTTCTTTTCCTGTTCCAGATAATCCAGTAATTAGAATGGGCACATTACTATTCGAATATTTTTTTATTTGTTCTTTTAGATTTTGAACTGTTTGGGATACACCAATAATTTGTTTGGAAGTTAATATGTCGTCGACATTCTTTCTTAATTTTTGTGTGGATTTTAGTTTTTCTTTGAGTAACTTTTTCTTTTCATATGCATTAAAGATTGACATTAAAAAATCTGTGGGTTGATAAATATGTTCTTCTATATCTCCAGGATATTTTGTACAATACCAGAAAGCACCTGCTTCTATTAAACTTCGAGCAAATTCGTAATCTGTTATATTAATAGTCATTTTAGTGATAACAATTATCTGCAAAGTTTGATCGATATCTTTAATTTTTTTGATGAGATATTCTCCATGCAATCCACCAGCAATCTGATAATCCATAATTACAACATCATAATTATTCTTATTTGATTCTAAAATTTCCAGTGCTGATTTCCCATCGGATACAACTTCACAAATTTTAATTCTATCCGAAAAAGGTTTAATTGTGTTTTCAACACGTCTTACATCAAAATCTTCATCTTCAATTAGTAATATTTTTATTATTTCTTGCTTGTTCATTTTAATACCATTTTAATTTTTGATAGTTATTGTAAATCTACAACCATGTTCAGGTAAATTTTCCGCATCAATTTCCCAGCCACATCTTTGTGTGGAGATTTCATAAGCAATATAACAACCATAACCACTATTAGCATGAGATATATTTTTAGTTGATACATTTTCAAGAAAAATTTTTTTAATGCCTTTTTCATTTTTTTCTAATAGTTCGGGTTTAATACCTTTTCCATTATCTTCAATTATAATATTTGAAATGCGAGTTTCTGGATTATACTTTGTTGAAATTGTTATTAATAAACCAGAATCTCCACCATGATCGATACTATTTTGAATTAAAGGTTCAAGAATTTCCCATACTACAAACTCATTTATATTAACCTTTGGAACTCTTTCATCAAGATTTAATTTTATTTCAAAAGATTTTGATTTTCGTGATGTTCTATTGAAAATATTTTCTACCATAAATTTAATTACTTCGTTTAAATCAGTTGAAAACGAAGGATTTCTAATTGTTTGAATTGGTGGTTCATACCATTTCATATCATAAATAACACGAGATATAAAATTTGAATACTTTGTAGCACGATATTTTATTTCATCTATATTTTCTGTCGAAAGTGTTCTTAAATCTTCCTTGATGAATCCCATTACTTTTTCTGCTTTGTGATGTGTATGATAAATCCTTTTTGTAAACATAGATTCTTTTTCGTGTTCAATTTGTTGTTTGATATTTCTTTCGTGTTCTTCCATTAATAGCTTTTGAGCTTCATCTCGTTCTTTAACTGTATAAGTTGAAATATAGTACATTGCTAAAAGTCCAAGTAAAAATAGTGCTGAATAAATTATGGATGTTTCTTCATAACTCGAAACCATTTCACGTTGAATAAATGAAAAATCGGGAGTATTACGAATATAAAGTGCACCTGCATATTCACCATTAGGAACAAAGGGTACAAAAATATGATATGTATTATTATTCAAAACATTTACAATTTGTTCTGTCCCTATTAATTCGTTTTTTACTTTTTTATAAAGTTGAATTGCATATTTGTGAGTATTAGAATTATTATTATCATATTGATGTTCAAACATTACTGAATATAGTTCGTTACCATTATCGATAGCTTTAATTTTTCCCCCTACACCCACAAGTAAACAGATTTCTTCTATATTTTGTTGTAGTATTTGTTGATTTAGAATTATATCGAAGAATTGAATTATTCTTCGTTTTTCATTCTGGTCGATAGTTTTTCTCATTTTAACAGTTTCATAAAATAATTCAAGAGTTGTTGTGGTTAAGTTTGCAAGTCTTTCTGCAGAATTTTTTTGATACCATTCCTGTGCATTGTCAACAAAATTACGCAACGAAGCTTTATGTACAAAAGAGAGAATTAATTGAAAGATAATCAGTCCAACGAACAATACTGTAAGGTGCTTAAATTCAAAGTGATATTTCTTAAGATTATCTAAAAAATTTCCCATGTTTTCTCTCATTATCAAAATCTTTTATTCTGTATTAATATTCTTTTCGGCTAAACTTAATGCATCCTTTACTGAAATTTCATTTTTTATTGCACGATTAAGATAATAAGAAATTATATCAGAATAACGAGTGTATTTTTCCAGAAATGGTCTTCTTGCATAAGTTTTAAATATAGATTTATAGAAATTCAATTCACGGTTACGACTTAAGTAATTTTTATCTTCATAGATTTTTTTATTGATTGGAAGATAACCACCTAATTCATAAAATTTTTTTTGAATATCTTCTTGAATGAGAAATTTAATAAATTCAACTGCTTCGTTCTTTTTAGTTGAATATTTTGAAATCATCAAATTCCAACCACCTACAATACTTTTTCTTGAACCATATGAAAAGTGAGGTAGTGGTGCGATTCCAACTTTTTGAGGGAAACTTTTGTCGTTATATTTTAATTCATACCATTTATGAAAACCAGGCCAGCCCCTTAAAAAGATAGCTCCACTATCAATGAAATAATAGTAAGTATCATATTCTTTGTAATTAGTAATATCTTGGGGAGATAATTTATATTTGTTAACAAGATCAACGAGTAATTGTAAAGCTTTGTTTGCTTCTGGTGTATTGAGTTTTAATGGTTCACCTTCAAGTATTTTTGAATTTTGTGATTCGATTAGTTCTACAAAACTACACATCAATCCTTCAAAAGCTTCTGCTTGAAATAAATAAAATGGCATTTCGGTGTTTTTCATTTGCAAGCCTAACTTAATAAAATTTTCCCAAGTAATTGAACTATCAATTTGTTTTTTTATTTCTTTGTAATTATGAAGTTTCTCCAGTAAATCTTTTCGATAATACATAATACTTATATCAATATATAAGGGTAGAGCAACAAGTTGACCTTTGTAGAAACAGGATTCGAGTGCATAGGGGATTATATTATCCCGTTCATTTGTCGAAATGTAATTGCTGAGTGGTTCTACAAATTTTGCAAATCGGGGTGTCCATATTTGATCGACTGAAAAAATATCCAATCTGTCACTTCTACTGCGTAAATATCTCATCAATAATTCTTTTCGTTCATTTGTTTGAAACTTTTCGAATGATAAATCAATTGGTACTACTTCAATTTTACCTTTGTGTAATTCATTGAATTTTTCGATAGCATATTTGTGGCTATTGGAAATATTATCTGCAAAATAAATTTTTTTAGGTGTTTGAGTTTTAGTGTCAACTAAATTTCCGAATAAATACATAAAAATAAAAACTGAGAGTACAAGAATTGTTATGGCTGTAACTGAAAAGTAGAAAGTTTTTATGTTTGGTTTTAAATTATTCATTTAATTAAAAAGTTAGTTCTTTTCTTAATTGTTGATAAACTTTAAACCAGCTTGAGTAAATAGGAGCATAGGGAACAGCAATTAATTGACCACCAAAACCAAATCTTCTAAAAACTAACATATTTATATTTGACACTTTAATTGATTTCAATGCACTTTCATTTATTTCAACTCCATTTTCTATAGCAAGTTTAGCAGTAACTTTATCAAGTTCCTGATACATTTTTTTTGTTTGAATTATGTTTTTAATATCATCTTTAGCTTCTTCAAAATTTTCAATTCTTTTTCTCTGCCCTTCTTTTTTATCAAGTATTTTTATGATTGAATATCCTTCTTGAGTTTTTATTGGTCCATAAATGTCACCAATTTTCATATCAGCAGCAATTTTTCCTATTTCTCCTAATTCATTAATTGGTTTTAATCCTGTAAATTTTTCACTTCTGTATTTCTTCTGAAGTTCTTCAAATGTAGAACCAGTTTTTAATTCATCAAAAATATTTTCAATTGTATCGAGACTTATTGAAGTAATTTCGGCAATGTTAACACTATCCGGGTAATTGATAGTTCTATTCATTTTTAAATAAAATTCTTCTGCTTCTTTATCACTTACATTCTGATTTTTAAAAATACTTTTCATCATTGCACGAGAAAGATAATAATCTCTCCACATTTGAAGTTCTTCTGAAACTTCGGGCAACTTATCATAACCTCTTTTTTTTGCTTCACGTGAGTAAAGTTCATTTCTAATAAAGTTGCTTATGTAGGCATTCAATCTTTTTTGAATTTTAGATTTTTCAGGTGAATCGAATTCGATTCCTGTATAACCTGAATATTTAAGAAAAGTTTTTAATGTTACGGGTGAGATATCAAATTTTATAAATGGAAGATTTAATTCTTCTTCTGAAAAGAATTTCTGGATTTGATTAAATTCAACTTCGGCAAATCGCAATTTGTTATTCTTCTGTTCTGAAAAATATTTTTGATTGTTATTTATAAATTCTAATATATGTTTAATTAATTTATCGAATAATTGTCTATCTACATTTACAACTACACCTTTGAAAAACTTATTATAAAATTCTTCATAAAGTTTATTTTCAGCTCTTTCTTCTATTATCTTTTTTATTTTAGAGATATCCTTAGAAGTAAGTTCGCTTTTTAATGTTACATCATAAACTTTACAAATATACCAGCCTTCTTTTAGCTTTACTGGTTTTGTGAATTCACCTGGTAGTAAATCAAATATTTGTTCTTCAATTTCTGGTGCTAAATTTCCAAAAGAAACTTCTGCATAATTTAACTGCTCTAAATTTTCAGGACGTAATGATAAAATTGAATCGAACTGTGCCCCTTTCTGTAGTGATGAGTAAATATCTTTAATTTCATTTTCATCAACTGAAAAGATAAATTTTATTTTAAGAGTTTTGAGCATTTTGTTTTTGCCAACTGAAAAAGAAGAATCGGTTATTACAACTTTATCTTTTATTTCTTTTTTATACAATGCATCACGAAGATAAATATTTTGAAGATATTGCATTAAATATTCGAATTCTTCTGTCTTATCAAGTTTTTCTTTCAAAGCATTTTGTGCAAGTAATTTTTCTGCAATCAATGTATATAGAAATTCTTTTTTCATTGTTGATGTGTCGAAAGCAGTTTCTGTTTGAGCATGGGGGGAAAATTCAAAACGTTCAATAAATTCTTTTTTAGTAATGGGAGTGTTTTGAACTCTGGCTATTATTTCATTTTCAATATTTACTTTTTGACAAAATGATATTGAGTGAATTAATAAAAGAAAGAAAATGAAACATGAAAATTTTAATCTATTTGAAATTATTTTCATAGAAGACTCAAAAAAGAACAATTTTGTTTTTAGGTGCTTACAATAATATCTAAAGCTTATATAAAATAAAAGTCATAACGGAAAACACATTAATTTTGGAATTTTGAGTATGTTTTTAAATGGCAACATAAAACACAACTTTAAATATATTTTATAATTATTTTTGAATAAGAATAAAGGATTTAATGGAAAATGAAAACATCAATACCTTATGCAATAGCTCATGCTTTAAATGATTTAGGAGTAGAAATCATTACATATGTTCCAGGTTTTGGGGCAGCTGAGACTTTTCAATGTTATAATGAATTAACAATGAAAAACTTGAGCATTTCTTTTCATGAAGAAGTTGCATTTACTATTGCTCATGGAGCAAGTATCGCAGGAAAGAGAGCTGCATCATTAATGAAAACACATGGTATACTGAAAGCTGCAAATAGTGTGATGGATTCACTTTACACAGAACTAACAGCTGGATTTGTAACAATAATTTTTGATGATAAAACAGGAAAACACTCAGATAATATACTCGAGATAATGCCTGTACTTGAAGGAATGAGCATGCCTTTTATAGTTGCAGAAAATGATAATATTTATGAAGATATAATAAATGCATTTTTAGAATCAGAAAAAAGAAAAATACCTCTGGCTGTAATTGTAGATGCAATGAGTTTTAAATTAGAAACAGAGTTTCAACCAAAACAAAATCTCAGAAAAAATTTTAATTATGAAAGGAATGTATATGCACATGTTGTTTCACCATTAATTTCTGATTATCAGTATAAACTATTTGTTGCAAAAAAATTAGAAGGTAATTTGGAAACTGTTATTCGTCCAGTTCTTCCTACTATACCAGATAGTCTAACCGAAAATGTTAAAAAAGGTACGGTTGGATACATACCATTCTTTCAGGTATTTAAAAATATTAAACGTGATATTGTTACAGGCGATACAGGATCGTCAAGTTCATTTGCATTTCCACCTTATAATTGTATAGATATAGTTACTTACATGGGGGGTAGTATACCCCTTGCAATTGGTGCTTATCTTGCAGGGAAAAGAAATGTCTGGGCTATTACTGGCGACTTTAGTTTTATTGCTGCTGGTCATCTGGGTTTAATTGAAGCAATTAATCGAAATATTCCATTAAAAATAGTGATATTTTATAATAAGAAATCTGCAGCTACTGGTGGACAACCAATTCACAAAAAATTGCTTAGACATTTAATTGCTGGTTATGAAAAATATTTGCTTAATATTTCTAATCCAGCCGATCTTTTTGAAATAGATACAGTACTTAATGAAGCAGCAAATTCTAATGAAATGAAAATTATTATAGTTGATTTTCCAGAATGATAGAACTAAAAAATATTTATGATTTAAAAGGGATTGTCTCTTCAAACGAAGAAAAACTTATAGATGAGTTTTTTCAAAATATTCTTGTTACTGAACATTTTCGTGTAGAAAGGATTATTTCAGAATGTCATTCATCTCCAGAAGGATTCTGGTATGATCAGGATAAGAATGAGTTTGTTCTGTTACTAAAAGGAAGTGCAGAAATTCTTTTTGAAGATAATAATTTAATTAAAATGAAAGAAGGTGATTATATAATTATACCTGCTCATGTTAAACATCGAGTTGAAAAAACAGATTCATTTCAAAAGACTTTCTGGCTTACAATATTTTATTAAAAAAGCGGCACGAATTATAAAATTCATACCGCTTTACTAAGGGGGCACCAATCGATTAATCTTCTATTACTGCAAGAATATCTGAACGTTGAACAATTTTTAATTCTTTACCATTCGAGCTTACTTCTTCACCACCGTATTTAGCAAATAAAATTCTATCTCCTTCTTTAATTTTTTCACGAAGATCTTCATCAGTACCAACAGCAATTACTTTTCCCACTCTTGGTTTTTCTTTTGCTGTATCTGGAATGATTATTCCAGATGAAGTTTTAGATTCTTCTTCAATTGGTTCTACAAGTACTCTGTCGTCAAGTGGTTTAATTTTCATGGTTGTCTCCTAATCTTTTATGTTTAAAATTTGATTAATCTTTGCTTTGTCAAAACCAATTATTGGACGATTATTAATTAAAATTACAGGCACGCCTGTTTGACCAGTTCTACGCACCATATCTCGAGCAGCAGCTTCATCTCTTGAAACATCGACATCTGTAAACTTGATATTTTTTTCTCTAAAATATCTTTTAGCAGCATTACAAAAGCTACATGTTGGCGTTGAAAAAATTATAACTTTTGGTTGTGGATTTAATGCCATATTTAACCTTTTTTTGATTGATTAGATGAAAAAGTTAAATAAGAGATTCAAAAAATTGTTTAATGAATTTGAAAAATGGTTAGTGAAAGATTGCTTGTTTTATTAAATAGAATTGTGAAAAATTAAATTTTGTTATAGATATTCAATCCATCTAATTTTGAAAAATCGATTTGAGACAACAGAATATTGCAGACATGAAAATTTTTTTAATATGAATATCATTTTGTAAAACAGTATTTAATGTACTTAAATAAATCGAGATTAGCATATGAAAAGAATTTTATTCTATCTCTTGTTTACATCGATAAGTAATTTTGCTCAGTTGAGTAATATGGGAGTCGGGATTAATACTGGTATTGGAGAAATTAAAGGGAATTCGTCATCAGTAACAAGTTTTGGTGTCTCGGTATATTTTGATTTTAATCTCTGGTTTACAGAAAATGTTTCTTTCAGAACTGGATACTCTTACTTTAGAAAGATAGAATATTTTATTCCAGAAGAACGAATGGGAAGATATTATCCATTTATAAAATTATTTTATTTGAAATCAATATTGCAGCAGGAAATACCTGAATATTTTTTTGTAGAAGAAGGGATTGGAATAATTTATTTGAACGATAGAACTTTAAGTGATACAAATAACTGGCAATATGGAATTGCTTTTAATTTAGCAACTGGATTGGATTTAGCTAAAATGAAAAAGTCGAACTTAAAGTTGAGTATAGGATTAGATTATGGTTATGGCTTAAACAAAACAAATGCAAGTTATTATTTATTTTATTTGAGTACTAAACTAATACTTTAGAAATTTACATTGGTAAATAAAATTTTGCGTTTATTTATCAATTTTACAATTTATACAACTCTTTCATTAATTCTTCGAATTGATTGAAATACAAAGCCTGCTCTGGATCGCTTAATGCATTAGGTGGATCTGGATGAAATTCTACCATTATTCCATGAGCTCCAACAACCTTTGCTGCCTTTGCAAGTGGAATCACCTTATTTCTTTCTCCAATTGCATGTGATGGATCTACAATTACTGGAAGATGAGTTAATTCTTTGAGAACAGGTATTGCACTTAAATCTAGTGTATTTCTTGTTGCAGTTTCAAATGTTCTAATTCCTCTTTCACATAAAATTACCTGACGATTGCCCTGCGATAAAATATATTCAGCAGCATTTAGCCATTCATCTATAGATGCACTTAAACCTCGTTTTAACATGACTGGACGATGTGTTTTTCCAACTTCTTTTAAGAGAGCAAAGTTTTGCATGTTGCGTGCACCAATTTGAAGTATATCAGAACTTTTTGCTACTTCTTCTACCTGATCTGTATCCATAACTTCTGTTATAATTGGAAGATCGTAATACTTTCCAGCTTCTGCTAAAAATTTTAATCCTTCGTAACCTAAACCTTGAAAGCTATAAGGAGAAGTTCTTGGTTTAAAACATCCTCCTCGTAATATATGAGCTCCATTTTCTTTTACTTCGAGAGCACATTTCATTATCATTTCTTCATTTTCAACTGAACATGGTCCAGCTATAACTACAAAGTTATCTCCACCGATGTATACATTTTTCACTTTAATAATTGTGTCTTCACTTTTGTATTCTCTACTTGCAAGTCTATAGCTTTTTGATTTTGATTTGATAATAGCAGGAGCTTTCGAAGTTTCTGGCTGAGATAATTTATTTTCATCTTTCTTTGTTTGAGTTGGTTTTTCTTCTTCACCAAGAATTTTTGAAAACTGAAGTTTGGTTCTTTCAAGTTCTTGTGATGGATAGCTACCGAGCACCTTCATAAAACGAGTATATTGTCCAAGCTCATCGAGTACTTTTTGAATTGTTTCGTTAGCAATATTTCCTTCAAAATCAAGATAAAACATTTCTTCCCATGGATTACCAATTATTGGTCTTGATTCCAGTTTAGTAAGATTAACATTGTATTTTCTAAAAACATTTAATGCTTCTACGAGAGAACCAGGAGTATGAGATGTTGCCATTACAATAGATGTTTTGCATGGAATTCTTTCATCAATAGTTTGTGATTTTCTTGATGCAATTAAAAATCTGGTAAAATTTTCTGGTTGATTGGCAATATCTTTCTTTAAGATTTTGACTTTAAAAAGTTTTGCAGCTTCTTCACTTGCTATTGCTGTGTGTGAAATATTTCCTTCTTCTTTTATTTTTTGAACAGACATTGCTGTATCATCAAAGTATTCAATTGATGCTTGCGGAAGTGATTCAAGAAATTTGCTACATTGAGCTGCAGCCTGATAGTGTGCATAAACTTTTTTTATTTTCTGGAATGGAATTTCATCAAGTGCTACAAGACAATGTCTTACCTGAAATTTTTCTTCTCCAATAATTGAAAGTGTCGTATGAAGTAATAAATCATAAACTTCATTGATCCCACCTGATGTTGTATTTTCAATAGGGAGAACTGCAAAATCTGCTTCCCCTTTTTCGACAGCTTCTACAACTTCATCAAATCTTCTTTTAAAAAGAAAATTTAATTTATAGCCAGAATGAGCAAAAAACTTTTGCGAAGCTAAATAACTGTAAGAACCTTCAATTCCCTGAATAGCAATTGTTACAATTTTTTTCTTTTCGCCTTTTTGATTTAGAACAGATTGAATAAAATTTTGTTGTAGTCTTACAGAATCTTCAATTATTTCATAAAATACTCTTGATAGAAAATTTGAATCGAGTCCAAATTTTTTACCTAATTTTATTAATCTTCTTAAAACTTCTTCTTCTCTTTTCTGGTCTCTGATGGGAGATTTATTGGTTTCTTTTGCAAGAGCAACTTCACGACTCAATTTTCTTCTTTCAGAAAGGAGCTCAATAATTTTTTCATCGATTTGATTGATTTTCTCTCTTAACTTTTTAAGTTCATTCAATTTATCTTTTCCCATCTTTTATTATCTATTTTATTTAACATTTTTGCGAATCTAAAAAAATTATTCGCATAAAAAAAGTCTACTAATCTTATATCTTAAAATTAATACCTGAAAATATGCTTCGAATAATTAAATATCTGATGAACTTAATATGATTACTAATTTAAAATCAGAAATTAGAATGTAATTATTGAATTGACATCTGATAATTAATACATTAATTTTGAATTGGACAATTAACTCCAATTAGCAATATGTCTTTTAATCCTAAATAAGCATATCGATTTCGGAGGCTAACTTATGGCAAATCAGTCCCGCCGTCAATTCCTAAAAACTACAGCTCTAATTGGAGCTGGTATTACAGGAATAAGTTCAAAGAACTTAAAAGCAGCACCTAAAAATATTCTTGATGAAAATCGCATGGGAGTTTTAGTTGATACTACAGTATGTATTGGTTGTAGAAAATGTGAATGGGCATGCAAAGTTGCACATAATCTTCCAACTCCCCCAATTGAAGCATACGATGATAGAACAGTATTTAAGCAAATGAGAAGACCAGATGATAAAGCTTTGACCGTTGTAAATGAATATCCACCTAAAAGTTCAGATGAATTTCCAGTTGATGTAAAAGTTCAATGTATGCATTGTGATCATCCAGCATGTGTTTCTGCTTGTATTGTTGGTGCATTTTCTAAAGAAGAAAATGGCTCGGTTATATGGGATACCAATAAGTGTATTGGTTGCAGATATTGTATGGTAGCCTGTCCATTTCAAATTCCAGCATTTGAATTTGGAAAAGCATTTCATCCTGAAATTAGAAAATGTGATTTCTGTTTTAATCGCACAAAAGAAGGAAAACTACCTGCCTGTGTAGAAATATGTCCAATGGAAGCATTAACTTATGGAAAACGAGAAGAGCTTGTTAAAATTGCTCATGAAAAAATCAGGCTTTATCCAGAAAGATATGTTAATCATGTTTATGGTGAATATGAAGTTGGAGGTACCAGCTGGCTATATTTAGCAAGCCGGGATTTTACAGAGCTTCAATTTCCAAAACTTGGTAGAAATCCTGCACCTGGAGTTACAGAAGCAATTCAACATGGAATATTTGCTTATTTCGTACCTCCAATTGCACTCTATGCTTTACTTGGTGGAGTAATGTGGATTAATAAAAATAGAAAGAAAACTTCGGAGACTGAATAATGGAAAATTTAATGAAGCCTACTCCAATATCAAAAAAATTTTTTACACCAGGTGTAATTGTATTATCAATATTTGCATTTATTGGAATTGTCTTTGTTATTCTAAGATTACTTTTTGGACTGGGAGCTGTTACAAATTTGAGTAATCAATATCCATGGGGAATCTGGATTGGGATTGATGTTGCTGCAGGAGTAGCACTGGCAGCCGGGGGCTTTACAACTGCAGCTCTTGGTCATATTATGCGTAAAGAAGAATATCATATATTGGTACGTCCAGCTTTATTAACAGCAATGCTCGGTTATACATTTGTTGCTTTAAGTGTTGCTCTCGATTTAGGTAGATATTATTACATCTGGCATCCATTAATAATGTGGAATGGAAATTCTGTTTTGTTCGAAGTTGGTATGTGTGTTATGATCTATTTATTTGTTCTTTACATTGAATTCTTACCTATTGTTACGGAAAGATTTATTGGAAGAGTAAATTTCCCTGGCTTCTTAAAAGTTTTGAATAATCCAGTTGATAAACTTTTAAGATTGCTCGACAGGACTCTAAATAAAGTAATGTTCATTTTTATTATTGCTGGCGTTGTACTTTCATGTCTTCACCAATCCTCTTTAGGAACGTTGATGGTAATAGCAGGACCTAAAATGCATCCATTATGGCAAACTCCAATTTTACCTTTACTTTTTCTACTTTCTGCTATTTCTGTCGGTTTTCCAATGGTAATATTCGAATCACTTATTACTTCGAGATCTTTTGGATTAAAACCAGAAATGAATCTCCTGTCAAATCTTGGTAGTATGGTTGCACCAATGCTTGGAATTTATCTTTCTTTCAAAATTGGTGATATGGTGATTCGAAAGACATTTATTTATTTAAATGAAATAAATACTACAAGTATTCTCTTTGCAATTGAAGTTGTGATTGGAATAGTTGTTCCATTAAGAATTTTTCTATCGCCCAAGTTAACAAAAACTCCTTTTGGATTATTTATTGGTTCTGCATTAGTAATTTTTGGCGTTCTTCTTAATAGAATTAACAATTTCATAGTAGCCTATAATCCACCTTATAAATTTACACCTTACTTCCCATCAATTGGAGAAATTGGTGTTACATTAGGTTTTATTGCATTAGAGGTTTTATTGTTTAGAGCTTTTGTTATGATCTTTCCAATTGTTAGTGTACCGCAATATGTTACACCTCAAACAAAATTTACTGTAAGAGGTGCATAATGAAAAATAAAATTTTGTTTTTCTTTCTTGCTATATCTTTTTTAATTAATGCACAAACAAAAATTAGTAAAAGTCATTCATCTCAGGTATTGAATTGTTCTACATGTCATTCATGCGAAATTCCTACAAAAGAAAATCCATGTCTTAAAGCCTGTCCAAGAGAAAGTATGGTAAGGATTGATCAAAAACCAGAGGAAGGACCAAAAGTATTAATAATAAATAAAATTAAAGAAACAGATATTTATAAACCTGTAAAGTTTTCTCATCTGGCACATGCAGAAATGGCTGAAATTTCAGGTGGTTGCAGAACCTGTCATCATTATAATCCTCCTGGTAATGTTATTGGTTGTTCCGAATGCCATGAAACTCAAAGAAAAAGAGAAGATGTAAGTAAACCTGATTTGAAAGGGGCATATCATCGACAATGCATGAATTGTCATAGAGCATGGAGTGGAAGTTTAGATTGTCTTTTCTGTCATCAATCCAATGAGAAAAAAGAAATTTCAACTGCGAGCGATTCAAAAAAATTAGCAGCTAAAAGAATTCATCCAGAAATTAAAACACCTGCAAAAATTGTCTATACCACATCAAGTACATCGGGGAAAATTGTTACTTTTTATCATAGTGACCATGTAGACTTATTTAAATATGAATGTGGAGATTGCCATAAAAATGATAATTGTGTGAAATGTCATAATAAAAATAAAACTGTTTCGACAGTTAAAAAGTCTTTGAAAGAAATTCATAAAAAATGCTCTAACTGCCATAATACAGATGCAAAATATAGTTGCACTTCCTGCCATTCAGAAAAAGAGAAAATGCCATTTAATCATTTCAAAAGAACAGGTTTTGATATTTCAAAATATCATTCTAAATTAGCTTGCAATAGATGTCACACAACAAAAAATAAATTTACTGGATTGAAAAGTGATTGTAGTTCATGTCATGGACAATGGAGTAATGAGAATTTTAAACATAACATTACAGGCTTAATTCTTGATGAAACACATAGAGAACTTGAATGCAGTAATTGTCATAAAGAATCTACATATTCAAAACCTGATTGTTCAGATTGTCATGATGATAAATTTTATCCTAAAGATAAACCAGGAAAGTTAACTAAAAAATTATGAATGGATTTAATGAAATAGGATTTTTTAAGAAAATTGGACTTAAACTTATACTGGTTGTAAGTCTAACTGTTGTTATAATTATTGGTGTGTATTCTTATTTTAAAATAAAATCACAGAGTGATGCATTACTTGCAGAAGTTGAAAGACACGCAAATCAGTTGAGTGAAACTGTGAAAAATAGTACTCGTTATGGAATGCTACTGAATCAAAGAGAATATGTGGATGAGATTATTAAAACAATAGGAAAAGATCCTGCAATTGATAACATCAGAATTTATAATAAAGAAGGTGAAATAATTTATTCGACAAATCCAGCTGATGTTGGAAAGATGCTTGATAAAAAAGCTGAAAGTTGTTATGCCTGTCATACAGAAAATAAACCTCTGGAAAAATTATCAACTAAAGATAGAACACGCATTTTTAAGCCTCAGGAGAATTTACCTCGAGTAATGGGAATTATTAATCCCATCTATAATGAAAAATCTTGCTACGAAGCAGATTGTCATGCTCATCCAGAAAATGCTTCGGTTCTTGGTGTTCTGGATGTAACAATTTCACTTGCAGAAGTTGATAAACAAATTCGAAAAAATGAAATTGAAGAATTTTTGTTTGCTATTATATCAATAGCATCAATTGGAATTATTATTGGATTATTTGTAAAAAGATGGGTTGATAAACCAGTTAAAGAATTGGTTAAAGCTACAAATCAAATAGCTGCAGGAAATCTAAATTATGAAATAAAAGATTTAGGAAATGATGAACTGGGTTACCTGGCAAAATCTTTTAATAATATGACAAAAAAATTACACGAAACTCAACAGCAATTACTTCAATCAGATAAAATGGCGTTACTTGGCAAACTTGCAGCTGGTGTGGCTCACGAAATTAATAATCCATTGACTGGAGTATTAACTTATAGCAGTTATTTATTGAAAAGAACAAAAGATAATCCTGAATTGCAGGAAGACCTTAATGTAATTGTAAGAGAAACATTAAGAAGCAGAGAGATTGTCAAAAGTTTATTGGATTTTGCAAGACAATCAACACCAAAGAAAAATTTAATTGATGTGAATGAAGTAATCAATCGTGCTCACACGGTTGTCAGTAATCAACTGAGTATTAATAAAATTAAATTGATAAAAGAATTTGATGAAACATTACCAAAAATTACTGCAGATGCAAATCAGATACAGCAAGTTATTCTTAATTTATTTCTAAATGCTATTGATGCAATTGGTACGGATGGGGGAACAATTACGATTAAAACATCTCAAACCACATTGCCACCAAAAGGAATTGTTCATATTAAAGCAGCTTTATGTCCAAAGAATCATAACCTGATTGATAATGATCATAAAATAGGTGGTTTACCGTCTATCAAAATAAAAATGAAAACCGATGGCAACGAAGGCTTCTTGTTCTTAGATCCAATTTATGGCAGAGCTAAACATTATTTTGGAATTCCTGTAGAAAAAAATGAAGCTATAAAACTTTCATGCCCAGTATGTGATTTGTCTCTAATCGACAAAAATGAAAAATGTCCTGTTTGTGGTGGAGCAGTTTATAAAATAGAGATTCCAACTCAAGGTTATCTTGAAGGTTGTGCCTCTTTTAAAGATGATTGGCAAAGATGGAAAGAAGTTGATGAAGAAGGTGATAAAAAATTTGTTGAAATTCAATTTACAGATTCAGGTTGTGGAATTCCTCAAGAATATATTCATAAAATATTTGAACCATTTTTTACAACTAAAGGACAGAAAGGAACTGGCTTGGGCTTATCTGTTGTGTGGGGAATTATTGATAATCATAATGGTACTATAACAGTTCAAAGTGAAGTTGGAAAAGGAACAACATTTTCAATTAAACTTCCAGTAGAATGAAAAACAAATTTGACATATTAGTAATCGATGATGAACAGGTTGTTATTGATTCTGTGATTAAAGTTGGCAGAATTAATAATTATAAAATTGATTCGTCAAACGATGCTTTGATTGCCATCGAAAAAGTTAAAGAAAATAATTACAGATTAATTATTTGCGATATAATGTTGCCTGTTATGAATGGATTTCAATTTTTAGAAGAGCTACAAAATTTGAAGGTAAATATTCCAGTTATCATGACTACTGGATATTCAACATTAGAAAATGCTGTACAATCTCTTTATAAAGGAGCTATTGATTTTATTCCCAAACCATTTACATTTGATGAAATGTCAAGTACTATAAAACGTGGACTTCATTATTATGAATTATTAAATAACAAAAGTAGTACTGTGGTGTATGTATCCTGTCCATCAAAATATTTTAGGTTTGGTTACTCATGCTGGGCTTTAGAAGATTTTAATGGGACAGTATTACTTGGAGCAACAAATTTATATCTGAAAACTATTGATAATCTAAAAAGAATAGAATTGTTAGATTTGGATGAAAAAATTAATCAGGCTGGATTACTTGCAAAATTTGAAGATGAAGAAGGAGATATCCACAATCTATACTCTGCTTTAAGTGGCAGGATTATTGATAGAAATGAAAAGTTATTAACTAATATTTCGATTATTGAAAAAGATCCTTATTTCGAAGGTTGGATTTATAGAATAATTCCAAACAACTTTGAATATGAAAAAAAATTATTAATACCGTGTTGTTCAGATAGATAATTTTAATAAGGAGAAAATTTATGCTATTATTTATTTTATTACTTATCATAGTAATTATTGCAGATGTGATTATAAGATATGCTATTAAGAAAGTAAACGAAAAGAAAATAAGAAAAGAACGCGAAGCAATTCTTAAAGAAGTTGTTCAAGTTGATTTTGGTAAAGAAGTAAAATCACTTAAAAGGGCTGAAGTCCCAAATCCAAAAGCAAGGATTCTTTGTGTTGATGACGAAGATATAATTTTAGATAGCTTTAGAAAAATTCTTGTACTGGATGGCTATTCTGTTGACACTGTAAACTCTGGTGCAGAAGCAATTAACCTTGTTAAATCTCATCATTATGATTTTGTATTTACTGATTTAAAAATGCCAGAAATGGACGGTGTTGAAGTTACAAAAACTATTAAATATCTCCGTCCAGATATTGATGTAATTATAATTACTGGATATGCAACAGTTGAAACTGCAGTTGAATGTATGAAACTTGGTGCAATGGATTATGTCCAAAAACCATTTACAGAAGATGAACTGCTTGAATTCACCAAGAAATGCTTAATTAAACGACACGATAGAATTCAAAAACAATTGAAACCACGTGTTCATATTGCTCATATTCCAGAGATTGAAAAAGTTGGTAAAAGTGAATTTGCAATTCCAGGTGGAGTATTTATTTCAGAAGGACATTGCTGGGCGGCTGTTAGTCAGGATGGAAGTGTTAAAGTTGGACTGGACGACTTTGCAAAAAAATTAATTGGTAAAATTGATAGTATTGAATTTCCAAATCTTGGTATGAATGTGCAAAAAGGACAACCTCTTTTTAGTGTAAGACAAAATAAAAAAACAATTCAATTTTTATCTCCTGTCAGTGGATTGGTTAAGTCGATTAACCACGAATTAGCAGAAAATCTTGAATCACTTGATTTTACTCCTTACGATAAAAACTGGATCTGCATAATTGATGCAGATAAATTAGATACAGAATTGCAATTACTCAAAATTGGTAAAAGTGCTGTTACTTTTTATCAAGAAGAAATTGAAAAATATATTAATAAGATTAAAGAATTTGTCAAAGAAGAATCCTCTGAAGAACTTTACTGGGGACAGCTTGAAAATCTTGGCGAGAAGGAGTGGTATATAATCACAGGAGAATTTTTTAGAAAGTAAAAAAATTGATCTCCTATTGAAAATATGTTTATAATTTGATAGGATATGTAAGTCTTTTATCTTATTTTTAATAAAATTTTTTCTTATAAATAATAATTTTATTGGGAGAATATTTTATAGAATTCATTCAATTATTATCTAAAAGTATTTTTTGATTAATAAAAAATTAAAATTCAAGCACAATTTTTGATGTAATTTGCTGTTCCATTAATAAGGAGAATTAAGTGAGTTCTATTCAGATAAGGTTTCTCTTCATTACTGCTTTTTTATTTACTATTTTATTGAATTATATAAATGCTCAAGAATTTAATTGTGCCGATTGCCACGAAGTTTCTATTGATAAGTCTGTTCATAAAGATGCAATTGATTGTCAGGGATGCCATGAAGATGTAACTGATGAAGAACATATTGATAAAGGTGTAAAAAAGGTTAATTGTATTAACTGTCACGATGATAAAGAAAAATCTGTAAAAGCAGATATCCATCATAGATTAAAAATAAAAAATGCACCAAATTGTGTTTCGTGCCATGGAAATCATGAAATAGTTAAGCCTCCGTTAGAAAATTCTTTGAAATCAAAGCTGTATTGTGCTAAATGTCACGAAGCAAAACCTATTTTAAAAGCATATCATTCAACAGCTGTTGACAAAAGTAATTGTCTTGCCTGTCATAAAAAAGTTGATGTAAAACTCACACTCCCAAGCTCAGTTCATAAAAATCTTGAATGTTCTGATTGTCATAGCTTTATTGCAAATAATCTTAAAGATCATCCTGAAAATTTGAAATCGACAAAGAAAGCAGATTGTTATGTATGTCATGGAGAAATTGCTAAAGAACATAGTGAAAGTATACATGGAATTGCATTAAGCGAAGGGATTGATGATGCAGCCAAGTGCTGGGATTGTCATGGTTCGCATGATATTAAAAAAGTAAAACATCCATCAAGTTCAGTTTATCCAACAAATTTAGCAGAAACCTGTGGAAAATGTCACGACAATCCAGAATTAGCTAAAAAATATGATATTGGAATTCCTACACCTGGCAAAACTTATAAAAATTCTGTTCATGGTAAATTAGTAGAAAAAGGCAGGCTTGATGCAGCAACCTGCACAATGTGTCATGGCGTACATGATATTAAAAATAAAGTTCAGCCAACTTCAAAAATTTCTTCGTTTAATATTCCTTCTACCTGTGGTCAATGTCATCCGAAGGAATCAGAAGAATATCAAAAATCAATTCACTGGATAAGAGCAAAAAAAGGATTTAGAGAATCACCTGTTTGTAACGATTGCCATAGTGAACACAGTATACAATCAATTACTACAATCGACAAAAGAGAAGAATCAAAGAAACTTCAAGAAAAAACCTGTATGGTTTGTCATGAAAATCCACGTATTGCAGAAAGGTTTGGAATAAGTGGGGGACAGGCTAAACAATATCAGGATAGCTATCATGGTCTTGCAGTAATGCGTGGAGATAAAGATGCTGCAATGTGTGTGGATTGTCATAGTGTTCATAAAATTTTACCAAGTGAACATCCAGAATCAAGTGTAAATATTAATAATGTTACTAAAACCTGTCAAAAATGCCATACAAATGCAACTCCAGTATTTGCTCAAAGTTATTCACATAAAACTCAGAATGGAACAGCTTCAAAAATTGAAAACTTAATTGCTAATATTTATTTCTGGCTTATAATTTCAGTAATAGGTGGAATGATTTTACACAACTTGTTGATTTATATCTATGAAATTCGCAAAAAGAAAAGAAGAATTGAAAATGAAATTACAATTCCAAGATTTACCAAAAGCGAAGTTATTCAACATCTTTTACTGTTAATATCATTTATTACACTTGCAATTACAGGATTTGCATTAAAATATAGTCAAACCTGGTGGGGCGAATTGTTGAAGATGTTTGGAATGACTGAAACTGCTCGTCAGTATATTCATAGGGGGGCAGCAATAGTTTTAATTGGTACTGGAATTTATCATGTAGGATATTTGATTTTTACAGCTCGTGGTAGAGAAGTCCTTAAAAATTTAATTCCAACATTTAATGATGTACTGGATGCAAAAGAGACAATACTTTATTATCTGGGATTAAGAAAACAAAAACCACAATACGACAAATTTGATTACACCGAAAAAGCTGAATACTGGGCTTTAATTTGGGGAACAATTGTAATGGGATTAACTGGATTTATTTTGTGGTTCCCAACAATAGTAGGCGATTGGGCTCCAGTCTGGTTAATTAAAGTATGTGAATTAATCCATTTTTACGAAGCAATATTAGCAACTCTTGCAATTCTTGTATGGCACTGGTTTTTTGTAATCTTTCATCCACATGAATACCCGATGAGTTTAACCTGGATAGATGGGAAAATGACATTACATAATTATCGTCATCATCACGAAAAACATTTTCGTAGAGTTGTTCTTGAATGGAAAGAATATCAACTTGGAAAAAGAGATTATAAAAGATTAAGTAATTCAACATTGCTATTTACTTCAACACTTAAAAAGCATGGCTTAAATCCCGATATAATTATTGATTCAGAAATTGATAACGATCCAGAATTAAAAACATGGCTCGAAGAAAAATTAAATTCAGAAGAAAAAGAAAAAAATAAAGGACGGGATACACAATCACAAAATGAAAATAAATGATTGCCAATAAAAAATGATTAAGCTATTTTCCTTACAGAATAAATTGTTTATTAACTATCAGGAGGATTTTACAATGCTAAAGAAAACAAGCACATTAATATTTTTTGCAGTATTAATTTATTTTATTTTACCAGCTCAAGGATACTCTCAACAATTTAGTTATGAAGGTGTTCAGGTTTGCGGAACATGTCACAAAACAGAAAAACAGGGACAGCAGTTAAAAATATGGCAGGAAAGTAAACATGCAAATGCTTACAAAGCACTTTTAACAGAAGAAGCTAATAAACTTTCTGGTGATGTAAAAGCAGTTGAAAATCCAAAGTGTTTGAAATGTCATGCTTCTGGTTACGATGTAGATAAAAAATTAATTGGTGCAAAATTTAAAGTTGAAGATGGTGTACAATGCGAAACATGTCATGGACCTGGTTCTGCTTATAAATCACTTAAAGTAATGAAAAGCAGAGAAGAATCTGTTAAAAATGGATTAATTATTTGGAAAAATAAAGAAGAAATTGAAAAATATTGCAAAACATGCCATAATCCTGAAAGTCCAACTTATAAAGAATTTAAATTTGATGAAATGTGGTCTAAGATTGAACACAAAGTACCAAAAAACTAAAATCTTAGCAGGACTAAAATGAAAAAATTAATTTCATTAATAATTTTAATGCCATTGATTATTTCTGCCCAGAATATCAATGGCAGATTTACTTCTTCTGTTTATTCATTTGAAAGATTTAACGATGTAAACAACTCAGAAACATTTTTCAGAACTTATCAAACACTGAATCTCAATGTCAATTACAACAAATTTTCTTTGCGAACCAGATTCAATTTTGAAAGCAATATTGGAAATGTTCTTGATGCAGACCCAAGAACGAGATTTTATAATCTTTATCTGGAAGCAAGAGATTTATTCAACCTTGTTTCTATTAAGATTGGAAGACAACCTTTAATAACTCCAGTAGCTGGTGGTTTATTTGATGGAATTAATTTGAAAATTAAATACTCTGGTTTTTCTCTAATGGGATTCTATGGTGGAAATGTTCCAGCTTATCAAAAATTTGAATTAATTGACGATATTTCAAATAATTATGTTTTGGGCGGAAGATTTGAAGCATATGCTTTGAAAAATTTTAGAATTGGAATTTCATATTTCGATAAGAATTTTAAACCACTTGATTACTATGCTGAAAGATTAAACGAAAATCTGGATTTAGTTACAGTATTGATACAAACAAAATCTAATCAGTATAAATATCTTTCTGCAGATGCTACTTATAATTACAATCAAATTCTGGATGTTAATACTCGTTATGAATATGATTTGAATTATAAAGAAACATCGAGAATTGAATTTGATGGAAGATTAAAAGCTACAAAAGATATGGGAATTAACTTTTATTATAATTTGAGAGAACCAAAGGTAAGATACAATTCTATTTTTTCTGTTTTTGATTATGGAAATAGCCAGGAAATAGAAGGTGGTATTGATTATAATGTTTCTAATCTATATACATTTGTGTTGAAATTCGGTGATGTGAAATTTGGAAGCGAACATTCATCTCGAATTACAATGGGAGCAAATACAAACTTTGGTAGCTTAAGTTACAGAAAAACATTTGGAGATATTGGTGAACTCGATGCTATTTCTGTATTTGCTGCCAGATCATTTTTTGAAGGTTTTATCACTCCTTCAATTGGTATTACTTATTCTAATTATAAATTATCAAAGTATGATAATATTAACTCAGTAACTTCATTTATTGGTGGATTAAACTTAAGACCATGGAGAACATTTTCTTTCGATTTCCAGACACAATATTTTAATAATAAGATTTATAAAAACGATCTGAGATTAATGTTCAAAATAAATTATTTGTTTAATACAAACATTTAAAGATTATGAAAATAAAAATATTTTATGCAGCCATAGCTCTTTCAATTACAATCTTTCTTACAATTGCTGCGGTAAATGAAAGAGTAGAACCACAGAAAACCAATAAGAACATAATTAAATTTTCACATTCATTGCATAAAGAAATTGCAGAGTGCACAACATGTCACACAAAAGCTGCTGAAAGTATATCTTTAAAGGATCGATTATTACCTGAAAAAGATGCATGTGCAACCTGTCACGATGTTGAAGATACAGATAAGTGTAATACATGCCATTACGAAGATGTTAATGAAAAACTTATTCAAAAAGAATCTGAGTTAATATTTAATCATAAGAAGCATGTTATCGATCAAAAGATGGATTGCATTGTATGCCACAAAGGAATAGAAGAAGTTGATTATGCTTTTCAATCAGCAGCAGCTTTTCCAAAAATGAATCAATGTGCTTCCTGTCATAATAATCAAAGTGTTGCTACAAATAATTGTGAAACGTGTCATATCTCTACTGTTAATTTAATTCCACAGGATCATCAACAGGTTAATTTCATGAAATCTCATAAGTTCAGTGCTAATGCTGAAAATGCAGAGTGCCAGATGTGTCACGATAATGATTTTTGCGAAACCTGTCATGTCTCTACAACAATGATTACAGAAAGCAATACCGCAAAAGATTTTTATGTTCCTTATTCACCACATAAGTTTATTGATAATACAAAACAGCAACAATTAAGCAGAGTACATGATTTAAATTATCGATTTACACACGGTGTTGATGCTAATAATAAATCCAGTGAATGCCAGACATGTCATCAGGTTGAAACATTTTGTGCTGAATGCCACAACTCTGCATCTGGAGATTTTTCGATGGAAGGAACAATGCCTGCATCTCATCGAAAATCGAACTTTGTTACTATAGGTGTTGGAACAGGTGGTGGACTTCATGCAGAACTTGCAAGAAGAGATATTGAATCGTGTACTTCCTGCCATGATATTCAAGGTGCTGACCCAAGTTGTATTTTATGCCATGTTGATAATGATGGAATAAAAGGTACAAATCCCAAAACTCATATAAGAAGCTTTATGAGTGATCAGGATGGAGATTGGCATAGTGATGCAAATTCAGTATGCTATACATGTCATCGTGATGCCAATGCAAGACCTAATGGAATTAAAGGTGTAGGTTTTTGCGGTTATTGTCATAAATAATAAAATTTTGGGTTGAATATGAAATACATAAAATTTTATTTCATTTTGTTTACAGCATTGAATTTAATTTTCATTTCGTGTAGTGATATTCAGGATGATATTACTCCACCGGAAAAATTTAGTGTTCATGGAAAAGATGCTCTGGTAAAAACTTCTCAAGAGTTTCATGGTAAAAAATTAATTGATGGTAAACTCGATGGCTGTAAACTATGTCATGATGCAAATTTCTCTGGTGGAACTGCAAAAGTAAGTTGCCTTGATTGCCATTCATCTATTATTGTACATACTAATGAAATTAATAATTTAGAATCAGAAAAGTTTCATGGAAAATTTATAGCTAATATTAATTGGGATTTGTCAAAATGCTCTCAGTGTCACGGAAAAGATTATTCAGGTGGAGTTACAAGCCCAACCTGTAATAGCTGTCATAAGCAATCAAAAGGACCAGAAGCATGCAATACTTGTCACGGAGATTTTAATAATGCTTCAAAAATAGCACCACCAAGAGCAACAAATGGTTCAATACTTACAGATGATTTTCGTGTGGGTGCTCATGAAATTCATTTGAAAGATTCTGATATTGCAAAAGCAGTTCAGTGTAATGAATGTCATACAATTCCATCTGAATTTAATTCAAGTGGTCATATTGATAATACTCCAAGAGCAGAAGTAGTATTTGGTAGTTTTAGTTCTTTAGGTGATAATCCAGTTTATAATTTTAATGATTATAAATGCAGTAATACTTATTGTCATGGAAATTTTGAATTCAAAAAGGAAAATTCTACTTATCAGTTTGCATATGTTGAAGATAAAATTACTGGCAATAACTTTCAGCCGGTATGGAATAAAGTTGATGGATCTCAAGCTGCTTGTGGAACCTGTCACGATTTACCACCTAAGGGTCATATTGAATCTCAATTAAAATCATGCGGTACATGCCATGTTGGCGTAGTTGATAAGTATGGTAAAATTGTAGATAAAACAAAACATATAAATGGAAAAGTTGATTTATTTTAATAAAAATATCTATAACATAGGCCGTCTCTGCTTTTTAAGGGACGGCTTTTTTATTTTTACGTAATTTTCATTTTGAATTATTGGAGCTTATTTTAGGTTTATAAAACAAAAAGAGATAATTATGATATCTACAATAAATGGTTTAAATATTTTAATTCCATTTTTGTATTTGATTGTATTTTTAATTTACACTTATGATTTTTTTACTGAAAAGAATTTATTTAAAAATTCTAAAAGGATTTTTCTATTTATTACACTTTTTATTCATGCATTTTATTTGATGATTAGAACAGTCGAATTTGATCATCCACCTATTACAAATAAATTCGAGATATTTTCGTTGCTGGCTTTTTCTGTTTCATTTTCTTATTTCATACTTGAATTACTAACAGATATTCGAGCTACCGGTTCATTTATTGTACTGTTTTCTTTAATATTTCAAACCATTTCTTCACTATCACTGGAAAATAATTATGTAGTCCCGGAAGTTTTAAGAAATCGAATGCTGGGTCTTCATGTAGTTAGTGCTATTCTTGGTTATTCAGGATTTACAATATCTGCTGTTTATGGTTTGTTATTTTTAATTCTTTATAAAAATTTAAGGAATAATAAATTCGGTTTGATATTTAACCGATTACCAAGTTTAGAAATTCTGGAAAAGTTAAGCTTTTACTCAGTTGTAATTGGTTTTGCTCTTTTATCTGTTGCAATAGTAATTGGTGCAATCTGGCTTCCAGAAGCATTCCCGAATTTTAGTTATTTTGATCCCAAGTTAGTTGGTACTGCATTTGTATGGCTGGCTTATGGAACAGGAATAATTAGTAAAATTTTAGCTAAATGGTATGGTAAGAAAGTTATTATCTTTTCTTTGTGTGGATTTTTATTGACTTTAATTTCATTAATTGTTACAAGTACATATTCAAAAACATTCCACTCTTTTTATTGATTAATGAAAATGATTAAGTGTTTGTATTAATGGATTAATTTAGAAAACTAATATGAATTTGATAGGAATTTCAATAAATCATAAAACAGCTCCAATTGAATTGCTGGAAGCACTACATCTTTCACGAGATGAAATTATAGAACTTATTCCAGTTCTTAAAAATGATTTTAGTGAAGGTGTTGTTATTTCAACCTGTAACCGTACAGAAATTTTCTGCATATCTAAAAATCAGAGTCTGGATTCAAATCGGATTATAACAAAACTACTCGAGTTTAAACCTGTTGAGAATATTAAAGAAGAAAATTTTACAAAATATTTTTCTTGCGGAGCTATTAAGCATATTTTTTCCGTTGCATCTGGAATCGATTCTCTTGTAATTGGTGATAGTCAGATTCTTGGACAGGTTAAAGAAGCTTTTGAATTATCAGAAGACTTAAACTTTACTGGAACTATTATAAGAAAAATATTCAATACTGCCTTAAAGGTAGGTAAAAGAGCAATTAAAGAAACAACAATTGGCGAAGGAGCTGTAACTGTAAGTTATGCCGCAGTTCAGGTGCTCGAAAAAATATTTGCTGGACTGGATAAAAAATCGGCACTCGTAATTGGAGCAGGCGAAACAGGTGAACTTGCAGCTATTCATCTGAAAGATAAAGGAATTGGAAAAATTTCTATTTCTAATCGAACACTAAAACGAGCCGAAGATCTTGCAAATAAAATTAATGGCAATATTATTCCTTTTGAATCTTTAAAAGAATCCATTCATAATTTTGATGTGATAATTAGTGCTACAAGTGCTCCAGATTATATTCTTTCGAAAGATGATATTTATAATGCAATGAAGAAAAGAAAAGGAACTCCAATGGTTCTAATGGATATTGCAGTACCACGTGACATCGATCCCGAAGTAAAAAATATTGAAAATGTTTTTTATCACGATATGGATTCTTTGAAAGTTATTGTTGATCAGAATATTGCAAAAAGAAAAAATGAGATTCCAAAAGTTGAAAAAATTATTATGGAAGAGATGGTAGAATTTTTTAGCTGGTACAATACACTTGAAGTTGTTCCAGTTATTAAATCTCTAAGAGAATTTTTTGACGAAATAAAAAATGATGAACTTGAAAAAATTAAAAATAAGGTGAGTGCAGAAGATTATACTAAAATTGAAGATATGACAAGAAGATTAATAGGAAGATTACTTCATAATCCTACTGTTAAACTGCGTGAAATAGCAGAATCTGGAATTAACATAGAAGATGTAGCAGCTCGTACTGCAATAATTAAAGAATTGTTTTTGCTCGATATAAATAAATCTGATGGAAAAGAAACTAATAAAAGGGAATAGTTTTGAAAAAACAAAAATTAATAATTGGAAGTCGTGGTAGCCAGCTTGCTCTATGGCAAGCAAATTTTGTAAAAAAAGAACTTGAAAGAAAAAACAAAAATCTCTCTGTTGATATAAAAATCATTAAAACAAAAGGAGATAAAATTCTTGATGTGGCTCTTTCAAAAATTGGGGATAAAGGTTTATTTACTAAAGAACTCGAAAAAGAATTACTTAAAGGAACAATAGATATTGCAGTTCATAGTTTAAAAGATTTGCAAACAGAAATTCCTGCTGGATTAAAATTGGCTGCTGTAACAAAACGTCACAACGTTGAAGATGTTTTAATTGCAAGAAAGAAAGGAATTAGCATTAATGATCTTAAAGAAGGAGCAATCGTAGCAACAGGTTCTCTAAGAAGAAAAGCACAACTTTTACATTTAAGACCAGATTTAAAAGTTGTTGAACTTCGCGGAAATGTTCCTACAAGAATAGATAAATTCTTAAAATCTGATTGGGATGCAATTATTCTTGCAAGAGCTGGAATTGAAAGATTAAAAATGAATAAATATATATCATCAATTATTTCAACAGATGAAATATTACCTGCAGTTGGACAGGGAGCTTTAGGCATCGAAATTAATGAAAAGAATATTTTAGCAGAAGAAATTTTAAAAAATATTAATGATGAAAATACATTTATTGCTATTAGAGCAGAACGAGCTTTATTAAAATATTTAGAAGGTGGATGTCAGATTCCAATTGGAGCTTTTGCTCAGGTTAAACAAAATGGACTTTATATTGATGCAATAATTGCTTCTATTGATGGCTCTGTTACTTTTAGAAAAAAAATTCGTGGTTCTAAAAATAATCCCGAAAAATTAGGAGAACAACTTGCAAAAGATTTGCTGAAAGCAGGAGCTTTTGAAGTATTAAAAGAAATATTACAACAAAGAAGGTAAACATTGAAGTTGAAAAATCATTTAATATTAGTTACTAAATCCAGATTAGAAGTTAAAAATTCACTTATGAAGTTAATTAATGAAGGAGCAGAATTAATATTCTTTCCAACAATAAAAATAAAGCCTATTTATGGAACTGAAGTTATTGATGAATTAATGAGCGAATCTCTTAAATATGATTTTATTGTATTTAC
This sequence comes from Rosettibacter firmus, assembly GCF_036860695.1. NCBI lineage: Bacteria > Pseudomonadati > Ignavibacteriota > Ignavibacteria > Ignavibacteriales > Melioribacteraceae > Rosettibacter > Rosettibacter firmus. The sequence goes on along the minus strand of NZ_JAYKGJ010000003.1, from coordinate 299,385 downwards.
TTCTGCTAATGCAGTTAAAATTTTTGCAAAAATTTTAGCTGACTATAAACTTGATCTATCTCGTACAAAAATTGCTGTTGTAGGAAAAACAACTGCAGAAGAATGTAGAGCAAATGGAATTTATATACACATAATACCCGAAGAATTTAGTGCTAAAGGTTTGATAAAAAAGTTTTCGCAATTTGGAATTGATAATAAAAAAATATTAATTCCTGGTTCAGCACTCTCAAGAGAAGAATTAAAATTAGGATTAACTGAACTTGGAGCAGAAGTGATTAATCTTCCAATTTATGATGTTGTCGTAAACGATTTGAGTGAATTAGAAGATGAGTATAAAATAATAACTTCAAGAAAGCCTGATGTTTTTATTTTTACAAGTCCATCTTCATTCGAAAATTATTTGAAGTTAATGAATATAAATGATCCTGTGGATTATTTTACTAATGTAACTATATGTGCTATTGGACCAACAACAGAAAGTGAGATAAAAAGTAATCAAATAAATGTTAATATTGTTCCTAAAATTTATACTCTTGAAGGAGTAGCAGATGCAATAATTGAATATTTTAATCTAACGAAAAATCTTGTTTGATAATTAATGGAGGAATTTTGCAATTAAAAAATGATTTGTTCTTAAGAGCATGTAAAAAGCAACCAGTAGAAAGAACACCAATTTGGATTATGCGTCAGGCAGGTAGATATTTACCTGAATATAGAAAAGTAAGAGAAAAGTATGATTTTCTTACAATGTGTAAAACACCTGAACTTGCTGCAGAGGTTACAATTCAACCAGTGGATTTTCTTGGAGTTGATGCAGCAATAATTTTTTCTGATATACTTGTTGTACCAGAAGCAATGGGAATGAAACTCGAAATAGTTGAGAGTAAAGGTCCACAACTTTATGAACCTATTAGAAATGAAAATGATATTAATAAATTAATTAAACCTGATCCATCACATAAACTAAAATATGTTCTTGATGCTATAAATCTTACAAAAAAAGAATTGAATGGAAGAGTTCCACTTATTGGATTTTCTGGTTCTCCCTGGACTTTAATGACTTACATGGTAGAAGGTGGTGGATCGAAAAATTTTTCTGAAATAAAAAAGTTTATTTTTAATAAACCAGATTTTGCACATAAATTATTAAATCTAATATCCGAAGTTGTAGCAGATTATCTCACTGCACAAATTCAAGCTGGTGCAGATGCAGTTCAAATTTTTGATACATGGGGAGGTTTACTCTCAGAAAAAGATTATGAAGAATTTTCTCTTCAATATATTTCTAAAGTTATTGGAGAAATTAAAAGAGATAATCAACCTGTAATTGTATTTGCTAAAGGAGTTCATTGCCTGGACAAATTAGCAAATTGCGGAGCAGATGTACTTGGTCTCGATTGGACAATTAATTTAGGAAAAGCAAAAAATGAAATTGGGAAAAAAGTAGCACTGCAGGGGAATTTAGATCCAGCTATATTGTATGCATCAAAAGAAAAAATTAGAGAAGAAGCATTGATGATTTTGAATTCTTTTGGTAATGGAAGTGGACATGTTTTTAATCTTGGTCATGGAATATTACCAGATGTTAATCCAGAACATGCAAAATATTTAGTTGAAGTAGTAAAAGAAGAAAGTAAATTATTTCATTAAAATATGGGAAGGGAAAATATATGTTTGAAATAGATTTAAATCTTATTAAAAAATATGATAAGCCGGGACCGCGATATACAAGTTATCCAACAGCACCACAATTTAATGAATCATTTACATCTGAACATTATCTTGATGAAATTATAAGAACTAATAACGCAGAAAATCCGCCGGATCTTTCTCTCTATTTTCATATTCCATATTGTGATACACTTTGTTATTTCTGCGGTTGTAATATGATAATAACAAGAAATCGAGATAGAATTAAGGAATACCTTAGTTATTTAAAAAATGAAATTGATTTATTACGCTCATATATTATTGAAGGAAGAAAAGTTGTACAACTTCACTGGGGCGGTGGAACACCCACTCATCTTACTCCAGATGAAATAGTTGATTTAATTTCTTATATCAAAAAAAGTTTTATTATTGATTTGAATGCCGAACAGGGTTGTGAAATTGATCCAAGAGGTCTAACAAAAGAACATCTCGAAGCTCTTAGAAATAATGGATTTAATAGAATTAGTATGGGAGTTCAGGATTTCAATGAAAAAGTTCAAAAAGCTGTTAATAGAATTCAACCAGAAGATATGACTAGACAGGTAATCCAATGGATAAGAGAATTAAAATTTCATAGTATTAATATTGATTTAATCTATGGACTCCCTTTTCAAACTGTAGAATCTTTCTCAGAAACTGTTGATAAAATTATTGATATATCACCGGATAGAATTGCTGTCTTTAATTTTGCTCATGTGCCATGGCTTAAAAAACATCAAGCATTGATAAAACCAGAAGATTTACCCAGACCGGAAGAAAAGTTGCAAATCCTAAAAACTACTACAGAAAAACTTACTCATGCTGGTTATGTTTTTATTGGGATGGATCATTTTGCCAAACCAGATGACGAACTTGCAAAAGCTCTCAAAGAAAAAAAGTTATATCGAAATTTTCAGGGATATAGTACTCATGCAGGTTGTGACCTTTATGGATTTGGAATTACAAGTATAAGTCAGGTGGGTAGATGCTATGCTCAAAATGTGAAAAAAGAAAAAGAATATTACAATAAATTAAATGATGAGATTATTCCTACAGAAAGAGGTATATACTTAAGCGATGATGATTTGTTAAGAAGACATGTAATAACAAAAATTATGTGCGACTTTGAACTTGATTTTTCTTCTGTCGAAACACAATTTAATATAGAGTTTGAAAATTATTTCAAACGCTCACTTGAAAATCTGAATGAATTTATTTTAGATGGACTGGTTGAATTGAAAAATAGAAAATTGATTGTTACTGAAATGGGAAGATATTTAATAAGAAATATAGCTATGAATTTTGACTGGTATATCGAACAAAAAATTGATAAAGCAAAATATTCAAGAACAATTTGAAAGTATATTTTTCTAATAAATGAAAGGAAATTATATTGAGTAAATTTGCAGTAGTATTATTAAATCTTGGAGGTCCCGATTCACTCGATGCAGTTGAACCATTCCTTTATAATTTATTTTGTGACCCTGATATTTTCAAAATTCCAGTTGGACAAAAACTCTTTGCTAAACTCATATCACATTTTAGAGCACCTAAAGTAATCGAAGAATATAAACTCATTGGTGGTAAATCACCAATTGGTCATTGGACAGAAATTCAGAGATCTAAACTTGAAGAAAAATTAAGAAAAAAGAATCTTCAAGCAGATGTTTATGTTGCAATGAGATACTGGAAACCTTTTACTAAAGAAGTAGTCGATAAAATTGAAAAAGAAAATTATTCGAAAGTAATTTTGTTGCCACTTTATCCACATTATTCAATTACAACCACTGGCTCTTCTTTTAATGAATGGAATCGATATTATAAAAATGAAAGTGATAAATTAATTTTTATAAAGAGTTATTATCTTAACGAAAAGTATATTGCAGCAATTAATCAAAGAATTGATGAGACAATTTCAAAATTTCCTGAAGATGTTAAAGATAAAATTCATATTGTATTTAGTGCACACGGAACTCCAGTAAGCTTGGTTAAGAATGGCGATCCATATAGTCATCAAATTAAAGAAACTATGGAAGCAGTAATGAAGGCAAGAAATTATTCTCATCCATATCACCTTTGTTTTCAAAGTAAAGTTGGACCAATGAAATGGCTTGAACCTGCAACAGATAAAATGATTGAGGAACTCAGTCAAAATGGAATTAAAAACTTATTGATTGTACCAATAAGCTTTGTCTCTGACCATATAGAAACTTTATACGAACTGGATATTGAATATAGACATGTTGCAAAAGAATCGGGTATAGAAAATTATTATGTTATGACAGGCTTGAACGACTCTGATTTATTTGTAGATGCATTGTTAGATTTAGTAATGAGTAATGTATAAAATTATTCAATGATATTTCTGCAAGATATTTAAATTAACCACAGAGCACGCTGAGATTGAAAGGATTAAGTGGTTTTGAGTTTATAAGATTCTATATAATATTTTACAAAGAGTATAAAACTAAATGTTATTCAAAATTGATTATAAATATTCTTAAAATGACATAACAGTAATTCCTTGCATTCTCTTGAATAAAAGACATGATTGAAAATTATTACCGTAAACATAAGTCCACAAAAAAAATACATTGAAAGAAATAACTATTAACTCGATTTATAAAACAAAAATCATGGTATAAAAATGAAATCAAAACTTTTATTCTTATTATTAATTTTATTATCAACCTCAAAAGCACAAGAGAGTAAACTTATGAATAATCCATTTTTTAAAACATGGGATACACCATTCCAGACACCACCATTTAATGAAATAAAAACCGAACACTTTTTACCTGCTATTGAAGAAGCAATAAAAATTGAAGAGGAAGAAATTCAAAAAATAGCAAACAATTCTGAACCACCAACATTCGAAAATACAATCGAAGCAATGGAATTAAGTGGTGAACTACTTGATAAAGTTACAAGTGTTTTTTATGGATTACAGGGGGCAAATACAAACGATGAACTTCAAGCAATTGCAAGAAAAGTCACACCAATGCTTTCAAAACATCGTGATGATATTTATTTGAATGAAAAATTATTCCAGAGAATAAAAGTATTATACGATCAACGAGATAAATTAAATTTAACGCAGGAACAGAAAAGATTACTTGAATTTTATTATATCGATTTTGTAAGAAGTGGTGCTAATTTAAATAAACAAGAAAAAGATGAATTAAGAAAAATTAATGAAGAACTATCAGTTTTGTCACTCAAATTCAACGAAAACTTACTTAAAGAAACAAATGCTGTTGCTTTAGTAATAGATAAAAAAGAAGATCTTGCTGGCTTGCCCGAAAATGTAATTAAATTTGCTGCAGAACTTGCAAATGAAAAAGGTTATCCTGGCAAATGGGTTTTTACATTACAAAAACCAAGCTGGATTCCTTTCCTTCAATATTCACCTAAAAGAGAATTAAGAGAAAAATTATTTAAAGCATATATTAATCGTGGCAATAACAATAATGAATTTGATAATAAGAAAATAATTTCAAGAATTATTTCTCTAAGAGTTAAAAAAGCAAATCTTCTTGGTTATAAAACACATGCAGATTTTGTTCTTGAAAGAAATATGGCAAAGAATCCTGAAAATGTTTATAAATTCTTACATCAATTGTGGGAACCAGCAATTAAAAGAGCTAAAATGGAAGTAGAAGAAATGCAAAGAATTATTGATAGAGAAGGAGGTAATTTTAAATTACAGCCGTGGGACTGGTGGTATTATGCAGAAAAAGTAAAACAGGAAAAATATGCACTTGATGAAGAAATGTTACGTCCATATTTCAAAATGGAAAATGTATTGAAAGGAGCTTTTGAAGTTGCATCAAAACTTTATGGAATAAAATTTATTGAACGAAATGATATTCAAGTTTATCATCCCGATGTTAAAGTCTTTGAAGTTCAGGAACAAAATGGAAAACATATTGGAATTTTTTATGCAGATTATTTTCCACGTGATGGAAAAAGAAGTGGTGCATGGTCAAGCAGTTTTAGAAGTCAATCGAATATTAAAGGGAAATTTATTACGCCATTAGTTTATAATGTTGGCAATTTTTCAAAACCTACATCCGATAAACCTGCACTGATGAGCATTGATGAAGTAAATACTTTGTTTCACGAATTAGGTCATGCTCTTCATTCTTTATTTTCAAACACTGTTTATCATGGTACTAAATGGGTACCAAGAGATTTTGTTGAGCTTCCTTCACAAATAATGGAGAATTGGGCTTTAGAACCAGAAGTTCTTAAAATGTATGCTAAACATTATCAAACTGGAGAAGTAATTCCTCAAGAATTAATTGATAAACTCGAAAATTCAAAATTGTTTAATCAGGGATTTGAAACTGTTGAATATCTTGCAGCATCTTTCTTGGATATGGACTGGCACACAATTACAGACACTGTAGAAAGAGATGTTATTCAATTTGAAAAAGAATGTTTTGATAAAATTGGAAAAATTCCAGAAATAGAATCTCGTTATCAAACAACAAATTTTGCTCATATTGTTGGTGGCTATTCAGCAGGATATTACAGTTATATATGGGCTGCAGTTCTCGATGCCGATGCTTTTGAAGCATTTAAAGAAAAAGGTAATTTGTTCGATCCAGAAACAGCAAATTCATTCAGGAATTTTATTCTATCAAAAGGTGGAACTGAAGATCCAATGGTTCTATACATAAAATTTAGAGGTCGCGAACCAAAAGTTAATGCTCTTTTAAAAAGAAGAGGTTTGAATTAGGTAAAATGAAATATTATTCTGGAGAACTGTATGAGTAAGAAAATTGTAATTCTTGGTGCAGGGATATCGGGTCTTACTTCTGCTTATTGGCTCTTTAAAAAAGGTTTTGATATAAAAATACTGGAAGCTGCCAGCAAATCTGGTGGCTCTATGCAAACTGAAATTATTGATAATTTTTTGATCGATTATGGTCCAAATAGTGGACTTGAAACAACACCTTTAATTCGTCAAATTGTTGAAGAAGTAGGATTGGTAGATGAATTTGTTTATGCAAATGAATCATCAAAAAATAGATACATCTTAAAAAATAATGAACTTCATGCTCTACCGATGAATCCTCTCCTTTTTATTAAGACAAAATTATTTTCTACAAAAGCCAAACTAAGATTACTTGCAGAACCATTTGTTGGGAAATCCGTAGATGGATATTATCAAAGTGTTGCTGAATTTGTAAGAAGAAGATTGGGCGGTGAATTTCTTGATTATGCAATCGATCCATTTGTTAGTGGTGTATTTGCTGGTGATCCTGAAAAGTTAAGTGTTAAATCTGCTTTTCCCAAATTATATCGACTGGAAGAAGTCTATGGTGGTTTGATTAAAGGAATGATAAAAGGTGCAAAAGAAAGAAAGCAAAGAGCTGAACAATCAAAACAAAGTGCAAAGATGTTTTCATTTATAAATGGGATGCAATCTTTTCCACAAGCAATTGCTAAAAAATTAGAACAAAATATTTTATATGAATGCATTGTTAAAAAAGTAAAAAAAGTTGATGATAAATGGGAAATAACTTATGAAAAAAGTGGGCAATTAAATAAGATATATTCTGATATAGTTTTCTCCACAGTTCCTGCTTATGTGGCATCAAAGATCTTTGATGAATTAGATTCTGAACTGTCAAATCATTTGAATGAAATTTATTATCCACCTGTAATGGTTTTATATCTTGGATTTAAAAAAGAAAGTGTCCAAACACCTTTAGATGGTTTTGGATTTTTAATTCCCTCGAAAGAACAAAAACATTTTCTTGGTGCAATCTGGAGTTCTGCAATCTTTCCAAATCGATGTGATGAAGATAAAGCTGCATTTACTTTATTTATTGGTGGTGCACGTTCACCACATTTATTTGATATTGAGAAAGAAAAACTTATAGATATAGTTCTTAAAGAATTCAAAGAAATTATGAAGATAAAAAGTGATCCTCTCATTCTAAAAGATAAATTCTGGGAAAAAGCAATCCCACAATATAATCTCGGTTATATTGAACATGAACTTTATTTTGAAAAATTTGAAAGCAATAATCCAGGTATATTTTTAAGTGGCAATTACAGGGGTGGAATTTCTGTTGGAGATTGTGTAAAAAATTCTGAAATAAGAACTCAGAACATTGATAATTAATTTGATTTTTATTTCGTATAATTTTCTTAACTAATTCTGATACCTTCAGAAATTTCCAGCATCAAATTTGTATTTAATAAATAATTAATGAAATTATGGATAACAATCATATACATGTAATTTTTGGAGCTTCTGGAGATCTTACAAAAAGAAAGTTAATTCCAGCACTTTATTCACTTTATCTTAATAAAATGCTTCCAGAAAAATTTTTAATTGTGGGGGCTGCCCGTACAGAGATTTCAAGTGCAAGTTTTAGAGAATTAATGATTGAGTCTATAAAAAAATATTATAAATCTGGTGATTTTTCTCGCCTAAAAGAATTTGCTGATCATCTACTCTATGAACAAATTCAATATGATGATCTAAACTCATATAACTATTTAAATCAACGACTCGAAGAATTAAGAACTCGAAGTAATATAAATGGAAATACAATATTTTATTTATCTACACCACCTGATTTATATTATAAAATTCCTGAAAACTTAGCTCTTGTGGGATTAAATAGAGAAGATAATGGATGGAAAAGAATAATTGTTGAGAAACCTTTTGGATATGATCTTGATTCTGCATTACAATTAAAAGAAATATTATTAAAACACTGGAAAGAAGAACAAATCTTTCGTATTGACCATTACCTTGGAAAAGAGACTGTTCAAAACTTATTGGTTACACGGTTTTCCAATGGTATTTTCGAACCTCTCTGGAATAGAAATTATATTCATCACATTGAAATTACTGCAGCAGAAAATATTGGTGTTGAAAACCGTGGTGGATATTATGATAATATTGGTGCTTTGCGAGATATGATTCAGAATCATCTATTGCAGGTTGTTGGATTAGTTGCAATGGAACCACCTTCATCACTTGAACCTCTTTCAATTCGTAATGAAATCTTAAAAGTTTTTCAATCACTTCGACCGATTAAAATTGAAGAAGTTTCTTCTATTGCTGTAAGAGGGCAATATACTTCATCTACAATAAACAATGAATATATTAAAGGTTATAGAGAAGAAAATCATATTAATCCAGAATCGCGGACAGAAACTTATGCTGCTATTAAATTTTTTATTGATAACTGGAGATGGGGTGGTGTCCCATTTTATATCAGAACAGGAAAACGACTTCCAGTTCAGGTGACTGAGGTTGTAATTCACTTTAAACCAACTCCTCATTTTCTTTTTTCAAGAAATAATATTTATGAAGCTTGTAATAAATTAATTATTAGAATTCAACCAGATGAAGGAATGTTACTTGAAATAGGAATTAAAACTCCTGGACAGGGTTTTGATGTACAGAATATAGATCTTGATTTCAAATACGCTGAGCTTGCTTCACAAAGATTACCAGAAGCATATGAAAGACTTCTATATGATACAATTAAGGGAGATAATACACTCTTTGCAAGAACAGAAGAAGTAATTGCAGCATGGAAATTTCTTACACCAGTAATTGATGCATGGAAAAATAATCACTCCATACCATTATATGGATATCCTGCTGGTACATGGGGACCACTGGAAGCAAATAAATTATTCGACGAAAAAAATATTTCATGGCATTATCCTTGTCGTAATCTTTCTAATAATAATACTTATTGTGAATTATGAGAAATGATAAAATAATAGTATTTGATAACATAGATTCCTTAGCTAAATACTCTATTGAATATTTGAAAAGAGAAATTAATGATGTTAGAAAAGATGATTATTTTACAATTGCACTTTCAGGTGGTGCAACGCCTAAAAATTTATTTTTGTCTATTTCTAAAGATTATAAAGATGAAATTGATTGGAGTAAAATAAAAATATTCTGGAGTGATGAAAGATGTGTAAATCCAGAAGATGAACAGAGTAATTATAACATGGCTTATAATAATTTATTGAAGTATGTGAATATTCCAGAAGAAAACATATTTAGAATGAAAGGAGAAGAGATTCCTGAAGTAGAAGCTCCTCGATATTCGAAATTACTTTTAGATGAATTAAAAATTATTAATGGAGTCCCATCATTCGATTTGATTATGCTTGGATTGGGAGAAGATGGACATACAGCATCTATTTTTCCTGAACAATTAGAACTTTTCTTTTCAGATCAATTTTGTGTTACTTCTATTCATCCACAAACAAAACAGAAAAGAATAACTCTTACTGGAAAAGTTATTAATAATGCTGCTAAGGTAATTTTTCTTGTAACAGGAAAAAATAAATCAGAAAAAGTTTATGAAATTGTAAATGAAAACAGCATTTCTGAAAAATATCCTGCCAGTTATGTTCAACCAGATTCAGGAAAATTAATCTGGTTATTAGATAAAGAATCTTCCCAGTTACTTGATAAATCGAAAATAAATTTATTTATATGACAATGTTTTTGTATAAAGCTGATCCTGTATTTTAATTAATGCTGTATTTGTTAATATATTTGTAAGTAAATTAATGAATAACTTTCTGAATATTAAATAATTTTAAAAAAGTGAGAATAAAAATGGCAACCTTTCCAATTAAAAGATTAAGAAGATTAAGATATAATCCAGTAGTCCGCGATATGGTACGCGAGACACAAATTAGTAAGAATGATTTAATTTATCCGCTATTCGTTGTACCTGGAACAAATGTGAAAAAAGAAGTTCGATCTATGCCAGGTGTTTATCAGATGTCAATAGATGTGCTTGTTGAAGAATGTAAAGAAGTTGAACAACTTGGAATTCCTGCTATTATTTTATTTGGAATTCCTGAACATAAAGATGAAATGGGTTCAGAAGCTTATAATCCTGAAGGAATAGTTCAACGTGCAGTAAGAGAAATTAAAAAGAACACATCGAATTTATTAGTTATAACAGATGTATGTATGTGTGAATATACATCTCATGGTCATTGTGGTATTTTAGATGGAGAAAAAATATTAAATGATAAGACTGTAGAATTACTTGCTAAAGAAGCATTAACACATGTACAGGCAGGAGCAGATATAGTTGCTCCATCTGATATGATGGATGGAAGAGTTTTAGCAATAAGAAAGATACTTGATGAAAATGGATTTATTGAAATACCGATTCTCAGTTATGCTGTTAAGTATGCATCTGGATTCTATGGGCCATTTAGAGATGCAGCAGAATCAGCTCCAGCTTTTGGAGATAGACGCTCTCATCAAATGGATATTGCAAATGCACTCGAAGCTTTAAGAGAAGCAGAATCTGATATAGAAGAAGGTGCAGATATTATAATGGTTAAACCTGCAGGTGCTTATCTTGATATAATCTGGCGTGTTAAAGAAAAATTTGGAATGCCAACAGCAGCATATCAGGTAAGTGGTGAATATTCGATGATAAAAGCTGCATCAAAATTAGGATGGATTGACGAAGAAAGAGTTATGATTGAATCTCTTACTGCAATTAAACGTGCAGGAGCAGATATGATTTTAACATATTTCGCAAAAGATGTGGCTAAATATCTTGATAATAAGAAAAAATAAAACAATGCTTATTTCAAATTACTGGCTTTAATAATTTTATTTGAGAATGATATAATTTCTGTTTTATTATTAAAATGAATTTATTTAAGAAAGAGAATTCAGAAACATTCGATTTAAAACCTAAATTTACAATTAAGAATACTTTTGCAGCCTTAAAATATCCGAATTATAAATTATGGTTTCAGGGACAAATTGTTTCTCTCTTTGGTTCTTGGATGCAAACAACTGCACAGGCATTTTTTATTTATGAATTGACACATTCACCTGCATTTCTTGGATATGTTGGTTTTGCAAGTGGAATTCCTACCTGGTTATTTATGCTTTATGGTGGAGTAATTGCAGATAGATTCCCGAGAAAAAATATTATTATTGTAACTCAAATATTAATGATGATATTTGCATTTATACTTGCATTTCTAACTTTTTCAAAACTAATTCAACCATGGCATATAATTCTTTTAGCTTTTTTACTTGGTGTTATAAATGCTTTTGATGCTCCTGCACGTCAGGCATTTGTTAATGAACTGGTTGAAAAAGATGCATTAATAAATGCTATTGCTTTGAACTCAACTATGTTTCATACTGCAGCTGCAATTGGTCCAGCTGTCGCAGGAATTGTTTATGCAATTTTGGGTCCTGCCTGGTGTTTTACTATAAATGGAATTTCATTTATTGCAGTTATTTATAATCTTTTACGTATGAAATTAAATGCAATAAATAAAAAATTGGAAAATAAATCTGCACCAAAGGAATTTTTAGATGGCATTAAATATTTGAGGACACAAAAATTATTATTGTTAATTATGTTAATTGTAGCTTTTACAAGCATGTTTGGAATTAGTATTGTAACTATATTCCCTGACTGGGCAGTAAAAATATTACATGGTAATGCAGCAACTAATGGATTCTTACAAACTGCAAGAGGTATTGGAGCTGTACTCTGTGCTTTAATGATTGCTTCTACAAGTAAATATTTAATCAGAGGAAAAGTTCTGAGCTTTAGTATGATTTCACTTCCAATCTTAATGATACTATTTTCTTTTAATAGAACCTTTGTAATATCATCTACTTTATTGATACTTATTGGAGCTGCTATTCTTGCAATTAATAATTTATCAAATGGACTAACTCAGACATTAGTAACAGAAGAGTTTAGAGGAAGAATTATGGGTATTTATAGTTTTAGTTTTTTTGCTTTAATGCCAATAGGTTCATTATTAATTGGTACACTTGCAGAACATTTTGGTGCTCATTTAGCAGTAATGATTAATGGAGTAATTTTGTTAATATTATCGGGAATTGTTTTATATAATTATCCTAAATTAATCGATATTGAATAATTATATTTCAATTTCTTCTGGATCATTCTCCAGCTTAACAATTTTCCATTCATTTTCTTCTTTGTCGAATTCTGTAATTTTTTCTAATGGTACTTTTAAGTATTTACCGGTTGCTGTTACAGCAATATCTCCATTAGCCAGAATAATTTCACCACTTCCTTCAAAAAGACGATTATTCTCAGATGTAATTCTTCCTACTACTTTTAATTCTTCATTTAATGGTATTGGCTTTTTGAATTTTACATTCAACTCAATTGTGACGCCCCAAATTTCTTCTTGATGATGATTTAAAATTGCTCTACCGATTGTTTCATCTAAAATTGCAGATGCTATTCCACCATGTAATCTTCCGGGATAACTTTGATGTTCTTCAAGTGGTTTGAAAATTGCAATTAATTCCTTGTTCTCTGTAATGTAGAAATGAGCCTTAATTCCAAATTTGTTTTTTAAACCACATACAAAACACAATTTTGAATTGTGTTGTTTACCAATAATTTTGTGAAGCATTTTAAATCCGTATTTAGTTTGTCATTTATTAAAAATAATAGAATCCTTAAATGCGCATATGTTTAAAAAAATAAAATAATTTGATAACAAAGATAAAGCAATTTGAAGTTTTTTGATAAGAAAATGTAGTAAATAAATAATGGTTCTATTGTATAATGTGCTGAGATTGGGAAATTTAAACTACTTCACCAAATAAAGTTGCAGAAGTAACGCGAGTGATTTTTACTTTAACATAGTCACCAATTTTTATGCTATCATATCGAGGGATGATAACAACTTTGTTTGTATCGGTTCTGCCAGAATAAAATTGATCTGATTTTTTACTCAATCCTTCAACTAATATAATTTCTTCTTTGTTAATTAATTGCTGATTAATTTCAAAAGAAATTTCCTGTTGTAATTCAATAATTTCATTCAATCTTCTCAATTTAATTTCTTCGGGAACATCGTCTACCATATTATATGCTTTTGTTCCTTCTCTTGGAGAATATTTAAACATAAATGCTCCATCGTAGCGAATTTCTTTCATTACATTAAGTGTCATCTGATGATCTTCTTCTGTTTCAGTTGGGAAACCAGCAATTATATCTGTAGATAAACTTAATCCTGGAATAATCTTACGAGCTTTTTCAATCAAATTAAGATAATGTTCAATAGTGTAAGAACGATTCATTAATTCTAAAATTCTGTTTGAACCAGATTGTACAGGAAGATGTATATAGTTACAAATATTATCATGTTCGGCAATTGTATATAAAAGTTTATCAGATAAATCCTGTGGATGTGATGTAGTAAATCTAATTCTCATATTTTTATCGACCCTGGCTGCAGCTGCAAGTAAATCAGCAAAATCATGACCATCATCTCTGTAAGAATTAACATTTTGTCCTAATAAAGTAACCTCTTTAAATCCACGATCAGAAAGTTTTTTGATTTCTTCAACTATTGAATGGAGCGAACGACTTCTTTCGCGGCCTCGAGTAAATGGTACAACACAAAATGAACAGAATTTGTCACAACCTCTCATTACTGCAATCCATGCACTAATTCCTTCTTCTCGATAAGGCTCTATGTCTTCGTATGTTTCAGTTCTCGAAAGTTTTACACCTATTCCTTTTTCACCTCCAAAAGCCATATCAAGATATTCTGGTAATCTTCTATATTCATCAGGTCCAACTACAACATCAACAATTTTCTTTTCTTCTATCAAATTTTTGCGAAGTCGTTCTGCCATACAGCCCAATATACCAATAACTGTAGAAGGCTTCCCTCTTTTAATACTTTTTAGATGATCTAAACGATGAAAAATTTTTTCTTCTGCATTTTCTCTTACACTGCATGTATTTAAAAGAATTACATTGGCTGAATCGAGTTCTTTTGTGATTTCATAGCCTTTTCTTTTTAATATGCCCATTACCAATTCTGAATCAGCTAAATTCATCTGGCAACCGTATGTTTCAATGTATACTTTGTTGTTCATACTATAAATTAATTTTTATCCGGGGTTTCAAAACTATAAATTATATCGTTCATTAACAAGATATTATGGCTGAATAACTATTTCAATTCAAAATAAAAAAATAGACAGAGAATCAGGATATAGTAAGAATTATAAAAAATTATCACGATTAATAATATTCTAATAAATTAAAGTCGTGTTTTTATAATACAGATTGTAATAATAACTTACTTTTCTTTTTAGCTTATAAGTAAATTAAATTAATTATTTTAGCAAATAATTTTAGATATTTTTAATTCATTAATCAGGAGAATAGATGAATACGCAATTAAGTGAAAAGCTATTTGAAGAAGCAAAAAAATATATTCCTGGTGGTGTAAATTCACCTGTGAGAGCATTTAAATCAGTAGGCGGTACCCCACTTTTTATTTCAAAGGGATATGGTTCCAAGATGATTGATGTAGATGGTAATGAATTTATCGATTTTATTGGTAGCTGGGGTCCACACCTTTTTGGTCATAATCCACCATTTATTAAACAGGCGATATTGAACGCACTGGAAAATGGAACAAGTTTTGGTGCTCCTACAGAACTCGAAGTAAAAATTGCTCAACTTATAACTGAACTTGTACCTTCTATAGAGATGATTAGAATGGTAAATAGTGGTACCGAAGCAACAATGAGTGCAATTCGTGCTGCAAGAGGTTTTACAGGTAAAGATAAGATTATAAAATTTGAAGGTTGTTATCACGGTCACGGAGATTTCTTTTTAATTAAAGCAGGGAGTGGTGCTTTAACTTTTGGTGTTCCAACTTCACCGGGTGTAACAAAAGGAAATGCAGCAGATACTTTAATAGCTGAATTTAATAATATCGATTCATTTAAAAAGTTGATTAAAGAAAATAAATCATCATATGGAAATACAATTGCAGCAGTTATAATTGAACCTGTTGTTGGAAATATGGGAACAGTAATTCCCAAAGAAAATTTTTTGAAAGAGTTACGAGATATCTGTAGTGAAGAAGGAATTATTTTAATATTTGATGAAGTGATGACAGGTTTCCGCCTTTCTAAAGGAGGGGCACAGGAATTATTCAACGTTAAACCAGATTTAACAACATTTGGAAAAATAATTGGTGGTGGATTGCCAGTTGGAGCATATGGTGGAAGAAGAGATATTATGGAGATGATATCACCAAGTGGACCAATTTATCAGGCTGGAACATTAAGTGGTAATCCAATTGCTATGAGTGCTGGTTATGCTGCTCTCTCTTACATTAAGAATCATCCTGAAATTTATGATACACTTGAAAAGAATTCAGCTTATCTTGAAAATGGAATTCGTGAAGGAATTAAATCATTGGGTAAAAATTATCAGTTAAATCGAATTGGTTCTATGATGACATTATTTTTTACTGAAGAACCTGTTATGGATTATAAATCTGCATTGAAATCAGACACACAACTATTTGCCAGATATTTTCACGAAATGCTGAATAGAGGTATTTATTTACCACCTTCCCAGTTTGAAGCGATGTTTGTTTCGACTGCACATTCAATTGAAGATCTCGAGAAAACTATAAATGCAAGTAATGAAGCATTAAGAAAAGTTTTAGCGAATTAAAAAAACGCAGATGAGATGATTTATTAATTTCACTGTTCCTTCTCATCTGCGTTTTTATATATGGTTTATGTTAATTTAATATATCAAGTAATTCTACTTCAAAAATTAAAAGTGAATTGGGTTCAATTGTATTTCCAGCCCCATTTTCTCCATAACCTAATTCTGGTGGTACATATAAAATCCATTTATCACCAACATGCATTAACTGCAAAGCTTCAGTCCATCCTTTTATAACCTGATTTAATGGAAATTCTGCTGGCTCGCCTCTTTTGTATGAATTATCAAATTCACGACCATCAATTAATTTACCTACATAATGAACTTTAACTATGCTCGTTTCTTTTGGCGAAGGTCCATTGCCACTAACTAATTTTTTATATTGCAAACCACTTGGTAAAGTAACAACACCTTCTTTCTTTTTATTTTCTTCTAAGAAAGCTTCGGCTTCTTTTTTATTTTTTTCTTTTTGAGCTTTTAACTGTGCATTTCTTTTAGCAATTAATTTTTGATTAAAAGCTATCATAACTCTCTGAATATCAGTATCTGTTAATAATGAACTGCCTTTAACCTGATCTTTCATTCCCTGATATAAAAGTTCAAAATTGATATTCAGATCAGCGTCTTTCAAATTTTTACCGATGTTCTGCCCAATGCTATAACTGATAGAATCATCCTGTGTTTTTAATTCTATCTTTTGTTCTTTTGTATTTTGTGCAAATATTATTGAAGTAAGTATTGTAGAAAGCAAAAATATTTTTAGATACTTCATTGTAACTCCAGAATAAATTTTAATTAGTTAATTAGATAAACGAAAATAAAAGCAATTAATAATCAATAGCAAATTTATTGTTTTTATATATAAGAAAAAGTTTTATTTTAGTTTTGATTACATAAGGAGAAAGTTATGAAAACATTTAAAGTGATTTTCGTGAACTTTTTGATTTTAGTATCAATTACTTATTCTCAAGTTTTTGAAAAAGCAAATCCACTTGTTAATACATATTCAATTGTAGCTTATGATTCAACAACTGGTGAAATTGGAGTTGCAGTTCAATCGCACTGGTTTTCTGTGGGCACAGTTGTTAGCTGGGGCGAAGCTGGAGTTGGAGTTATTGCAACGCAATCTTTTGTAAATCCTTCTTTTGGTCCAAGAGGATTGGAACTTTTAAAAAATGGATTAACACCACAGCAGGTAGTAAATGTATTAATTGAAAATGACGAAGGAAGAGATTATCGTCAACTTGCAGTACTTGATGCAAAAGGAAATGTAGCTGCATATACTGGAAAAAATTGTATTCAATCTGCAGGACATATTACTGGAAAAGGATTTTCTGTTCAGGCAAATTTGATGGCAAATGATAATGTATGGCCTGCAATGGCTAAAGCTTTTGAATTGTCTAAAGGAACACTTGCAGAAAGATTATTAATTGCACTCGAAGCAGCAGAAAATGCAGGAGGAGATATTAGAGGAAAACAATCAGCTGCTTTGCTTGTCTTTTCTGGAAAACCTACTGGTAAAATCTGGGAAGATAAAATTGTAGATTTAAGAGTTGATGATAATCCTGAACCTTTGAAAGAACTAAGAAGATTATTAAAGATTCATAGTGCTTATGAACATATGAACAAGGGAGATCTGGCTGTAGAAAAAAATAATATGGAAGAAGCTATGAAAGAATATAATGCTGCAATGGAAATGTTTCCAGATAATCTTGAAATGAAATACTGGACTGCAGTTGCTCTTGCAAATAATGGGAAATTAAATGAAGCATTACCAATATTTAAAGAAATTTTTTCAAAAGATAAAAACTGGAAAACTTTAACACCAAGATTAATTCCAAATGGTTTACTTAAAATAAAAAGTGAAGAACTTGAAGAGATTATGAAATATTAATTTTATGATAAAATGACTTTTGTAATTATCTAAAAGGATTTTCTCGATCTTCTAAGAAGTGTGGTCTGTAATTATGAAAACTATCAAGTTCCTGAATCCAACCATTGTGTAAACCATATTTATCCATTAATTCAAGTGTTCTTTCATATTCGATTTCTCTAATTGTACGATTCAGTAAAATTTCTTTATAAGCTTTATTTGCTGGATAGTATTGAGACATTAACGAAATATGAACTTTTGGACTTAGTTCTTCTGCAATAAATTTAAAAACTTTTTCAGATTCTGCTAAACCATTTGGAAGAACTAAATGACGAATAATCAAGCCCCTTACAACAACATTATTCTCATAGATAAGCTCATCACCTACTTGTCTGAACATTTCTTTGATTGCAGCTTTTGTGATTTCAAAATAATTATCTGCAAGTGAGTATTTTTTTGCGTATTCATCATTGCCATATTTAAAATCTGGCAAGTAAATATCAATTACTCCATCATAAAGTTTTAAGATTTCAACTGAATCGTATCCGTTAGTATTATAAATAATTGGAAGTTGCAAGCCACGCTCAGCTGCTATGTAAATGGATTTTAAAATTGTTGCAGAAAAATGAGTGGGAGAGACCAATCCAATGTTATGGCAATTCATTGACTGAAGTCTCAACATTATTTCAGCTAATCTTTCGTGACTTACTTCGTGTTTAATTTCATTTCTCCAGTTTTGACTTATTTCATAATTCTGACAAAAAATACATCTCAAATTACAATTACCAAAAAAGATATTTCCTGCACCACGAGTTCCAGATAATCCAGGTTCTTCTCCATAATGTGGTGTAAATGATGATACAATTGGGAGATAACCGCTCATGCAGAATCCATATTCGTTCTTAAATCTGTTAACTTCACAATTCCTCGGGCAACTTCTACAGGATTCTAAAATTTTGAGAGCTTTTTCTGCTCTCTCTTTAAGTTCCCCGCTTTCTAATAATTTTATATAGGAAGGTTTGAATTTCATTGCAATAAATAATTAGACTATAACTAATTTAATAAAACTTGTGGAATTAATTTAAGAGCTTTTCAATACCAATTAATAATAAAATAATTAGTTAAAACTTCGATAATAAATTGTAAATAATATTTTATTAAATAAAAATGAACCAGGTTTTACTTATCGATGATGATAGTAAATTCAGGACTTTATTTAAAAGACTTATAGAAAGAAAGTTCCTGATTAAAGTGACTGAAGCAGAAGATGGAAATGCTGGTCTGGAATTACTATATAAAACAAGTCCAGGACTTATATTTCTTGATATAGATATGCCTGGATTAAATGGACTGGAATTTTTACAAAAGATTAGGGAAACTGGTAGTAATGTACCAATAGTTGTTATAACATCACACAACGAAAAAGAATTTGTTGAAAAAATTATTCAGTATAATATTTCTGGTTATTTATTGAAGACTGCTTATACATCTCAGTTAGCAGACCATTTAGAGAAAATATTTCAAAAATTTGGAAATCCTAATTGATTGGATGACTTATTATAATTCAATTCTTAACTTTTTTGATTCTAAAGTCGTTATAATTTCTAAATCAAATAATTATTCAATGAAAATTGTTAATTAATTAGATTAAAAGAGAAGATAGGCTGTAAGCACAAATAACTTACAGCCAGTATAATTTTGAGTTTTATTCGAGGCACAATTTCAGGATTTCAATTACTTCTTTCTTACCAATGTTCTGGTGTTCACCAAGTTTCTGGTTTCTAATTTCAAATCTATTTGCAATTTCTTCGAATTTTTCTTCTCCAATGCCATTTTCTTTTAGTTTAGTTTTCATACCAAGTGAACGGAAAAATTGTTCAGTAAATTCAATTGCTTTGTCCACAGAATCTGAGCCTTCGTAATTCCAGACTTG
Source organism: Rosettibacter firmus (assembly GCF_036860695.1). NCBI lineage: Bacteria > Pseudomonadati > Ignavibacteriota > Ignavibacteria > Ignavibacteriales > Melioribacteraceae > Rosettibacter > Rosettibacter firmus. Next base: position 279,353 of record NZ_JAYKGJ010000003.1, on the reverse strand, counting down.
TTTTGCATATTGTTTTAGCTTTTCTTCTTTAGCTGCTTTTTGATGTTTCCACACTCCAGGCAATACAATAGCTAAAGTTCTTGCATGATCAAGTCCATAGAATGCAGTTAATTCGTGACCAATTGAGTGAGTAGCCCAATCCTGAGGAACTCCAACTCCAATATTACCATTAAGAGCTTGAGTTGCAGCCCACATTATATTTGCACGAGTATCATAATCTTTTGGATTTTTAATTGCTTTAGGTCCTTCTTCGATTAATATTTTTAGTAGAGCTTCTGCAAATCTATCCTGAACAAGTGCATTAACTGGATATGTCATATATTGTTCCAGAACATGAACAAAAGCATCAACTATTCCATTGGCGGTTTGCCATTCAGAAAGAGAAAATGTTGTTTCTGGATCGAGTATTGAAAATTTTGGATAAACAAGCGGATGACCAAATGCTAATTTTTCTTTTGTTGACTCACGTGAAATTACTGCCCACATATTCATTTCTGAACCTGTAGCTGAAAGTGTTAAAACATCTCCCAGTGGTATTGCATCTTTTATTTCTGCATCTTTAGATAAAATATCCCATGGATCACCATTTTCATATTTTGCAGCTGCTGAAATAAATTTTGTACCATCTAATACAGAGCCACCACCAACACTTAATAAGAAATCTATTTTTTCATTTTTACAAATATCTACAGCTTTCATTAATGTTTCGTATCTGGGATTTGGTTCAATACCTCCAAATTCAAGTACATTAAAATCTTTTAAAGCAGATTTTACCTGTTCATAAACACCATTCTTTTTAATAGAGCCACCTCCATATGTCATTAATATTTTTGATTCTTTCGGAATAAGCTCTGATAATTCTTTTATCGAACCTTTACCAAATACAATTTTTACTGGATTATGATATATGAAGTTATTCATACTTACCTCTTCTTTTGTTTAATAATGATTTTAAAAATTTTGGGAATAATTATTTACAAAAATACAAATTTAATTAGAAAGGAAATTCTTCTTTGTAATCTACTTTTTGTTGTGGCTTTTCTTCTTCAATATTCTTTTTGGCAGTTTTATGAATAGGATTTCCTTCTACATAAATTGCTTTATATGGTTTTACTGGGCAGGCATATTCGCAAGCACCACAGCCTATGCAATATTCCTCTCTTACTTCTGGTATTACTAAATTATTTTCGAATGGAATCATATGAACTGCTTTTGTTGGACAATGTTCAGAACAAGCACCGCATTCTGTTCTCTGAGTATAAACAATACAATTTTCTTTAATAAATTTTGCAACACCAAGTTGCGTTAATTTTTTCTTTTCTATATCAATAGGAAGAATTGCTCCTGTTGGGCAAACTTCACTGCAAATATTGCAATCAAAATTACAATATCCAGATTTATTGTTTAATCTTGGTTGCAACATTCCTGTAAAACCATATTCGAGAAATGAAGGTTGTAATACCTGTGTAGGACATGAGCTAACACACAGGTGACATGCAGTGCATATTGAATTAAATCTTTTTATACTTTGTGAACCAGGTGGAGAAATTGCATACTTTCTAAATATTGGTACAGTACTTGGTTTGGTTACTACAATTTGCTTTTTAACCTGGGCTAATATTGTGGATAAAGATGTTAAATATACTCCAGTTGAGATTAAAAAATTTCTTTTTGATTCATCAACCTCTACAAGTTCAGGTTCAGGTGTTTTTATTGATTTTTTATAATCGAATGTTATTCCATTTGTAGGACATAGTGATATGCAATCAAAACACATTACACATCTGCTCATATCTACAATTTTGGAATCGCTATCTATGCAATTTGCTTTACAATCTCGTTCACAGAGACCACAACTTAAACATTCTTCATCTTTAATGATTATCTTAAAGAAAGAATATTTTGAAATATATCCGAGTAATGTGCCAACTGGACAAACAGTATTGCAATATAATCTTCCTTTTTTTACTGATAAGTAAGCAATAAGTATTAGAAAAGAAATTGTTATAAGAAACGGGATTAGATTAAAAGATTTTATTTCGTAAGGATATAAGGAATAAATCTTAAAATTAGTTAGAATCGATGAAATAAAATTGTTAAGACCAATGACAGTGGGTCTAAAAATATTTCCAGCAATTCTTCCATAAATGCTATAAGGATCAAGTAAATTTATTCCTATTGCAAATCCAAATAAAAATAACACCACACAAAAAGCAAGGAATGACCATCTTAAAATTTTCTGTTCTTTTAAGTATTCGAATCTTCTTTTTCTCTTTTTAATTTTTTTTGTGATATAGTTTATAATATCCTGTAAAAAACCGAGTGGACAAATTGTAGAACAGTAAATTCTTCCAAATAAAGCTGTTAATAATAAAACTAAAAGAAATCCTGTTGATAAAATAGTAAATGCTGCTAACGACTTAAGCAATGAAGGAATAAATTGAAAATAAAGAACATATTTTGTAAAAGCAGGTGGAATTTGTTCAGTAAAATCTATCAATATTACTGTTAATGGGATAAAAAACAAAATTGAAAGAACAATTCGAATTTTTCGCAAGTGTGAAGATTTCATATTAGAGAATGATTCTATTTATTCTAAGTGATTCCAGATTTTTTGTTCCAACACCAAGTTTATGAGCTAAAGAGATATATTGAATATCATCAGGATTCATTCCAAAAAGTTTTGTTGCGGCTACATCTGCTGCGACAATGTCTGTAGAAATAATTTGAGATTTCATAATTACAACATCAGCAAGAGATACTCCACGAGGTCCATTTTTTTTCATCACATAGTAAGCATCAACAATATTTAAATCTGGTTTTCTAAATGTACTGAAATCAGCTATACATTGATGTAAATCGGTTCGATGCCAGTAACCTCTATCCCATACAGTTCCCATTAAGTTTTTCATTGAAATGGTTAATCTTGTTGAACCATGATGTTTGAGAATCGGTATATTTATAAATACATCACAATCAAGTATAAGCTCATGTACTTTATCTCTTTTAAGTTTTACACCTTTTTTTATTTCTACATCTTGATAATAACTTTCACTATTTCCCGGAACAATTTCTCCACCAGCATCTTTTACAGCCTTTTCAATGCCACTGTTTGAATAGCATCTTTTCCAGTCATCACAGGTATGGTCAAACACATAAACTTTTTTTGCACCAGCTTCGTAACAATGTTCTATTACTCTTGCAACAAGTTTTGGGTTGGTATTTGCTGCACGTTCCGGGTTTGCGTCCCATCCAATATTTGGTTTAATTACAACAGTTTGATTTTTCTTTACAAATGCTTTCATACCACCAAGTGATTTTATTCCCTCATCGAACATTTTATCTGGTTCGCCACCTTTGATAGCAACTAAATCATAATTTCCTGATAATGAATAATTTTCTTTAAAAATATAATTACTTACAAAGCCTGGAAAAGATAAAGAAGCACCAATGATTGTGCCTGCCTGTAGTCCTTTTTTGATGAATTCTCTTCTTTTCATTTTATTCCCTGTTGATAAAATTTTTTTTAATATAAGATATATATATATTATATTGTATTCAAGATTAAAAACAACTGTGGATTAAAAAAATGAATTCAAAAGTATTAGTTCTCAGTGAAAGTAAAATCACCAACATTATATTTGATCTAATATCATTATCGGTAATTACTTTAACTCCAGCATTATCACATTTGACCAGTATACCACTATATTTACTCGAACCGATGAGAATAATGTTGATTATTACACTACTTCACACTTCAAGAAAAAATGCATATGTTCTTGCTTTTGTGTTGCCATTATTTTCGTTGTTAATATCCAATCATCCATCTTTAATAAAAACTATTCTTATTGCTGCTGAATTATCTCTTAATGTTTATTTGTTTTTTCTGTTAATTACAAAAATTAATAATAAACTTATTGCGACTTTTATCAGTATCCTATTAAGTAAGATTTTTTATTATACAGTAAAATTTATTCTCATTTCGTCTGGATTAATGAAAGAAGATCTTGTTAACACACCATTATATATTCAGTTATTAATTGCATTTATTTTATCTATCTATACCTTCTGGGTTTTAAGGAAGAGAGAATTGGCTGATTCAATACATTATGATTTATAGTTACACAAGTATTTTGAGTTAATAATAGATCTGGAATAAAAAAGGCTTGCAATTGCAAGCCTTTAATTTTATTGCATCATTAATCAGTATTTATATCTTAACCATTTAATTACTTCCAACCATCTGGGTTTTTTTCCTGTTCTTAGAATCCCAACTCGATAAATTCTGCCAGCAACAGGAAATATTGCAGATATCGTTAATACATTTAATGTTAATGCTAAAATTAGCTGCCAGAAAGGAACATCAATCAATGTCATTCTTGCAGGCATTACAATTATTGATGAGAAAGGAAACAACGAAGCTATTTCTGCATAAGGCTTATTTGGGTTTTCCATTATTGACAGAGAAATGAAAAAGGGAATAATGATTAACATCATAACAGGCATGGTTCCAGAAGATGCATCCTGTGGATTATCGAATATTGCACCAACTGTTGCAAATAATGAAATAAACAGAATTAATCCAATAAAGAAATTAATTAAAACATACAAAACTATATTTGGATTAATACTTATTAGAATATCTTCTGGTAGAGCAAGCCAGGTTGAAGATGTAACAGCTATAATTGTTAATAACCATATTCCCATCTGAACAACACCAGTTATTGATGCACCGAGTATTTTACCTGTCATTAATTCTACTGGACTTACAGACGATAGAATTATTTCTACAATTCTATTGCTTTTTTCTTCTATTACAGATTGCATTGTCATCTGTCCTATTAACAATAAACTCATATAAAGTAAAATTGTAAATGCATAAGCTAAGATTAGATTTCCATAACCTTCTTTTTTGATGTCTTCATCTTTAGAAACTTTAAAACCAGCAAATTCTACTCCCCGCCGTACAAAATTTAATTCTTCTGGTGAGAGTGCTCTATTCATAAAATGTGAATCTATTAAGACTTTGTTAATCGGGTTTTCTAATTCTTTTGATAATGAAATATTCATAGGTGATTTTGAGTAATATTCAATTTTTTTATTCACAAGAGCAGAAGCTGGAATAAAAATTATTCCTGTTAGTCTTTCTTCCATTATTTCCTGTCTTTTATCATTCAAGTATTTTGTAAATTCTTCTCTTTGCATTGTTTTATATGTAAACACATAATTTCTTTTTGTTACAAAATCATAATTATTAAATTCATTCATAAAATTATCTAGCATATCTTGATCTTCTGTAATCAACTCAAATTTTAGATTTTTACTTTCTGTTGAGTATAATAAAGCTTGAACTCCAAGAAAAACTATTATTAAACCTGGAATTAATAATGTCATTGTAATAAAAGCTCTGGAAAATAATCTTTCTTTTAATTCTCTTTTAATTACTGCTAATACTCTGTAATTAAACATAATGCCCCCTTAATTAATAATATTAATATTATTGTCATCATATTTGCCAACAAGTTCTATAAAAATCTCGTGTAGAGAGATATCATTAGCATCAAATTTTTTTATTAATACATTTCTTTCTATTAGCAATCTTAAGAGTTGCTGTATTTGATTTGAATCTTTTACTCTAATGCCGGTGGTATTTCCAAAATCTTCTATTTTTTCTACAAAGGGATGTTCTTTTAGAAAAGAAATATCTCCTTCGTAAGATAAGCTTACATTTCTTTGTGCATACTTCGATTTAATTTCTGATAGAGAACCTTTGAGTATAAGTTTACCAGAATCAATTATTGCAATGTAGTCGCACATTTTTTCTGCATAGTCAATTAGATGTGTTGATAGAATTATAACTTTCCCTTTTTCTTTCATTTCAAGAATGATATTTTTTAAGATATTTGTGTTAACCGGATCAAGTCCTGCGAATGGTTCATCAAGTATTATAAATTCCGGGTCATGAAGTATTGTAGCAATGAATTGTACTTTTTGTTGATTCCCTTTGGAAAGATCTTCAATTTTAGAAAATCTTCTGTCATACAGCTCAAATTTTTTTAGATAATCTTCAGCCTTTTTTGTAACCTCTCGTCCAGTTTTTCCTTTAAGTTCTGCAAAGTAAAGAAGTGTATCGAGCACTTTCATTTTTTTATAAAGTCCTCTTTCTTCTGGCAGATAACCTACATTGTTCTTAAATTCCTGTCCTACTTTAGTACCACGAAGAATTACTTCTCCATTGTCTGGTAAATAAATTCCCATCATCATTCTAATAGTTGTAGTTTTGCCTGCACCATTTCTTCCAATAAGTCCAAAGATTGAACCATCGGGAACTTCAAAAGAAACATTATTAACAGCTACTAAGCCGTTAAAGCTTTTTGTTAGATTTTTTACTTCAAGTGAATGGTTCATATTCTCCCTCTTTTTTACAAAGTTAATTAAAGAAGATATGGCAATATAAAAATTATTATGTCATTTTAAATAATCTCTGTTTATTCTTTTGTTATTCTGAAATCCACTAAAGGGGAGGTGAAGAATCTCTTTTGAGATCGTCTTGTTTCACGCAGGACTCAGAATGACTTCATAAGTCTTCATCTGTCATTCTGAGCGAAGCGAAGAATCTCAGAGTTTTCGGTTACTTCACTATAAGAAGTTCTTCGGTCACTTCGTTAGATTCTTCGGGAGTTACAATGCTATCAAGAATACTTAACAAATTCTTCTTAAAATTTTTTGGGGTTCAAAGGTAATAGAGGAAGTGTTTTATTAGACTTTATAAGAAAAATATTTTTATCAATAAACTAATTATGTATTATCATCAATTGTTGTACAAATACTATCTGGCGTATCACGGTAATAAATATAAGTTGGATAATCAACTTTAATAATTTTAAATCTTTCCTGAGCTCTTTCAAAAAAATCTGAATCATCGCTGTATCTTAAATTTCTGAAACCACCAAGTTCAAAAAAGACATTCCTTTTTCCAAAGAATGTTCCCCCAATTACACATTCAGATAAGTGAATTAATTTTTTTAAATCATTTTTGTCTTTTACATAAGGGAAACCAATAATTTCAACGCCACCATGAATTAAATCAACATCAGTATTATTGTTCATAAAATCAACTCTAAGTTTTAAGTGTTCGGATTTATATTCATCATCGCTTCCTAGAAAAGTTATAAATTTACCTGTTGATGCTAAAATGCCAGCATTAGTCGAAAGAGGTGTTTTTCTATTAGAATGTCTTAAGTATCTAATGTTTTCATGCTTTAAAATAAAATTATCAATAAGTTTTATTGAATTATCTGTGCTACCATCATCAACTATTATTAATTCCCAGTCTTTAAATGTTTGTTTGAGTACAGAATTAATTGCTCTTTCGAGATAATTTATTCTGTTGAATGTTGGAAGAATAATTGAAACAACTGGATTAAAATTATTGTAAACCTGTATCATAAAAAAATAATAAACTTTTCTTCAAATATAACTTTTTATTAAACTAAATTTTTACTTAATTTAACTAATTAATTTAATTACAGGAAATACAAATGAGCTCTAAAGAGCAAAAGAATTACTTTGAAATATTAAAAAGATACGAAAGAAAATTCGATTCGAAAGAATTAGAAGAGTACAAGATGCTACTTAAGAGACACAAAGACGATGAAGATCTCGATAGATTATCGATGGAAAAATTAAAAGCACTTTATACTAAATATCATGTCAATAGAGAAAAAAAGAATTACGATAATCTTTTTAAAAAACCAGCTGATAATGACTCAAACAGTTAATCTTCCAAAAAAATTTTGTGGTGGTAAAAATGAGTTATAAAATATTAAATCGCATAATTGCTGCTATTGTATTTTTTATTAGCCTATTAGTTTTTATATCTACAGTACAACCATCGGTATCTTTCTGGGATTGTGGTGAATTTATTGCATCATCTTATGCAATGCAGGTTCCACATCCGCCGGGCACTCCATTCTTTTTAATTCTTGGACGATTATTTTCTATGCTTCCAATTGCTGAGAATATTGGTCTTCGTGTAAATATGATTTCTGTTTTATCGAGTGCTTTTACTGTGATGCTCCTTTATTTAATTGCTGTTAAATTGATTCAAAATTATAGAAAGAAAGAACCAGATAATTTAATTGATGCTTTAGCAATATATTTTTCCGCAGCAATTGGTGCCCTTTCTTTATCTTTTAGCGATACTTTCTGGTTTAATGCTGTTGAAGCAGAAGTTTATGCATTTTCAACTTTCTTTATTGCTTTTGTAATTTGGTTAATGATTTTATGGAACGAAAAAGCAGATAAACCAGATAACGAAAAATATCTTATTCTAATTGCTTATTTAATTGGACTTTCTACCGGTGTTCATCTGATGTCTGTTCTTGCAATTGTTCCTATTGTAATGGTTGTTGTCTTTAGAAAATATGTAACCGATGAGGAAGTACTTAAAAAAACCGGGATAATTTTTATAATCCATTCTGTGATTATTATTCTTGTTGCTTTTGCAATGTGGGCTTCTCAAAATGAATCTACTCCACCTTCATACGAAGAATTTCGTCAGATTGATTCAAGATTCTGGATGGTGTTTATTGTGATCAGTATTTTATTTATGGGAGCTTTGTATAAAAAAATATTTCAAAGAAGTTCATTTTATATCCCAATTATCATTGGTGGAATTGCTTTAATTGGTGTTTATCCCGGAATAGTTAAATATGTACCTAAACTTATAACAATTTTATCCGGGAACGATTTTACAATGAACATAATTGTTTCTGTATTATTATTTGCAGTTTTAGGAGGAGCAATTTATTGGTCATCAAAAAATAATAAACCAACTTTTAACCTGATCTTTAAATGTATTTTCTATGCAATGATTGGAATTACAACTTATGCAATGATTATAATCCGTGCCAATCAAGAAACTCCGATAAATATGAATAGTCCAAAAACATTTACAGAATTAGAATCTTATTTAAATCGTGAACAATATGGCGATTTCCCAATTTTCAAAAGAAGATATTCAAACGAACCACATCAGCAATTAATTTATACTAACTATTCGAGTGATTTAGATTTTCTACTTCGATATCAAATGGATCATATGTTTAATAGATATTTATTCTGGAATTATATTGGAAGAGTATCGACTTATCAGGATAGTGGAGTTGATTGGAAGGACTTATATGGAATCCCATTTTTTATTGGTTTATTTGGTTTGTATTTTCATTTTAGAAGAGACTGGAAGATGGCTTCGGTCTTTCTGGTGATGTTTATTTTTCTTGGCTATTTAACTGCATTTTATCAAAATCAGCAGGAACCACAACCACGAGAAAGAGATTATTTCTATGTTGGAGCTTTCTTTGTGTTTTCTTTATGGATTGCTCTTGGAATGCGTGGTTTAATTGAATTACTTCATGAAAAATTTGATAAAATAAAAAATCTTAAACCTGCTACAATTATTCTTTTGCTTGCAGGTTTTATTGTTGTTCCTGCTAATATGTATCGTGCAAATTATTTTGAACATGATCGCTCTAAAAATTATGTGCCATGGGATTATGCATATAATCTTTTACAAAGTGTTGCTCCTAATGCTATATTATTCACTAATGGCGATAACGATACATTCCCATTATGGTATTTACAGGATGTCGAAGGTGTAAGGCGAGATGTTAGAATTGCTAATTTGAGTCTCTTGAATACACCATGGTATATTAAACAACTTAAGAATACATCCCCTTATGGTGCAGAAAAAGTTGCAATGAGTTTTACAGACGAAGAAATTGACCAGCTTACAGTGCAAAGATGGGAACCGGTTGAAGTATCTATTCCAGTAACTGATGATGTAATTAAAGAATGGGGAATTACCGATACAGCCGTTATAAAACATAAAAAAATTTCCTGGATAATGAAGAATCCGGTTCAATACGGAAATATTAAAGCAATCCGTGTTCAGGATCTTGCTGTGCTCGATATTATTATGCAAAGTAAATGGAAACGACCGGTTTATTTTGCTATGACATGCTCTGAAGATAGTAAATTGAGTCTGGAAGATTATTTACAGATGGAAGGTGTTGCTTTAAGAGTTGTTCCAAAAAAATTTGATGCACAATCATTTGAATATATTAATGAACCTATTGTAAGAAAACAATTATTTGATGAACCTGAAGGCTTTAGTAAAACTTATAGACCTGGATTTAAGTTCAGAGGCTTAAATGATAAAACTATTTTCTTTGATGAAAATCATGAAAGACTTACTCAAAATTATAGAAATACTTTCTTAAGACTTGCAATTCATTATTTGTACCATCTGAAAGATAGCTCTAAAGCAATTGAAACTCTTAATATGATGGAGAAAAAAATTCCACGTGATGTTATTCCTTTAGATTATAGAATTGAACATGATGTTGCTCGACTTTATTATGCTGCAGGTGATATGAAACAATATACAATTTATGCAAAAGATGTAATTAAAACTGCAAAGCAAATGCTTAAGATAAATCCACAGGATTTTTCGAGCTGGAATAATCCATATGATGTTCTTCTTACTCATTATGAAAATTTGAAAATGTATAAAGAAGCTCTCGAAGTATTAAATCAATTGTCAACTTATTTGCCTAATGATGTAACTGTAAAAAGTTTAATTGATAAGTTCAAAAGACTTGCAGAAGGAAATAAAGGTAATTAAGATATATTGAAACCCTGCCTGCTGCTGGCAGTCGCAAAGAACTCAGAGAGGATGCAAAGAAATAAAACTTTGCTCTCTTTGAGCCCTTTGCGGTTTTAATTTACTTTAATCGCACAGATCTCTATAGTTTCAATAAAACATAAATCTTAAGTTGAAAAATCATTTTATGAAAATTCTAATTAATGCTTTATCTGGCATTGGCGATGCATTAATGTTTACTCCTGCATTAAAAAAACTCAAAGAAGATTACCCCGATTCTCAAATTGATGCCCTTGTAATGTATAAAGGTGTAAAGGAAATTTATGAAAGACTTCCTGAAATATCTAAGATTCATTACTGGGAATTCTTGAAAGAAAAAAAATTAAAATCATTACTCTTTGTATTGAGTTTAAGAAATAAATATGATATTTCCATTAATGTTTATCCATCAAACAGAAAAGAATATAACCTGATTAATTTTTTAATTGGAGCACAAGAAAGAGTAGCTATTAAATATCTTAGAAAAGATTTTCAGAATCTTGGCTTTCTTAATAATCTCCGAGTTCAAGAAGATGATAGTCTTCACAATGTCGAAGAAAATATAAGATTATGTGAATTAGTTACAAATAAAAAATTTAGTGATATACCTGAATTAATCCTGAATTTCAAAAACGAAGATTTAGAGTTTGGTGAAAATTTTCTAAAGGAAAATCATATCAGTGAAAATGAATTAATAATTGGTTTTCATCCTGGATGTTCAACATTAAAAAATCATGACAAAAGAAGATGGGAAACTTATAAGTTTGCTGAACTTGGTAAAAAATTAATCGAAGAACACAAAGCAAAAATTTTAATATTTGGTGGACCAGAAGAAAAAATCATAAAAGAAGAAGTTGTAAATAAAATCAACTCCACTTCAGCAATAAGTGTAGATACATCATCATTAATTCACACAGCAACAGTAATGAAAAGATGTAACATTTTTGTTACGAACGATTCAAGTCTAATGCACATTGCATCTGCACTGGGATTGAATGTTGTTGCGATAATTGGTCCAACAAATAAAAATTATATTCATCCATGGAAAACAAACTATAAAATTGCTTCACTAGAACTTGAATGTTCTCCATGTTTCTATTATTCACCCAAACCATTAACCTGTACAAGAAAAGATATTAAATTTAAATGCATAAAAGAACTTGGAGTGGAACATGTTTATAGTCAGGTAGTAAAGTTTATACATGTTGATTAGTTGAAAAAGAAAATTTGTTAATTGATTTGATTCTGTAAAAAAAATTATTAATATTTGTAAAAACCGAGGAAGTTGGGGACAACCCGGCTGAGAGGAAGTCTAGAATGCGACTTCGGCCTTTTGAACCTGATCCGGGTAATACCGGCGTAGGGAAGGTTAAATTAAATCCTTTCATATAGCCTGTTAACCCTCCCCATACTTCCTTCGGTGATTTATTAAATCATTAACAATGGAGGTAGTATGACTCAATTAGAATTTGCACGTGCTGGTAAAATTACAGATGCTATGGCATATGTTGCCGAAAAGGAAAATAAATCTCCAGCTGAAATCCTTGAACTTGTAAAACTTGGCAGAGTAATAATTCCAGCTAATATAAATCATACAAATCTTACAAACTTTACAGGAATTGGTGAATCCCTTTCTGTAAAAGTCAATACAAACATTGGTACTTCTTATGATTATATCAATGTTGAAGAAGAAATTGAAAAAGCAAAAGTCGCAATTCAATATGGAACCGATACTCTTATGGATTTATCAACAGGTGGCGATTTGAAATTTATACGTAATGCAATTCTTGATGTTTGCACAGTTCCACTCGGTACTGTTCCAATTTACGAAGCAGAATTTGAAGTGGCTAAGAGATCTTCAATTTATGATATGACTCCAGATGATATTTTTAATGTAATTGAAGAACATGGAAAACAGGGAGTCGATTACATAACTGTTCATTGTGGAATTACAATAGAAACCCTGCGAAGATATCAGAATGAAAATAGAACCACTGGAATTGTTTCTCGTGGTGGTGGACTAATTGCTGCATGGATATTAAAAAATAAAGAAGAAAATCCTTTGTATAAATATTACGATCGCCTTCTCGAAATAGCCCACGAATATGATATAACTTTATCACTGGGTGATGGTTTAAGGCCGGGCAGTATTAACGATTCGACAGATAGAGCACAGATTGCAGAATTGATGATTATTGGCGAACTGGTAGAAAGAGCACGTAAAGCTGGTGTTCAGGTAATGGTCGAAGGTCCGGGTCATATACCTCTTAATGAAATTCAAACAAATGTTCAGATTCAGAAAAAGCTTACAAAAGGAGCTCCATTTTATATTCTTGGAATGCTTCCTACGGATATTGCTGCTGGATTTGATCATATTGCTGGAGCAATTGGTGGTGCACTTGCAGGCTGGTATGGTGCCGATATGCTCTGTTATATTACTCCAGCTGAACATGTAGGACTTCCAACCGTTGATGATGTAAAAGATGGAGTTATTGCTTTTAAGATTGCAGCTCACATTGCAGATATAGCAAGAGGAAATAAAAATGCTATTGAAAGAAATAAAAAAATGAGTGAAGCTCGATATAAACTTGATTGGGATAAACAATTTGAACTGGCTCTCTATGGTAACGAAGCAAAAAAGATTTTTGAAAAAAGAGCTTCTAAAACAGAAGCCTGCTCAATGTGCGGTCCATTCTGCCCGATGAATCTTGTTGAACACACAATTCGTAATAACAAATTAATTGAGGTGTAAATATGAATAAAGCTCAATTTCCTGCAATTGGAAAAATTAGTCCAGAATTTTTTAATCACTATATTTATCCACAACTTGGTGCAAAAAGAAATGATGTGCTGGTACCTCCAAATCATGGAGTTGATATTGGAATTGTTCAGGTAGCAGATAATACAGTAATGGCAGTTACAACCGATCCAATTTATATTGTACCACAATATGGATGGGAAAAAGCTGCATGGTTTGCATGGCATATTTTAGCAAGTGATGTTACAACAAGTGGATTCCCTCCAGCTTATGCTATTTTTGATTTTAATCTTCCAATGAGTATTCAAGAAGATGAATTTGAAAAAGTTTGGAAAGTTATTCATCAGGAATGTGAAAAATATGGAACATCTGTAATAACCGGTCACACAGCTCGTTATACCGGAACAGATTATCCTATGGTTGGTGGTGCTACTTTTATTGCTATTGGACCAAAAGATAAATATTTAACACCACAATTTGCACAGGAAGGTGATTACGTTGTTATTACTAAAGGAGCAGCAATAGAAGCTGTTGGCATTTTTTCTAATACTTTCAAAAATTATATTAAAGAAAAATTAGGAGAAGAAATTTTTTCTAAAGCCGAAAATTTATTCTATAAAATGAGTACTGTAGATGATGCTTTAACAGCTGTTAAAATTGGTGTTAAAGATGATGGCGTTACTTCAATGCACGATGCAACTGAATGCGGTGTGATAGGTGGTGTTTACGAAGTGGCTCAAGCAAGTAAAAAAGGAATCATTATTTATAAAGATAAAATTCCTGTACTTCCCGAAGTTAATGCCGTTTGCAATTTATTTGATATGGATCCTTACATTTCAATTAGCGAAGGAACTTTGGTCATAACAGTTCGACCTCACAAAGTTGATCTGTTAATTAATGAATTAAAAAATAAAGGAATTGAGTCTGCTGTAGTTGGAGAAATTCTTCCAGAAGAAAAAGGTAGATGGATTGTTGAAAATAATGAAACAAAAAAATTAGAACATCCAAGAGTAGATCCATTCTGGCAGGCAATTGCAAAAGCTTTTGAAATGAAATTAAATTAGGTAAAAAATTGAATTCATTACCTGTTGCATTAACAATAGCTGGAAGTGATAGCAGTGCTGGTGCTGGTATTCAGGCAGATTTAAAAACTTTTATGGCTCTAAATGTTTATGGTGTATCTGCTATCACTTCCATTACTGCTCAAAACACCACTGGCATAAATGAAATATATGACCTGCCTGGTTTTCTCGTTTACAGGCAAATTAAATCAATTGCCGATGATATTAAAATTGATGCTGTAAAAACTGGTATGCTTTCAAATGCTGAGATAATTGATAATGTTGCATTGGCAATTAAAGATTTTCATTTGGACAAACTAATTGTTGATCCAGTCCTTCATTCAAAAGATAATTCTGAATTATTGAAAAGAAATTCATTAAATGATTTTAAAGAAAAAATCTTACCACTTGCTTTAGTTATTACTCCAAATATTTCTGAAGCACAATTACTTTCTGGAATAGAAATTTCAACAAAAGATGATATGATAAAAGTTGCAGAGAAACTTATAAAACTTGGTCCAGAATATATTGTGATCAAAGGTGGTCATCTTTTAATAAATGAAAAAGTTTTCGATTTGATTTTTTCAGAAAATACAATTGAATTTTTAGAATATCCAAGAATCAATACCATCAACACTCATGGTATTGGTTGCACTTTTTCTGCAGCTATCACAGCTTTTATAGCTAAAGGCTATGATGTTATTTCTTCAATTAAAAATGCAAGAAATTATATTCAATCTGCTCTTCAAAACGAAATTAAAATTGGAAAAGGTTTTGGTCCATTAAATCACAGGTGGTTATGGAAAGAATAAAAGGTCTTTATGCAATAACAGATGAAAATCTAATTCCTGATGATAAACTCGAAGAAATGATTGAGCAGGCGATATTAGGAGGAGTAAATTTAGTTCAATTAAGAGATAAATATTTTGGCTTCGAAAAAAGATTAGAAAGAGCAAAGCGAATTAAATCTATTACAGATAAATATAAAATTCCATTAATTATTAACGATGATCCTTATGTTGCACTTGAGAGTAATGCAGATGGTGTTCATCTTGGTAAAGAAGATCTTGGTAATAATGAATTCGATAGCTTTAATAAAATTAGAAAAATATTAAAGAATAAAATTATAGGTATCTCCTGTTACGATGATCTTGAAAGAGCTATAATGTTTGAAAAATTAGGTGCAGATTATGTGGCTTTTGGAGCTGTATTTGCTTCTCCAACTAAACCATCAGAACCAGTATTAAACTCAATCGATTTTTTTAAGAAAGCAAAAAAGAAATTAAAAATTCCAGTTGTTGCAATTGGTGGTATTAATGAAAATAATTATAAATTAATAATTGATTATGTTGATGCTATTGCAGTAGTCTCTGCTTTGTTTAATGGCAATCCATATATTAATGCAAAAAAATTTTGTTTGGAATGATCGTTAGAATCTTCAATCACTTTGTTTCTACTTTATCAATTCTACCATGTCATTCTGAATCCCGCTTTAGCAGGAGGTAGGATCTCTTTATTTCTTTTATTAGATTCTTCGATCATCCAACTTTATCGAATTCCCTAAGAATGACTTCGCAAGTACTCGTCTGTCATCCTGAACGGAGTGAAGGATCTCTTACTATGCATTTCATTTTAACTTTGTTAATTCTTATAATACTTTTAATAACTTTGTCAGATCCTTCGTCATCCGACTTCGTCGGATTCCCTCAGGATGACTGCGTCAACTTTATCATATCATTTTATCGACATTATCGTGTCATTCTGAATCCCGCTTTAGCAGGGGAAGAATCTAAGATTATTCATTTGTTTCACTCCCGCAGAGTGACATTATCAATTTATAGCATTATGAATATTACCATTGTCATTCTGAGCGTAGCGAAGAATCTCTTTTTAGCTCCTTCATCTACAGCAGGACTCAGAATGACTTTATAAATTCTCATCTGTCATTCTGAGCGTAGCGAAGAATCTAAAATTATCATAATTAATTTGCTTTAGTTATAATTGAGAATAAATGAGACTTAAGCCTGAGATTCCAATTTAAATCAATGAACAGTTTGCTAAAGCAAACCGCAATAAAAAAATTATTTAATATTAAAAATTGCAGTTCATTTTAGTGAACCGAGAAGAAAAGAAAGAAATAAAAAAGGCTTTAGCCACATTAACAATCAATGGGATTAAAGCTCAATTTTATTTTATCAATCATTCATTTACTAATTATTACCTGTCATTCTGAGCGTAGCGAAGAATCTCTTTTTAGCTCCTTCATCTACAACAGGACTCAGGATGACAACTTCATCATTACAATTGTCATTCTGAGCGAGGTGAAGAATCTAAAATATTTCAGTCGTTTCACTTTCTCAGAATTACAGTGTCGGTTTCTATTTGTTATTCTATTTTTTCTCAAAGAAAATTTTTTAATACCAATCTTTACTAAGGTCTTCCCATAAAGGATTTTCTTTTTCTATTAATTCTATTTTCTTTCTTCTTAACCAACCTTTTATTTGTTTCTCTCTTGCAAGTGCTGTTTTTATATCTTTAGTCTCTTCATAATATACTAATTTTGTTGTGTTATATTTGCTTGTGAAACCGGGAATTATTTTTTTCTTATGTTCATATACTCTTCTTTTTATATCATTCGTTACACCTGTATATATAACCTTACTTTTGCTTGCCATTATATATACGTAATATGATTTCATGTTTTACTTGTTGTATATTTAGATTCTTCCCCCGCCTTCAGCGGGGTCAGAATGACAATGAAAAAATAGAATATGTGAATAAAAAATTCCACTTGAACCTTGCTGCTTCAAATGCGTTTAGTCAAAAAAATTACAAAGAATAATCCTGCTTTAGCCACATTAATAATCAATAACACAAAGCCCTAACTTTAAGCAAAGCTTAGAATGATTTCATAAATTCTCATCTGTCATTCTGAACGAAGTGAAGAATCTTTCAATAGATCCTTCGTCCTGCTTATAGCAGGACTCAGGATGACAACTTCATCATTACAATTGTCATTCTGAACGAAGTGAAGAATCTCTTTTTTGTTTCTTTATCTTTATTTCACTCAGGCTTATGTTTGCTTCGTCAGATTCTTCAGTCACTAAACTCCTTCAGAATGACAACTTCATCATTACCTGTCATTCTGAGCGAAGCGAAGAATCTCAAAGTTTATTTTTCTTTCTTGAGACCCTTCATCCTTTCTACAGCAGGACTCAGAATGACTTTATAAATTCTCATTTGTCATTCTGAACGAAGTGAAGAATCTAAAATTCTTTAATCGTTTCACTTTCTCAGAATTACAGTGTAGGTTCATTATGTCTCATCCTGAATTACGCAAAAAGCGGCATGAAGTATCTCTTACTAAATATTTGTTAAATCATTTAATGACTTTGTCAGATTCTCTGGCAATCATACTTTCCCAAACTCAAAATAACAATTCATTACCTAATAAATAATTTTTTAACAAAAAATAATTGTATTAATTTTACTTAAAAGTAAAACGATTGTAAGTAAAAATCGTCTTAATTAATGTTCAAAAAATTTTATAGGAGTTTTTATGAAAAAAAGATTTCTATTCCTGCTATTAATTTTTACTTCAATTTTTTCTTTTAATGTCTTTGCATTTGGTGAAGACAATAATAAATCAAAAGCCTTTGATTTAAATAGTCTGGATCGAAGTGTATCTCCCGCACAAAATTTTTATCAGTTTGCTGTGGGCAACTGGTCAAAGAATCATCCCATCCCGGATGACAAAACTCGCTGGGCTTCTTTTTCTATACTCGAAGAGCAGAATAATAAAATACTTAAAGAAATTGTAGAAGAACTTGCAGCAAATAAAAATTTAAATAAAGGAACACCACAACAAAAAATTGGTGACTTCTACGCAACTGGAATGGATTCTATTCGTATTGAAAAAGCTGGTTACAATCCAATTAAACCTTACTTACAACAGATTGATAATCTTGATAATAAGAAAAATCTATTTAAACTAATTTCAGAATTTCATTCAACTGGAATTCCTGCATTGTTTAACTTTTTTGTAAATGCAGATGCAAAGAAAAGTGATTTAAATGTTGGTATAATTTCACAGGGTGGACTTGGCTTGCCAGACGTTGAATATTATACTAAAGACGATGCCCGTTCAAAAGAAATTCGTGAAAGATATGTAAAACATGTTACCAATATGTTTAAACTTATTGATGTTGATGAAGAAACTGCAAATCGCTATTCCCAGATTGTAATGGATATCGAAACTAAATTAGCAAAGGTTTCTAATACTCGTCTGGAAAATCGTGACCCATATAAAACTTATAATAAAATGACTTATGATAATTTGAAATCAATCTCTGAAAATATTGACTGGGATAAATACTTTACAAATTTAGGAATTGATAAGATTGATGTTGTTGTGGTTAATCAACCTAAATTTATTAAAGGTGCATCGGAATTAATTGATGAAATTTCATTAAACGACTGGAAAATTTATTTTAAGTGGAATGTTTTGCGTTCATCTGCTTCTGCACTCAGTTCTCCTTTTGTAAATGAACAATTTGAGTTCGAAGGTAAATTTTTAAGAGGTCAAAAAGTTATTGAACCAAGATGGAAAAGAGTAATTGGAGTATTGAACAGAACTGTTGGTGAATTACTTGGACAAATTTATGTTGCTAAAGTTTTTCCACCAGAAGCAAAAGAAAAAGCAAAAGCAATTGTGAATAATCTTCTTGTTGCAATGGAAGAAAGTATAAAGAATCTCGACTGGATGAGTGATGAAACAAAACAAAAAGCTCTTACTAAATTAAGTACATTTGGAGTTAAAATTGGTTATCCAGATAAATGGAAAGATTATTCTGAACTCGAAATTGCAAGAGATTCTTATTTCAAAAATTTAAGAAGAGCAGCTACATGGGCAAGAAAAGAGAATCTAAAAAAACTTGGTAAACCAGTTGATAAATCAGAATGGGGAATGACACCACAAACTGTTAATGCATCTTATTCTCCAACCAAAAATGAAATAACATTTCCAGCTGGAATTCTTCAACCACCATTCTTTAATCCACAGGCTGATGATGCAATTAATTATGGTGCAATGGGAGCTGTCATTGGTCACGAAATTACTCATGGCTTTGATGATCAGGGAAGAAAATATGATGAAAAAGGAAATATAAAAGATTGGTGGACAAAAGAAGATAACGAAAAATTTCAGGCACGTGCACAAAAACTGATTGAACATTATAATAACTTTGTTGTAATTGATACATTTAGAGTTAATGGTGCTCTAACACTTGGTGAAAATATTGCAGACTTAGGTGGACTTACAATTTCTTTTGCTGCATTTAAGAAAACAGAGCAATATAAAAAAGGTGAATTGATTGATGGATTTACACCTGCACAAAGATTCTTCCTTGGATGGGCTCAGGTATGGGCTACAAATATTCGACCGGAAGCATTAAAACTTCAGGTTAAAACTGATGTGCATTCTCCTTCTGTTCAAAGAGTTAATGGACCACTTATGAATATGCCAGAATTTTTTGAAGCATTCGATGTTAAACCTGGCGACCCAATGCGTAATCCAGAAGATAAAATTGTAAAAATCTGGTAATAATATTTTGAAACCGCTAAGAACGCCAGTAACTCTTTGCATAATCTTTGCGCTCTTGGCGGTTTCAATATAACAATTAGTAACTTTTTCACCTGAATGCGAAAAATATTCGCATCACTCAAAAAATAATCCTAAATTTATTTATCAAAAACAAAGATATTTTTGCTGGCACAATTATTTCTTTAAAAATTAGCTCGAGATTTTATATGGAAAATTCAGAAACTCAAATATTGAAAAAGTCAGCTGCAGAAAATGCAGTTGAAGAAATTAAGGACGGAATGATTGTTGGTCTGGGCACTGGTTCTACTGCTAAATTCGCAATTGAAAGTCTGGCAAAAAAAATTAAGGAAGGTAAATTGAAAAATATTTACGGTGTTCCAACATCAAATAAAACTAAAGAATTAGCCATTCAACTCGGAATACCTGTAATTTCACTTAATGAATGTTATAAAAAATTGTCCAGTGAAAATATTAACGATCTAAAACCAATCGATATTACAATTGATGGAGCTGATGAAGTAGATTCGGAATTAAATTTAATTAAAGGTGGTGGTGGGGCATTATTGCGTGAAAAAGTAATTGCTCAGAATACAAAAAGTTTTCTTGTAGTAGTTGACGAATCAAAGCTTTCAGATAAATTAGGTGAAAAATTTTTTGTGCCTGTTGAAGTTTTACAATTTGCACTTGAAAGTGAAAAATCTTTTCTTGAATCACTTGGTGCAAAAGTAGTTTTAAGAAAAAATAATGATGAACCATTTTTAACAGACGAAGGAAATTTTATACTTGATGTTTATTTTGGAAAAATTGAAAATCCAGCTGAGCTTAGCTCTATTCTAAATGAAAGAGCTGGAATTGTTGAACATGGTATTTTCTTAAACAAACTTGTTGATAAAGTTTATTGTTCTTCACATAATGGAATAAAAATTCTCAGCGTCTCTTAGCATGCTTTGCGTTCTTGGCGGTTTCAATATAATTTAACCCTGCCTGCGGTAGGAAGGCGCAGAGTTCGCAGAGAAGGCGCAAAGAAAAATTTTAAATATGTTAACAGAAAATGAAATAGGGAAAATATTGATTGATTGTGCGCTAATTGTGCACAAGGAACTCGGACCTGGACTTTTAGAATCGACTTATGAAGCATGTTTGAAGTATGAGTTGATTAAATCAGGTTTATACGTTGAATCGCAAAAAGAATTACCTGTTATTTACAGAGATGTAAAACTTGATATTGGCTATCGTCTTGATTTGCTGATTAATAATAAAGTAGTAGTGGAAATAAAATCTGTAGAAGCATTAAATGAAGTCCATATGGCTCAATTAATAACTTATTTGAAACTATCAGGATGTAAATTAGGATACTTGATAAATTTCAATGTTAAGTTGCTTAAGAATGGAATTAAACGAGTTGTCCATAATTTATAATTCTTTGCGTTCTTGGCGGTTAAATACTTAAACCGCAGAGGTCGCAAAGAAAACGCAGAGAAAAAATTTGACAGGTTGATTTGAAATGTGTAACTTACTTAACAGGAAAAGAATTTTATTTAAAATTTTTGTTGACAAGTTTGAGGCTAACTCTTATTTTAAACCAAAACTCTATATGATTTTTGTAAGTTATTGATTTACATTGTGTTCTTTAGTTAATGTTTTTAAAAAATTCTTCTTTGCACTTAAAAGAAGCAGAATGACAAATAAGAATTTCTGAAGAATCTGAGATTCTTCGCTTCGCTTAGAATGACAAATGAAAATTTACAAAGTCATTCTGAGGGAGCGTAGCGACCGAAGAATCTAACGAAGTCATTCTGAGTCCTGCTTTTGACAGGACGAAGGAACTAAAAAGAGATTCTTCGCTTCGCTCAGAATGACAGGTAATGATGAAGTTGTCATTCTGAGGGAACGAAGTGACCGAAGAATCTGACGGAGTCATCCTGAGCCCTGCTTTTGACAGGACGAAGGAACTAAAAAGAGATTCTTCGCTTCGCTCAGAATGACAATATAAGTTTTTTGATAATATGAATTACTTCGTCATCCTGAGTCCTGCTTTAGGCAGGAGGAAGGATCTGAGATTCTTTACTTCGTTCAGAATGACATAAATGATATTTTGAAAACCATAATGAAAAAACAAATGAACGAAACAAGTAATAACAATATTTACAAACTAAATAAGGAGGTAACAACGCATGAAAAAACCGATACCTACTTAAGGACGAGGGCTTGCAATCCAGTAAGTTTGTTTGTGTGTGTGAAAAGTAATCTTAATTTTGATTACAACTTTTCTTTTAATCAAAAACAATTTCTCAACCAATAAGGGAGAAAAAAATGAAGTTAAACAAATTATTTTTGATGCTAACGTTTTTAGTTCTACTTGGAACTACGGCGTTTGCACAAGTAACCTGGTACGTCAATAATTTTAGCGGTAACGACGGCCGTAATGGTTTATCTCCAACGATACCAGATCCTGATGACGGAGTAACAGGACCAAAGAGAACCATCGCTGTTGCTATCGCCGAATCAAATGAAGGTGATATAATCGTTGTGGCTAACACCGGAACGGATTATGGTACAGTAAGTGGTGAACCTGCTACTATAGTTGTAAATAAACAGCTAACATTTCAATCTACCGGTGGAAATGTTAATATTGCTTCTTTGTTGCAAATCAATACTTCAGCACTTGCTAAAAAAGCAATTTTTAACTCTGGACAATTTACACTTAAAGGTGGTTTAACATTAACACAGGGTACATTAGATAATCCGAATGGACTTGTAACCGTTAGTGGTGGTACTATAACAGTTGGTGCAATAGCAACAACTACAAAGGTTACTGGACAATTAGCTTTTAGTGGTAGTGTTAATTGGCAATATAACGCGAATTATACAACGGGAGATGAATTCCCTAATACAGGTGGAAGTATTAATAATTTGACTACAGGGGCTGGTGTTGCATTAACAGTAAAGAGTGGTGCAAATATTACGGTTAATGGTACTATTACTACAGGAGGTGCACTTAATTTAGGTGGAAATACATGGACAGTTGCAAATGCTTCTGGGACTCCGACACATACTTTTGGTGGTGATGTAACAAATGGTACACTAACATTTAGCATGGGTGGAGGTAATGTTGCTTTACAACCTACAAATAATACAAATGTAAAATTACCACATGTTATAGCTACAACTAGTACATCAACTGCACGTACATTGGATATTAAAGGTCAAGGAACAGGGGTTATAACAATTGCAGGCTCGCTAACTGTAAACCAGCTTGCAAGTGTTACTTCTTCGAATAATGGTGTTGATGTTGTTGGTACATCAGGCTATACAGGGAATGCTCTTGTATTGAGTGGTACTGGTACAGTGAGCTTAGGAACTGCTTTAACTACTATACATGGAAATGTTTTATTAAATACTACTAATCTGTCAACTAACAATGCTGCTCAAATTGATTTATCTACTGTAGCTGCAGCTTTAACTATAAATGGTAATGTTACAAATAGTGCGGGTATTGCATTAAGTGGTGCTGCAGTTAGTAACGCTGGTGTAATTATTTTGCCAAATCAAAATTTAACAATTAACGGTAATGTTACAGTAAATGGTTCATTAAGTGGGTCAGTAGCTACATCTCCTGCTAATACTAACTTTACAAATAACGGTGAAATAAGATTTTCTAACACTACAACAACTGTTACAATTTCAGGAGTTGTATCGAATGCAGCTACTTCTACTGCAAGTGGAACTACTGCTGGTACAACCGTACAAAATAATATGAGAATTACATTTGCAAATACTACAGGTGATGTTGTAGCTTCTGGTGGATTTTCAAATTCATCATCGATAGGTCCTGTTGGTGCTACAACAGGTGGAAATGGAGTGATTGTATTTACAGCAAGAACAACAGGAAAAATTGGTACATCTACTAATAGAACTGGTAATGTTGTAAATACATCAACTTCTACAGAAGCTACAAATGGTGTAATTGATTTTAGAAGTGCATCTACTGGAGATTTTTATGGTACTAATATTACTCAAGGTAGTGCAGGTAAAGGTGGTGATATTATTTTTGGTGATCACAAAATCGATATTACTGGAAATATAGTAAGTAATAGAACAGATACTGGTGCTGATATTGTAAGTAATACTGTAGCACTTACTACTGTTACAATTACAGTAGGCGGTTACATTCAGAATACAGGTAAAAGTGATATTGTTTTAAATATTTCAGATAATGATGTTGTAAGTGTAACTGGTAGAGTAGAAAACACTGGTACTGGTCAAATTCAGTTTACAGCAGGAGCAGCATCTACTGGTACTATTACCTTAGGTGGGTTGGTTGTGTCAAGCGGTACTGTTAGTTTAACCAATCATAATGCTGCTTTAACAATTAATGGTGCGGTGAATATTTCAGGAGGGACAGTTAATTTATCATCAACTGCGGCTCAAAATCTGACAATTACCGGTAATGCATCGTTTACTGGTGGTACAATAACAACAACAAATAGAAATTCGATTTTACTCAATAGTGCTTCCATTACAATTGGTGGGGCTAGTTCTAATCCTACATTTTCAGGTGAACCTATTGTAATTGGTAATCCAACTCCAACACAATTAGTTACTGTGAATATTGGGTCATTAAACCCTGTAATTGCAGGTAATTTGCAAGTTAATAATACAACTGGTCTTGCTCAAGCAGTTAAATTTACTGGTGGTGTACTGAATATAAACGGTACATTATCATTTACTTCTGGTAAAGTATTGATTTCAGATGTAGCTAATTTGGTAGTAAAAGGAGCAAGCTTTACAAATACAGGTGGTTATGAAACTACTGAACAGGGTAGAGTGACACTTGCAGGCTCCGCTGCTCAGACCTTTGGTGGAGCTGGTAATTTTGGTACTATTGAGTTTAATAATGGTTCTGGTATTAGCACAACAAGCCCTGTTACAATAAAAGGGAACATTTACTTAACTAATGGGTTAGTTACACATACTGGTAATTTAATTACTATTGATAATTCAACAAATTATCCTACTATAGTTAGAAATAATGGCTCTTTCGACGTAGCTCCTACATTTAATTCGATGGTTAATGTTACATATATAGGTGGCGATAAATCATCTGGTAATGAAGTACCAACAGCTGCAGATAAATTAAATAATTTAACAGTTGCTACAACTACAGGTGCTAATGGTACAAACAATGTTGCATTAAAAGGTGTTGTTACTATTGGCACAGCAACAACTGTAAATGGTACTATTACTGTAAATACAGATCAAACTTTATTGATTGATGCAGTTGATCTTACAATGAAAGGTGCTTCTATAGTATTGAATGGTGATATTGCTAATGAAGGTGCTGGTAAGTTAGTATTAGCAGCTGCTACAGGTACAACAATTACAGGTTCTGGTTATCTACCACCAATTCAGATTGCTGCTAATTCAACAGGTAATGTAATTAATGGTCCTAAAGCTTTAATAAATCAATTAGTTGGTGCAGATAATGAACGTGGTGGTGGTGATGATTTTGATCCAGCAACAACTTCTGCAAATGGTAACTTAAGCTTTGGAAATGGTTCAGCAGGGCTAAATTTAACATTAACTGGTGTTGCATTTGATGGAACAGATTTAGGAAGTATAACAACAGCAAATGCTAATAATTCATTAGTACTTGGTTCTGATATTCAAATGTCGGGTAATTTAAACCATGTAGCAGGTACCATAGATTTGAATGGAAAAACATTAACACACTTAGGAACAACCCCGGCTATTACAGGTGGTGCGTTAACAACTAATGGTGATTTAGTATTTGGTAATGGTACTTCTACAGGTGCAACGACATTAACCTTAAATACTTCAGATGTAACAATTGCAGCTAATGTTAATATTAATTTAGGTGCAGCAGGAACAGCATTTACTCTTGCTGGTGGCAATAATTTAATAGCTGCAGGTAATTTAACAGTTACAAAAGGAATGCTTACATTAGGACAAAATTTAACTGTTACAGGTTCGAATTTTACATTAACATCAAATGGTTCAGTTGCTGGTGCTGGTGTACTTAGATTAAATGCAGCTAATCCTCCATTGACATTTAGTTATACAGGTACGCCAAGTATAAGTAATTTAAGAATCAGTAATGATGTTAATTTAGCTGGTACAGGTACGGGATTAACCATTACAACTTCATTCACGCACGATGGTGGTGTACTGAATTTTGGTAGTAGAGATTTAACATTCCAGTCAGCATTTACAAGAACAGCTGGTTCTTATACTGCAACAACTGGTTATATGATTTTTGATGCAAATGCTGCGTGGACAATAGACCAAGGTGATGGTTTTTCAATACCAAATTTAAGATTTACAGCAAGCACAGCTAATAATCTAACGTTAAGTAATGCAGCAGGAAGAGGTACTGTTACAGTTACCAATAATTTAGATATGCAATTAGGTGCACAAACTTTAACTACCAATGGTAAGTTAGCAGTTGCAGATGGTGCAACAGTTAATTATACAAGTGGTGGTTTAAGTGCAGCACCTACATATGCTGGTTCAATTAAATTGGTTGCTCTTAATGTAACGAGTGGTAATAATATACCAGCAAATGTTTGGCCAAGTTCACCATCTACATTGGTTAATACATTCGTTGTAAATAGTGCAGCGGCTGGTAATACAGTTGGTTTGCCCGGTAGCAGAACCGTTAATCAAGTATTAGATTTGAAACGGGGTACACTTGCTCTTGGCGCAAATACATTAACATTAGTAAGTGGAACAAAAATTTATAGAACAGAGAATGCATCTGTAACAAAAACGACTGGTGGAATTTCATTCCCTGCAGATAAAAATGTAACGGTAGTTTATCAACCTACTGCTGCATCTGCTGGTGGTGATATGGTTACAGGTATAGAATTACCAAGCGAATTAAGTAAGTTAATTATCACAAGAAGTGCTAATGTTGGAAATGCTGTTATTACAGTAAGTACAGCTACTACAGTAAATGATTCATTATTAATAAGAAACGATTTAACAGCAACTGCACAGGTTACAGCAAAAGGTGCAGTTAAAATAGAAAAAGATAATTATACAAATGCAACAGATCCTGTGGTTACATTTGCAGCTACAGCTCCTTTAGTATTTGGTGGTGCAAGTGGCCAGAATTTAGTATTAGGTGGTAATCAAACAATAGCATACATGAAACTTGATATGCCAGGAACAAATCCAGTATTGAATGTTACTGGAGGAAACTTAACAATACCAGCAACAGGTAAACTCATATTTGTTAATGGTATACTTAATATGGGTAATAATACTTTAGTATTAGGAAGACCAAGTGCTATACCAGATGGATTGGGTTATGATAGAACAGCTGTTACTGGTACAAATGTAGGACATGTAGTTGGTAAAGTACAAAGGCAGGCTAATGCTGGTGATGGTCAGACTGGCACTAATGGACGTTTTGAATTCCCTGTAGGTACATTAGATGGACAATATAGACCATTAGCAATTACCTTTACACCATCATATCCAGTAGGTAACCCAACAAGTATAGTTGTTTCCCACGTTAATAGTTCACCACAGGGAACAGTTAATTTACCACTGGATGGTGGAAATGGTGTTAAAGTTGGTAATTATGCAAAATTCTACTGGTTAATATCTACAACACCAACAAGCTTAACAGCTACACAGAACTTTGATATTGAATTACAGGCAAATAATATTGGTTATCCATATACAAGTGATGCTCAATTAAGAATAATTAGAAGACAGGATGGAAATGCTGAAAGCAATGGATGGTTCTTGCAAGGTACAGCTCCAAATTATTCTAACTATCAAGTTGTATCTGGTACAGACACAACAGTAGTAGTAAGAACAACATCATCTCAGGGTGGACTTGTAACACAAGGTAGCCGTTTTGCAATTGGTGTACCAACAAGAGCTCCAGTGTTTACAGCTCCAACAGCAGCTTCATTTTCAGTTAACGAAGCAGATTCATTAGAAATTCAATTTACTGCTGATCCTCAGGATGTTGGTGAAACAGTAACATATAGTTTAGTTTCAGCTCCATCATTTGCTACACTTGGTGCTAATGGTTTAATAAAGGTTAAACCAGGATACGCAGACGGTAGAACACAACCTTATACAATTACAGTTAGAGCTACAGATTCTGGTGGTCAAACAGCAGATAAGACTGTAAGTGTAACTGTAGTTAATGTAAATAGAGCTCCAAGCTTTACTGCAAGTGGTGCTGCAACAAGACCAACTGCTACTGTAAAGAATACAGAAGTATTTACATTCACATATACTGCAATTGATGCAGATGGTGATGCATTAACATATTCAATTGCAAGTGTAGCTCCAGCTCCATCAGGTACATATAATATATCAGCTTCAACTGGTACATTAACATTTACTCCTGCTATTGCTGATGCTGGTAAAGTGATTACATTTACAATCGAAGCTAAAGATGCTTCTAATAGCACAGCAACAACAACAACAGAAGTTACTGTAACTCATACATTAGCTAAAGGTGACATAAATGGTAGCGGAATGCCTGATGCAACAGATGCTTCTGATATATTGAAACATGTTGTTGGATCAGCATTAATTACAGATCCAGAAAAAGTTTATGCTGCTGATGTTAATGGTGATGGTGAAGTTGGTGCTTATGATGCTGCTTGGATTCTCTACTATGTAGCTAATGGTAGCTGGCCAACAGCTAAGATTAGTGCAGCTATGGGTACTGTTGAATTTGATAGAGCTTCAAGTGAAAAAGGTATAATTTCATTGCCAATAACATTAAAGAAAACGAGTGGTGTAGTTTCAGTTTATACAGAAGTTCAATTGACTGATGCTATTGAATTCAAAGGTGTTTCTACTTCGTTACCAGAAGGATGGGTTGCTTACTCCAACTTTGCTAACGGCGTTCTTAAGATAGCAATGGCTGGTACAACTCCATTGAAAGATGGTAACGTTGCAATGATTAACTTAGCATTAAAAGATAAAGAAGCTCAGGTTAACTTATCAGCAAGCGCTAAGTTGAATGATCAATCATTCGGTATGATGAATGTAAAAGTAAAAGAAATACCTGCTGAGTTCTCAATCAGTCAGAACTATCCAAACCCATTTAACCCAACAACCAGCATTAAATATGCAATTCCACAGGATGCAAGAGTAACTCTTGTTATCTATGATATGTTAGGTCAGGTTGTTAAGACATTAGTTGATCAAGAACAGGAAGCTGGTTACTACACAGTTAGATGGGATGGAACAAATGACTTTGGTAGCAAAGTATCTTCCGGTATCTATATCTATAGAATAATTGCTGGTAAGTATACTTCTACCATGAAGATGAATTTATTGAAGTAATTGCGCTAATTAAGGGGTGGACAGAAATGTCTACCCCAATTAAAAAATTGTTAATAAAAATGAGGTCGTAAATGAGAAGAATAAAAATAAGCGTTGTAAAGTTTCTCGGTCTTCTTGTAACAATGCTTATGTTAGGAACGAGTACGTTTGCACAGGTTAGTGTAACATTACCAAGCGTAAGTGGTGCATCAGGAGTTGAAAAGTTAGGCGCAATTACTGTAGGTGATTTAACCGGCAAGAATGTATTATCATTTCAATTTACTCTATCATATAATAAAAATGTTGTAAAAATAGCCGAGGTAGAACAAGCCGGTACACTGGTAGAAGGTAAAGGAATACTTACAGTAAATGCTGATACAGCAAACGGTACTCTTTCCGTAGCATGGGCAAGTGGATCCTATCTTAGCGGACAGGGGACTTTACTTAAATTAAAAGTTAAATTTGTTAGCTCGGGAACTACTACATTAAGTGATGGTGGTACTTTTAAATTCAATAATGGTAATCCCGTAGCTAATGTAACAGCTGGTTCACTACAAACAGCCGCTGTTCTAATTCAGGGTGGCTCTGTTAGTGCAACTGCTGGTGATAATATTGAAATTCCAGTTTTAACAACAGAAATTACTGCAGCTCAAAAAGTATTATCATATGAATTTACAGCATCATTTGATAAAAATGTAATTGAAATTAATAACTACGACTTAGAATCAACATTAAGTGCTGGTGGACTTGCTGCTATTAATGTTGATAATAATGCTGGAACAGTTAGCTTTTCACTTGCAAGTGGTTCATATATTACAGGTAGTGGAACTCTCTTGAAATTAAAAGGGAAAGCAAAAGCAGCTGGAAGTACTGAATTAGTATTTAATTCTTTTAGATTCAATACAGGAACACCAGGTGCAACAGCTGATCCAGCTTTAATAGTTGTAGCAGAAGCTAATGTTGCTCCAACGTTAACATTAAATCCAAATCAAACTTCATTTGCAGTTAATGAAAATGAAACATTAACTATTACACTTGTTGGTGCTGATGCAAATACTGGTGATGTGTTAACATATTCAGTAACAAGTCTACCACAAGGTGCAACATTAGTAAATAATGTATTTACCTGGAAACCAACATATGATCAGGCTGGTGCTTATTCTGTTACTTTTAAAGTAACTGATAAGGGGGGATTATCTGCTTCAAAGACAGTAGCAATTGTTGTGAATAATGTAAACAGAGCACCTGTTTTTACTGCAGAAATTCCAAATAATCAGGTAATTCCTGTACATAACGTTCCTGTTCCATTTGAATTTATTTATAAAGCAAGTGATCCAGATGGTGATCCTTTGACATTTAGATTAGTAATTGGTCCAGGTACAATTTCAACTACAGGTGAATATTTATGGGCTCCACTTCCAGCACAAGCTGGCAAAGAGTTCGATATAGTTGTAGAGGTTTCTGATGGTTCTTTAATAGCTACTTCTACGAGAAGAGTTAAAGTAAGTGATGTTGTAGTTGGTGTTGAAGAGGAAGTTGGAATGCCTAAAGAATATTCACTTATGCAGAATTATCCAAATCCATTTAATCCATCAACAACAATTAAATTTGCTCTTCCAAAAGATTCACATGTTAAACTTTCTGTTTACAATATTCTTGGTCAGGAAGTAGCAACTCTTGTTAATGGATTTATGAATGCAGGATACCATACAATTAAATTCGATGCTTCTGGATTAAATACAGGTATGTACATTTATAAAATTCAGGCAGATAATTTTGTATCGATGAAAAAGATGATGTATGTGAAGTAATAAATTTTGTTAGGACTGAATAAGTTTAAAGCCCCTGAATAAGGGGCTTTTTTTATGTTCTAACCGCAGAGGACGCAAAAAAGGCGCAAAGTAAAAATTCTTATCAATAACTTAGCGTACTTAGCGGTTTTAATTTCAAACACTTAGTAAAGATAAGGTAATTAAAAATTCTTTTACCATTTTTATATTCTGCTATAAAAATAATTTTAATACTTTTAAACTTTTTAATTGCAAAACAAAAAATAGTTGAATAAATTTGATTAAGTAAACGATAAAAAATAGAAATTAAAAAAACATAAACACCCTGGAGGTGCAAATGAAAAATATATTACAACTAATCATATTATTTATAGTAATAGTTTTTTCAAGTTTTGTAAATGCAGAATATTTAATGGAAAGACAAGAAGAGTCTCAGGTACTTGTTCAATGGAAATGTATTGTACCAGATAGCCAGAAAGTTTCTTATGAAGATCAATTTGTAACAGGTATTAATGAAACAGGAACATCAATTTTTAGAGTAAGAAGTTATACAGGTGCAAATGGTCCACTTGGACCAACACAACGCTGGTGGCCCAATGATGGATCAGCAGCAATTTCATGGGGAAATGAAACTGAACAGAATAATAATCGATATGTTCAATTTGGTGTTACTCCAAAGAGCGGAAGAATTTTACATGCAGATAATATCACTCTATATTTAGGTGGTGGTGCAACAAGTTTTATGAAAGTAAATATTTATTATGATACTCGTGCATCTTTTAGTTACCCTGTAAAATTAAATTCAGAACCTGTTGCTCTTCTAAATAATGTTCTAACACAATTTACTTTTAATATTAATAAGAATGTTTATCCTGGAGATACATTATATGTTAGAGTTTATCCATGGTATGAATCATCACCATCAACATCAAAATATCTATTAGTTCAGGATGTAAAAATTAATGGATATACTTCAGAAATAACTGCATCGAATGCACCAGTAAACTTTAAATTACCAGTCATATCAGGCACATTAAATTCTGAAAAGACAGCAGATATTGTAGTTGATGATGTCAGTGGTAAAAATATTACTGCATTTCAATTTGTTTTAAGTTATGATAATAATATCATAGAAATTACAGAAGCTACAACTGAAGGTACAATACTGGAAGGTAAAGGAATATTTTCTGCAAATCCAGATGTAGCAGCTGGTAAGGTTACAGTAGCATGGGCGGGATATCCTGCTCTTGTTGGCGAAGGCTCATTAATAAAACTGAAAATAAAATTTAAGAATTATGGAATTACAAATCTTGACTTAGCAAACACTCTTAAATTTAATCTTGGTATCCCTGGAGCAAATGTATCAGGTGGTGTGATTAAAACTACAGAAGTATTGGTTCAGGGTGGTTCTGTTTCTGCAATTGAAGGGGATAACATTGTAATTCCAATTCTAACAACAGAAATTACTGCAGATAAAAAAGTTTTATCGTATGATTTTACTGCAACATTTGATAAAAATGTTATTGAAATTAATAATTATGATTTAACTTCGACACTGAGTGAAGGTGGATTAGCAGCAATTAATGTTGATAATAATGCAGGTACAATTAGTTTTTCATTAGCAAAAGGTTCTTATATTGAAGGAAGCGGTGTATTATTAAAATTAACTGGTAAAGCAAAAGCAACCGGTTCTACAGAAGTTGTTTTTACATCATTTAAGTTTAATACCGGTACACCAATATCAACTGCTGAACCAGCACAAGTATTTGTAGGCGAAGCAAATGTAGCTCCATCAATAGCAGTATCACCAGCAGGTCCTTATGTTGTAAATGAAAATGAAACTATTACAATTAATGTAACTGGTTCAGATCCAAATACTGGAGATGTATTAACTTATTCTGCTACTAATCTTCCACAAGGTGCAACTTTCTCAAATAATGTATTTACATGGAAACCAAGCTTTACTCAGGCTGGAAGCTATACTGTAACATTTAAAGTAACTGATAAAGGTGGTTTATCTGCATCAATCGATGTTAACATCACTGTAAATAATGTTAATAGAGCACCTTCATTTACAGCTGAAATTCCAGATGGACAGGTTGTTCCAGTACATAATGTTCCTGTACCGTATGAATTTATATATAAAGCAGAGGATCCGGATGGTGATCCTTTAACATTTAAAATAGTAAGTGGTCCAGGCGAAATTTCAACAGATGGTTATTATACATGGGCACCTACACCATCTCAAGCAGGAATGACATTTATTCTTATTGTAGAAGTATCAGATGGTACATTAAAAGCTACTTCAAGAAGAACCATTAAAGTAAGTGGTACTGTAACAGGTGTAGAAGAAAGTGAAGTTATACCTTCTGATTATGTTCTTTTACAGAATTATCCAAATCCATTTAATCCATCAACAACAATTAAATTTGGATTACCGAAAGATTCTAATGTTAGACTTACAATTTACAATATACTTGGACAGGAAATTATGACATTGGTTAATGGTTTCATGAGTGCAGGATATCATATTGTTAAATTTGATGCATCAGAATTAAATACTGGAATGTACATCTATAAAATTCAAGCAGATGATTTTGTATCGATGAAGAAGATGCTCTATGTAAAATAAAAATTATATTACATTTGAAGTTTAAGAGCCCCTGAATAAGGGGCTTTTTTATGATTTAACCGCAGAGAACGCCAGGAAGACGCAAAGAAAAATTCTTAACAGTTTCTTAGCGTTCTTGGCTGTTTAGTAATAATTTATAACCCAGAGGACACAGAGAATAAATCTTAACGACCTTTGCGGTTTAATTGAACTTTCTAAGATCATAGTCACAAATTAATTTATAATGAAAATTTTCTTTTGTTAAAGCTGTAATTTTATTTTATATTTATTGATAAAATTATAATAATATCAGGGCACAACATGAAGATAAAAATCAATTTTTTCATATTAATTTTAGCTATCTGGTCAAAATTAACATTAGCACAAGTTACAATAACATTACCTACTGCAATAGGAGCACCAGGGAGCGAAAATTTGTTCCCTGTTATAGTATCAGATTTAACAAACCAAAATGTAACATCATTTCAATTTCAGATAAATTATAATAAAAATGTTGCATTACTAACAAACATTAGTTTAACTGGAACATTATTAAGTGGTGCAGGAAGTGTTAGTACAAAAATAGACACAGTCAATGGTTATTTAAGAGTAGTGTGGGCAAGTGCATATCCCTTAAACGGCTCAGGAACTTTATTTAATATCAGAATAAAATTTAAAGGTAGTGGTACAACTAACTTAGAGTTTGGCGATATTGTTTATGATAATGGTAATGTGAATCCTAAGATGTTTGGACCACAAGGTTTACAGGTAAGCTGGATAAATGGAACTGCTTCAGTAAGTACAACAAATAATCCACCAGTATTTACTGCAGTTAATGATAAATCAGTCAATGAAGGAGAAACACTTACATTTACAGTAAGTGCAACAGATCCAGAAAATGATGTTTTAACTTATGGTATTATTAATAAACCATCGGGAGCTGATTTTAATGCATCTACAAGAACATTTACCTGGACACCAAATTTTAATCAACAAGGGAGTTATGCTGTTACTTTTACAGTAAGTGATGGAGTTAATACAGTTACTTTGACAGTTACAATTACAGTAGTTAATGTTAATAGACCACCAGTATTAAATCTAAATACAACAAGCCCTGTAAATATAAGTGAAGGTCAAAATTATAGTTTGCAATTAACAGCAACAGATCCAGACTCAGGTGCAACACTTTTATTTTATGCTACAGGCCTTCCAGCAGGAGCAGAAGTAACAGCAGAAGGTTTATTTACATGGAAACCAAATTATACACAAGCAGGTAGTTATTTAATTACATTTACTGTAACTGATGAATATAATGCTACAGATTCTAAAACATTAGTAATAAATGTAGCAGATGCAAATCAACCCCCAGTATTTACAAAGAAAATTCCAAAAGACACACTTGTTTTAGTTCATAATGTACCAGTAGCTTTTACATTTCAATATCAAGCAACTGATGCTGAAGGAGATCCATTGTTATTTGCTCAGGTTGAAGTCCCTTCAAATGCAAGTATAACATCAAGTGGATTATTTACATGGATACCTACTCAGGACCAGGCAAATAAAACATTCAGAATAATTATTGCAGTAATGGATAATCATAATAATATTACTTATGATACTACTACTGTTAAAACAAGTCCACTTGTTGATGTAAAAGAAGAAACTGGAGTACCCAAGAAATTTGAAGTCTATCAAAATTATCCAAATCCATTCAACCCTACAACTACAATTAGTTTTGCATTGCCCGAAGAATCTCATGTTAGTTTGAAAATATTTAATATCTACGGTGAGGAGATTGCAACATTAATTAATCGAATCTTACCAGCCGGTTATCATTCGGTTAATTTTAATGCTAATAATTTATCCGGTGGTGTTTATCTATATCAAATAGAAACCGAAAAAGTTACATTAATCAAGAAAATGATACTTTTAAAGTAAGTGATTTGTTCTGTACTCAATCATAGAGGGGATGCTTTAAACTATTATTCTTTTTTATCGATAATAATAACTGAATAGTATGAATAGAAAGAGTTTTGTAAGGGACAATAGTAGGTAGAGTTTTTTTAATTAATTCTATTTATCTACTTTTCCCATTATTAGCGATTTTATTACAAATGTAATGTGTAAATTTTTTTATGGAGATAATGTGGAGTATGAATGAATCATGTTTAAGAATATTAAATTTTATGAACGCTTATATCTGGGGATACTTTATTTAATTGTTATTATTTTATTAATTATTCTGGGTATTCACTTCTTTCTTTCAGAACATTCCACAATATCCACTCTGAATATTAAATCTGAATCATTTTTTGTTATTATTGTTTTATTACTATCGATAATATTAATAATTGTCAATTATTTAATTAAATCGAAAGAAAAGGAAGAAGAATTAATTGAACAAAAAAGTTTAGAGACAATAAGAAGCTTAAATAGATTATATAAAGTTTTGAGTGATGTTAATCAGGCAATAGTAAGAATTAAAGAGAGAGATAAACTTATAAATGATATCTGTAAAATTGTTGTTTATGATGGTAATTATGATGCTTGCTGGTTGAGTGTCTATTATAATACTAATAAATTTATCATAAAAAATTTCAAAGAGAAAAAAGAAAATTTAATAATAAGGCTTACAAAAGAATTCAATGAAGAATTTGAAAATATTGAGAGGCTTATAAAAGGGGAAAAGATAATTTGTAACGATATTCAGGCTTCATTAAATGATATTAATAAAAAGTCTGTGGCAAAGGAACTGGGCTTAATCTCGTACGCTGTTTTTCCTATTTTAGTTGATAATAAATTTTTTGGCACTGTTAACTTAGTTTCATCACAGAATAATTTTTTTAATACAGATGAGGTAAAGTTACTGGAAGAACTGGTAATGGATTTAGCTTATGCATTAAAGCATTTTGATGATGAAGAGAAAAGACTGGAAGCAGAAAAACAACTTAAAGAAACAAGTCAAATGCTAAGATTAATTTTAGATACTATTCCAGTAAGAGTATTCTGGAAAGATGTGAATCTTAATTATCTGGGATGTAATAAACCTTTTGCTCTTGATTCTGGATTGAATTCACCTAAAGATTTAATTGGGAAAAGTGATTACGATATGGCATGGAAAGAACAGGCTGATTTATATCGAATGGATGATAAATTTGTAATTGAAACAAGACAACCAAAATTGAATTACGAAGAACCTCAAACAACTCCTGATGGAAGAACAATATGGCTTAAAACAAGTAAAGTTCCATTAATTGATTCTGAAGGTAATATTAAAGGTGTGCTTGGAACATACGAAGATATTACGGAAAGGAAATTACTCGAAGAATCATTAAGAATAAGAGAATCTCAACTAAGGACTACACTTTATAGCATAGGTGATGGAGTAATAGCTGTTGATGCAGACGGAATGATTACAATGATGAATTCTGTTGCTGAGAATCTAACTGGATGGAAAGAAAATGAAGCGATAGGATTACCACTTGAAGAAGTTTTTAATATCATAAATGAAGAAACAAGAAATAAAGTTGAAAATCCTGTAAGAAGAGTTTTAAGAGAAGGCATAGTAGTTGGTCTGGCAAATCATACAGTTTTAATATCTAAGGATGGAAGAGAATTTCCAATTGCAGATTCTGGAGCTCCAATCTTTGATGATAACAAAAATATTATTGGAGTTGTTTTAGTTTTCAGAGATCAGACTGAAGAAAGAAAAATCCAGAAAGCAATCAAAGAAAGTGAAGAAAAATTCCGAGAACTTTCTGAATCTGCTCTCGTAGGAGTATATCTTATTCAGGATAATGTATTTAAATATGTCAATCCTTCTTTAGCAAAAACTTTTGGATATGAAGTTGATGAAATAATTGAAAAGTTAGGTCCATTAGATCTTACTCACC
Organism: Rosettibacter firmus; assembly: GCF_036860695.1. Classification (NCBI taxonomy): domain Bacteria; kingdom Pseudomonadati; phylum Ignavibacteriota; class Ignavibacteria; order Ignavibacteriales; family Melioribacteraceae; genus Rosettibacter; species Rosettibacter firmus. The sequence goes on along the minus strand of NZ_JAYKGJ010000003.1, from coordinate 241,606 downwards.
CTGAAGATAGAAAAACTGTTGCTGAAAATATTAGGAAAAGAATAGAAAATGAAGTTAAAGAAATTCGATATGAATTTAAGGGATTTAAGAAGAACGGCGAAGCTATATTTGTTGAAGTTCACGGTGTACGAATTATATATAAAGATAAACCAGCAGTTATTGGAACTTTAATAGATATTACTGAGCGAAAGAAAGCAGAAATGGCGTTAAAACAGGCAGAAGAAAATTTTAGACATTCATTTGATAACTCCCCTGTAGGTTTAAGAATTGTAAATGAAGAAGGAAAAACTATTTATGCAAATAAATCATTACTTGATATTTATGGTTATAATAGTATTGATGAGCTTTTGAATACTTCTGTTTCAAATCGTTATACAAAAGAAAGTTATGAAGAATTTAAGAAAAGAAGAGAATTAAGAAAACAGGGAGTTGAAACACCACATTATGAAATAAGTATTATACGTAAAGATGGCGAAATTAGAGATCTTGATGTATACAGAAAAGAAATTATCTGGAATAATCAAAAACAATACTTAGTAATTTACATTGATATAACAGAGAAAAGAAAAGCTGAAAAAGCTTTAAAGGAAAGCGAAGAAAGATTGAATATGGCAATTCAAAATGCAAATATTGGTTTATGGGATCAGAATTTTGTTACTGGAAAGATAATCCGAAATAGGCAATGGGCAGAGATGCTTGGTTATAGACTTGAAGAAATTGAATCTGATGTTAATGCTTTCATTAATTTAGTACACCCTGATGACCTGCCCCTTGTGAAAGAAAAGATAAGAGAACATGAGGAAGGGAGAATGGAAACATTTAGTGTTGAATGTAGAATGCTTACAAAAGATAAAAATTGGAAATGGATTTTAAATGTAGGTAAAATAATAGAGAGAGATATTAATGGTAAACCTTTAAGAGCATTAGGTGTTCATATTGACATTGATGAAAGAAAACAGGTTGAAGAAGCATTAATTAGGGCGAAAGAAAAAGCAGAACAGGCAGATAAAATTAAAACAGAATTTTTAGCTCAGGTATCACATGAAATAAGAACCCCAATAAATATAATAGTAAGCAGTGCAAATTTGATTAAAGATTCTGTATATGATTATGTTGATCAAGAATATAGACAACTGTTTGGTAGTATTGATTCAGCATCTATGAGAATTATTAGAACAATTGATCAGATCTTGAATATGTCCGAGCTTCAGGCTGGTGCATTTCAGATTAATCCAAAATTAATTGATTTAAAAAATGATGTACTTGAAAATTTATTTAATGAATATGTACGCCTGGCTGAGAATAAAGGATTAAAACTTTTAAAAAATTATAAAGTAAAAGATGCTAATATAATTGCTGACGAATATTGTGTAACACAAATATTTGCTAATTTAATAGATAATGCAATTAAATATACAAAAGAAGGATTTGTTGAGATAGTTCTTTCAGAAGGTAATAACAGGGAAAAAATTGTTGAGGTAAAGGATACCGGTATTGGAATTAATGAAGAGTTTTTGCCACATTTGTTTGAACCATTTGTACAGGAAGAACAGGGTTACAGCAGACCATATGAAGGGAATGGTCTTGGACTGGCACTAGTTAAAAAATATTGTGAGTTGAACAATGCTTCAATAATTGTTGAATCTAAAAAGAATGTTGGAAGTAATTTTAAAGTTATTTTTCATTGCAAAGGGAGAGTGTAGTTTAAAATTTTTGGATTACTTCTGTGATTATAACAGTTAATTAAAAAGTTGGATTTCATATAGCAAAAACCGCAAAGAACGCAAAGTTATATAGTTTCTTAGTTTTACTTTTGATAGGAAGGTTTTAATTATAGTTTTTATGTGATGATAATGATTTAATTACTCTGGAAGAATTTAAAATTATTAATTTTATTTGCTTTGTCTTTTAACATAAATAATTTTAGGAATAATTGTGATAGCACGAATTTTCCTTAGAATTATAGAATATAAAAAAACTAATATTATACCCGCAAAAAAAGAGATAACTTCAACATATTTATAATCATAAAAGAAAAAGTCCACAGCAATAATTCCCAGTAAAAAAAGTATTAATGATATACCATATAAAAGAAAAGAATATTTTAATATCGTTGTACCACGAAGTTTAATTTTAATGTAATCACCTGGTTTTGTATTGAATGGATCAATTACTTTAAGTGTGAGAGAGTTATTATCAGCAGGTTTACACAAAATATTAGCTGCACATTCTTTGCAATTATCATTTTTATTTAGTAAAACTTCTGCATATCCATTTGAAGATGAAATAACAATTCCTTCTTCAATTAATTCTTCGTTTAGCATTTTATTAATTAAATGATATTGAATTTAATTTTTTTAGTGCTTTTGTACTGCACTTATCGAATGGGATTTTAGTTTCATCCAGTTTATCGTAATTGATATAAGCAAGATTATTAATCATTTCGATTCCGCCATCAGATTTACGAGCACATATACCACAACCAATACATGAAACAGAACAAACTTCTTTTGCACGTTTAGGTTCATCCTGATTTTTACAAAATACAAAAACAGTTCTATCGATTGGATGCATTTCTATAATATTTCGTGGACATGCTTTAGCACAAAGACCACAACCAGTACATAATTCTTCAATTACTTCAGGTAATTCATTCTCATTCATAATTAAAGCACCAAAAGGGCAAGCTTTAACACAATCTCCACCACCGAGACATCCATAATAACATAACTTGTCTCCCCCAGAAACAATAGCTTTCACAGAACAACTTTCGGGTCCATTATAAACAACATCTTTTTTGAAAGCATTAAATTTATTTCCATTACATAAAATTCGAGGGATTAATTTTGTGCTATTTGATTTTTCAAGTCCAAGAATTTCTGCAATCATATTTGCAGTTTCTTCACCTCCAACCGGGCAACCATCTGGTTGAATTTTTCTTTCAACAACTTTAACAGCAAAATCATAGCATCCCGCATTTCCACATGCACCACAATTTGCTCCAGGTAATAAATCATTAATTTTTCCTATTAGAGGATTTTCTTCAACACGAAGTTTTTTATCTGCATAAGCTAATCCACTTGAAAATAAAAATCCCAGTCCACCCATAGTTGCTATTGCAATGATCAAAGTTAGTTCCATATTTACCTCACTAAATATTTGCTGAAGTTTGAAGATTGATAAGTTGTGCCAGATGAATCTATAATCATAACCTCAACATTTTTCAAAGATTCTGCTAATTGTATTCCTTTTTTAGGTCCTAATACAAAAATTCCAGTTGAGAGAGCATCGGCTGTCATTGCATCGTTAGCAATAACTGTAACTGATTGACATTCATTTGCAGGATAGCCAGTAATAGGATTAAAAATATGTGTAAAAGTTTTTCCATTTTTTTTGATAAACTGTTCATAATCTCCAGAAGTAGAAACACCTTTGCCATCAACTTTAATTGTAGCAATCAATTCAAATTCTTTTCTTGGATGTTGAATACCAATATGCCAGTTTTTTCCTCTTGCAAAAACTTCTCCACCAACATTTATCAAATATTCTTTAATTCCAAAGTTTGAGAGAATATTTGCAATTCTATCTGCTGCATAGCCTGGAATGCAGGCATTAAAATTTAGTTTAATATTTGCAGGTTTTATTAAAATATTTGGCTCTTTTAGATGAATATGTTCCCATCCAATTTTTTTTACGGCTTCTTTGATTTTTTCAGGTGGTGGTATTTCTGGCGAACCTTTATCGAATCCAATTAATTCAATTAAATTACCAAGTGCTACATCGAATGCTCCTTCGGTTATTCTCCAGAATTCATCGCATCTTTTTAATACGTTGAAAGTTTCTCTATCAATAATAATTTCATCTGCATTTGTATTGTTAAGTTTCCACATGGGATTGCCAATTAAGTATGTAGAAAACAATGTATCAATTCTTCTTACTTCTTCGAATCCTGCATTGATAGCATTATTTGCTGTAACTTCGTTAACTCCACGAACCTGAATTTCTACAGTACTACCCATTGCGATAATTGTTCGCTTATATGTTTTTTCTTTGCTGCATGAAACAAGCAAAATTATTAGTAATATGTAAATGAAAAAGTTTTTCATATTAAATCATTCCTGCAAAGCCCATAAAAGCAAGAGCTAAAAGTCCAGCTGTTATTAAAGTTATAGGTGCTCCACGAAAAGCTTTAGGTACGTCAGCCAGTTCGAGTTCTTCTCTTATTCCAGCCATTATTAATAATGCTAATGTAAAACCAGTTCCTGCACCAATTCCAAAAAATAAACTCTGTAGAAAAGTATAATTTCTCATTGATAAAATTAATGCTAATCCAAGTATAGCACAATTAGTTGTAATTAATGGTAGAAATATTCCAAGAGCACGATAAAGCGGTGGACTTATTTTTTTAATAACCATTTCAACAAACTGAACTAAAGATGCAATTACAAGAATAAAAGATGGTATTTGAAGGAATTCAAGATTGAATGGGATCAAAATTTGGAAATATAAAATCCAGCTTACTGTAGCAGTTAATGTCATAACAAAAGTTGTTGCCATTCCCATAGAAAGTGCAGAAGAAATTTTGTTTGATACACCTATAAAAGGACATATTCCTAAAAACATTGATAATACAAAATTGTTTACAACAGCAGCTGATATAAAGATTATTAATAAATCCATCAAAACCTCCTGCTTGATATCTTATGCAGATAAATTTTCTTCATTCAATTGAACTGAAGTCAATTTGTTTCGATATTTCTTAATTAAAGAATTATGTTCGAGTTTTTTCTTCCTTTCAATAAATTGATTAGCAAAACCAATTAATAATCCCAGAGTTATAAAAGCTCCTGGTGGTAAAATCATAATGAGTAAAGGTTCAAAAGAATCAGGAAGAATCTGATAACCAAGAATTGTTCTTGAACCCAGTAGTTCTCTTATACTTCCCATAATGAATAAAGCAATTAGAAAACCTGTACCATTGCCAAGTGCATCCAGAATTGATCTTAAAGGTGTATTTTTAGAAGCAAATGCTTCGGCTCTACCAAGTATTATGCAATTAACAACAATTAAAGGCACAAAAGGACCGAGTGCTTTACTTAGCTCAGGAAATTTAGCTTTCATTACTAAATCTGCTATTGTAACAAAGGTTGCTATAATTACAATATATGATGCAATTCTAACCTGATCTGGAATGAGTTTGCGAACCAATGATATTAAAAAACTTGAAAAGACAAGAACAAAAGTTGTTGCAAGAGCCATTGCAATTCCATTAAGTGCAGATACTGTAACAGCAAGAGTTGGGCACATTCCTAAAATTTGTTTAAATGTTGGATTAATTTCCCAGATGCCCTTAAAAAATTCCTGCCAGTAGCTTACTTGTTTTTTCATAATAAACCTCTATCCCTTAAACTTCGCACTTTTTGAATACCTTCATTTATTATTGAAACAACAGATTTAGAAGATATGGTTGCACCAGTTATTGTTTGAATTTCATTTGGATTTTCTGGTTCTTTTCCTTTTACCCAGTTTATTTTTGGAAAAGTTTGTAATCCTTTGAACTGATTCTTAAAAGGTTCTTCAGTTATTTTTGTTCCTAAACCTGGAGTTTCAACTTGCTCTAAAATTTCGAGTGATGTAGTTTTATTTAAATCTGGAGAGAGACCAACAATTAATCTAATTTTTCCTTGAAAACCATTTCCTTCGTATGCTAAAGAGTAGCCAATTAATTTCTTGTTCGAGTCAAATACTTTGTAGATATCAATTTCTGTTGTATTAATTTTCTCATAGAATTTTCCTTCTGGTTGAACAAGAAAAATTCCTTTTTCGGTTTCAGCTTTTTTATTAGCTGCAATTAAAGGCTCAGCCCATTTATTAACTTTTGTTAATAATGCACCTGATAATATTCCAATTATAGTTAAGGTAGCAATTATTTGAAAAGTCTTTCTCATTTTTGTTCTCCAAAGATTTTTGGTTTTGTTAATCGATTAATCAATGGAACAAAAGCATTCATAATCAAGATGGCATACATAACACCTTCTGGCAAACCACCAAAAGTTCTTATTACAACAATTATTAAAGAAATAGCAAAACCAAAAATCCACATTCCTTTTGAAGTGATGGGAGAAGTAACCCAGTCAGTTGCCATAAAAAATGCTCCAAATAAAAATCCACCTGCGAAAAGATGAAATAATGGATTTGCATATTTTAATGGATCAATTAACCAGAGAATTCCACTAAATAAAATCATTCCGAATATCATAGAAAGTGGAATTCTCCAGTTTACTATTTTTACTGCAATTAAAAAAAATCCACCCAGTAAAATTGCAATAGCAGATGTCTCTCCAATTGAGCCACCGATATTACCAATAATCATAGGCTTGAGTTGTGTTAATACTTTATCAAATTTATAAGCAGCAAGTGGAGTTGCCGAAGTAATTGTGTCAACGGAAAAATTTGGTTTAGACCAAGTAGTCATAGCTACTGGATAAGCAGCTTGTAAAAATGCTCTTCCTATAAGTGCAGGATTAAAAATATTAAATCCAAGTCCACCAAATAATTCCTTCCCAATTGCAATTGAAAATATTGCTCCTAAAGCAGTTGCAGTTAACGAAAAATTCGGTGGAAGAATTAATCCAAGTAAAATGCCTGTAACAACAGCACTACCATCATCAATAGTAACTTTTGATTTTCTAATTTTTTTTATACAGAATTCTGTTGTAATACAAAAGAAAATACTTACAAGTACAATAAGTAATTGATAAGTTCCAAAAAATATTATACCAGAAATTAAAGAAGGCATTAAAGCAAGCACAACAAACCACATTACTTTTTTTGTAGACCATTTTGAATGAATATGTGGTGAGCTGCTTAATTCTAATTTGTTTGAAAATTCGAGTGAGATCATAATATTTTATTTTTATTTTAAATTTTTATACGGATAAAAAATAAAAAGCAATTTTATTTTAATAGCATTAAAGCTTCTTTTGATCATCTGTTATAAGTTATAAATCTAATTAAACTATTATCCAAAATGGTTTACTTAAGAAATTATACTCATAGCTTTTTGTTTACCCAATCTAATCCATTGAACAAGTGGAATATTTGCTGGACAATTATATGTACAGGTCCCACATTCCATACAAACTGTTATACCAAGATTCTTAGCATCTTCATACTTTTTAAATTGTGTTAAACGAGCAAGACGAGTTGGTATTAAATTTAATGGACAAACTTCAACGCACTTTCCACATCTTAAACAATTTGTTTCTTTGAAATTAGTTACTTCTTCATCATTTAAAACAAGGATTCCCGAAGTTGCTTTTGTAACAGGAGCAGATAAATCGTACTGAGCAATGCCCATCATTGGACCACCAACGATAATTTTTTTAGTATTACTTTTTATTCCACCGCAAAAGTTTATTATATCGATTAATGGCGTTCCAACTCTTGCAATTAAATTTTTTGGTTTGTTAATACCTTTGCCAGATACAGTAATAGCGGCTGTTATTTGTGGTTCTCCTTTAGATATTGCATCGTAAATAGAAATTGTAGTCCCGATATTATGAATAATGCAACCAACATCAAATGGAAGTTTACCAGGAGGAACTTCACGATTAATAACTGCCTTAATTAGCATTTTTTCTGCACCCTGAGGATATTTTGTTTTAAGTGGAATAATAGATATATCAGAATAATTTGAGAGTGCTTTTTTTAGTTTATTTATAGCTTCAATTTTATTGTCTTCAATTCCAATAATTCCTTTGCTGGCATTAACAGCTTTCATAATTAATTTTAAGCCAGATATAATATCATCCGTTCTTTCTATCATTAAACGATAATCTCTTGTAAGATAAGGTTCGCATTCACAACCATTTAGAATAACATAATCAATTTTTTTATCTGGAGGTGAAAGTTTTACATATGCTGGGAATGCTGCTCCACCAAGTCCAACTATTCCAGCATCTTTAATTCTTGTTTTAATTTCTTCTGCGGTTATTGCTTCAATATTTAAAGAGGGCATTTTACAAAATTCTTCGTTTTCATCTGTTTCAATAAAAATTGATTCTTTAATAAATCCATTTACATTTACAGCAGAAGAGATTTTTATGACTTTCCCTGTAACAGAACTATGAATGTTTGCTGAAATGTATCCATCTTGTTCAGCAATAAGTTCGCCAGTTTTAACTTTAGTTCCTTTGTTAATTAATGGTTTAGCTGGTTTTCCTGTATGTTGTGAGAGAGGAATTATTACCTGTTTTGGAGGAGGCATAATTTCAAAAGAAAGATCTTCTGTTAATTCTTTATAAGTATTGGGATGAATTCCACCTCTAAATGTTTTCTTTTGATTAAAGAATAGCATAACCGTGCCTTAGTAATTATAGAATGAGAGTTAAGACATAATCTATGCCATCTTTTTTCTTTGATAATTATTTTATAACATAATTATTCTTGAAATATTCTATTGAATGCAATGTTTAATAAGCTAATCGGAGATAGAATTGATTTTAGTTTTCAGAAATGAAAAAATTATTTGACTTTTTGAGAATTAAACGATTATGGATTCAAGCTCTTCTTTTTTGTTTTCTGAGATTATTTCTTCGGATTGTAAGAACTTTAAGCTGGTATTTATAATATCATTTTGTATTTCTATTATATATAAACCAGGCTGTGAATAATAATCACTTTCAATTGAGCCACCAGCATTAATGAATCTTATCCCTTTGCGATAATATTCTTTTAATTCGTGACTGTGTCCATGCAATACTAATTTAATATTATTTTTCTTAAATAATTTTATCAATTTTTTCTTGCCCCTTAATTTCATGGTATAGTTTTCAATTTTATTCCAGAAAGCATTGAATGAACTTGATGCATTAATATTATTTTTATAAAAGTGATGATGAATCAATACTATTTTCAGTTTTTCTTTTAAGTGTGGTAAGTTCAATAATTTTTTTAATTCTTTTCTTTGCTCTTTGTTTACTTTTCCATTTGAAGCGAAAGGATTTTTTATTTTAGAATATTTATCAATAGAATTAATTCCTATCAATGCAATATTCCCAAATATTTTTGCATATGGGAATACATTTTTTGAAATTGTAATAGTTTTATCAAATAGTTCTTTAAAGTGAGAAATAAATACTAATAACTTTTCATTATAATTTGTATTTGAACATTTAGACGGAAAATTTGTGATATCACTTACTGTTTGAACACCACCAAATATATCGTGGTTACCAATTATAATGGATGTTTTTTCACTCTTAAGAAGGTTGTTTGTTTCAAGAATCTTTTTTAGTATTAGGTAGTCATTTTCATTAGAATTATCTGATATGTCACCAGTGATGATTAAATGGTCAACATTTTCTTTAAGAGCTAATCTAATAAGCTTGCGAACACGCTTAATATTGTGCTTTTTGTGCTTTAGACAAATATGTAAATCCGAAATGTGGGCTATTTTTATTTTTTCCATATATGCAATTTACAAGTTGAATGTTAAGAGAATTTAAACTGTATATTAAATAATTATTAAGGATTATATTTTACTTAACAATTTGTTAATTAAAAGGTAATAATAGCATAACATCAAAAAAATATTTTTTTTCATAAAATTGTATTCTAAAAACGAGTTATTATGAAAAAGAAAGTTTTATTTATCTGTGGTTCTCTCAATCAAACAACAATGATGCATAAAATTTCGTTGCATTTCAAAGATTATGATTGTTATTTCACTCCATACTATGCAGATGGATTTTTGGACTGGCTTGCAAAAAATGGAATTCTTGATTTTACAATTCTTGGTGGGAATTTCAAAAAACAGACCGAAGAATATCTAAGAAAAAATGAATTGAAAGTAGATTACAAAGGATTAAGTAATAATTATGATCTGGTTTATACCTGTGCTGATTTAATTATGCCAAAAAATATTCGAAACAAAAAAGTAATTCTTGTTCAGGAAGGAATGACAGACCCAGAAAACTTTTTGTTTTATCTTGTTAAATATTTCAATTTTCCACGTTGGGCTGCAAGCACAGCTGCAATGGGAATGTCGAATATGTATGATATTTTTTGTGTAGCTTCAGAAGGTTATAAAAGATTATTCATAAAAAAAGGGGCAAAACCAGAAAAAATAATTGTTACTGGAATTCCGAATTTTGATAATGCCAAACAATATTTAAATAATGATTTTCCATATAAAAATTTTGTTTTAGTGGCTACATCGGATATGCGAGAGACATTTAAATATGAAAATCGAAAAAAGTTTATTAAAGAATGTGTTAGAATTGCAAATGGTCGTCAATTAATTTTTAAGCTTCATCCAAATGAAAAATACGATAGGGCAATTCGAGAAATAAATAAATATGCTCCAGGTGCAATTGTATTTCAAAATGGGAATACGAATCACATGATTGCTAATTGTGATGTACTAATTACTAAATATTCATCGGTAGTTTATATTGGACTTGCACTCGGGAAAGAAGTTTATTCATCATTTGATATTAACGTTTTAAAACAATTGATGCCGATTCAGAATAATGGAACTTCTGCAGAGAGAATTGCAAGAATAGGTATTCATCTTCTTGAATCTTCAAATTATTCTCTGGAAGAAATTCATGAACAATATGAACTGAAAGCGATATAATTAAAGTAAACATCATGAGTTCATATTTAATAATGAAGACATCAAAAAAATTAATATAAAAAATGAAAATAGTAACTGTAATTCAAGCAAGGATGTCTTCAACACGATTACCTGGAAAGGTAATGCTTCCAATTCTTGGAAAGCCACTATTGATCAGAATGGTCGAAAGAGTCAAAAGAGCAAAATTTATTGGTGAACTTGTTATAGCAACTTCAACTAATCCAGAAGACGATAAAATTGAAAATCTCTGTCTTGAAAATAATTTAAATTGCTTTAGAGGCCATTTGACAGATTTATTGGACAGACATTATCAGGTTGGAAAATTTTATAATGCAGATGCAGTTGTTAAAATTCCTTCTGATTGCCCACTGATTGACCCACATGTAATTGATGATGTAATTAAATATTATATTGCTAATTCCGATAAGTATGATTACGTGAGTAATTTGCATCCTGCTACTTATCCAGATGGTAATGATGTTGAAGTAATTTCTTTCAAAGCTCTTGAATGTGCATGGAAAGAAGCACAAAAAGATTTTGAACGTGAACATACAACCCCATACATCTGGGAGAATCCAGATAAATTTAGAATTGGAAATGTTGTCTGGGAAACAGGTTTTGACTATTCAACAACACATCGCTGGACAATTGATTTTGATGAAGATTATCAATTTATAAAAAGAGTTTATGAAGAATTATATGAACAGGATTATCCTTTTGGTCTTTATGATATTATCAACTTGTTGAAGCAAAAACCAGAAATTTATGAAATAAATAAAAAGTATATTGGAAAATACTGGTATGAAAATCATCTTGATGAATTAAAAAATATAGATGATTATAAAAATAAAATAAAAGGGAAATTAGAATTCAATAACAATTGAAATAGAACGTCATGGCAAACAAAATAAGTTTATCTAATGATTATCCTGAAATTACAAAATCAAATGAATATTATAACCGTGCACTAAAATTAATTCCTTCTGTTACTCAAACTCTTGCTAAAGGTCCAACTCAATGGATTAATGGAGTTGCTCCAAAATATTTAGTTAAAGGAAAAGGTTCTCATGTGTGGGATGTTGATGGAAATGAATATATCGATTTTATGATGGCTGTTGGTCCACTCTCTCTTGGTTATGCTTATCCACGTGTAGACGAAGCAATAAAAAAACAACTTGAAGATGGAATTACTTTTTCGATGATGCACCCTCTCGAAGTTGAAGTTGCCGAAATGATTCATTCAATTATTCCAAATGCTGAATCTGTGCGATACAGTAAAACTGGTGCTGATGTTACAAGTGCAGCAATTCGTCTTGCAAGAGCTTTTACTGGTAAAAACAAAATATTATGTTGTGGATATCATGGATGGCACGATTGGTATATTTCTGTTACAGCAAGAAATAATGGGATACCAAAAGAAGTCCAATCTTTAACTTACACATTTAATTATAATGACATTGATTCTGTAAAAAATTCTATTGATGATGATACTGCAGCTGTAATTCTTGAACCAGTAGTGTTTCATGAACCTAAAGATAACTTTTTGCATAAACTTGCAGACCTTTGTAAAGAAAATGGTATTGTTTTGATTTTTGATGAAATGTGGACTGGTTTTAGAATGGCATTAGGTGGTGCTCAGGAATTCTTTGGAATAACTCCTGACCTGGCAACTTATTCAAAAGCAGTTGCTAATGGAATGCCAATCGCAATTCTTACTGGTCGAAAAGAGATTATGGAACTGTTAGACGATGATGTATTCTTTTATACAACTTTTGGTGGCGAAGCTCTTTCTCTCGCAGCAGCTAAAGCAACTATTGAAGAACTTAAAGAAAAAAATGTTCCTGAATATTTAAATAAAGTTGGAAAAAAATTAAAAGATGGATATAATGAAATTGCAAGTAAACTTGGAATAAATTTTACAAAAGCAATTGGTTACAACTGGCGTTCAATGGCTACATTTGATGAAAAAGCTGGTGACCCACTTTTACAAAAATCTCTAATGCAACAGGAAATGATTAAACGTGGTGTTTTATGGCAGGGATTTCATAATATCTCTTTTTCTCATACTGATGAAGATATTGATTATACACTTGCAGCTCTGGAAGAATCAATGTCAATTCTTAAAAAGGCAGTAGAAAAAAATAATTTAAGAGAGACTTTAAAGGGAGAACCTGTTCAACCTGTATTCAGAAAAGTTGATAACTTTAATATAAAACCTAAAAAATAATTTCGGAATTTATGGAAATATTTTCTCTGAAAAATAAAGTTGCTATAGTTACAGGTGCTATTGGTTTACTTGGAAAAGAACATTGTAAAGCATTAAGCGAAGCTGGTGCAAATGTAATTGTTGTAGATCTAAACGAAGAAGAATGTAAAGAATTTGCAAAATCACTTCCAACCGAATCAATGGGAATTTATGCAGATGTAACTAATCCAGAATCAATAAAAAATTTACGCGATAAGGTTATTGAAAAATTTGGTCGTATTGATGTTCTTGTTAATAATGCTGCTATTAATGATATGTTTGAAAATCCTAAAGCTGCTTTGGAACAATCCAAATTTGAAAATTATCCGCTCGAACTATGGCAAAAATCTGTTGATGTTAATTTAACTGGAGTCTTTCTTTGTTCGCAAATTATTGGCTCTGTAATGGCAAAACAAAAATCTGGAAGTATAATTAATATTGCATCAACATATGGAATTGTAGCACCAGATCAATCATTATATCAAGACAAAGATGGAAAACAAATTTTTTATAAGCCCCCTGCTTATTCAGCTACTAAAGGAGCAATAATAATGTTTACAAAATATTTAGCTGCATATTGGGGAAACAGTGGAGTAAGAGTTAATACATTAACTCCAGGTGGTGTTGAAAATTTTCAGGATGAATTTTTTATAGAGCAATATTCAAAAAGAACTATGCTCAAAAGGATGGCAAAACCAACTGACTACAAAGGTGCATTGATTTTTCTTGCCAGTGATGCTTCTGCTTATATGACAGGTGCAAATCTTATTGTTGATGGGGGCTGGACAGCTTGGTGAAATTTATTAACAAATTTCTGGATTAATAATGGCTAAAAAAAAATATTCAAAAAAAGAATTGATTAAAAAAGCATCTAAAATCAAATTGCTTTTGACTGATGTTGATGGTGTTCTTACCGATACTGGAGTTTATTATTCTGCAAAAGGTGAAGAGATGAAAAGATTTTCTATACGAGATGGAATGGGAGTGGAAAGATTAAGAAAACTTGTAAATGTAGAAACTGGTATTATTACACGAGAAGATACTGATATAATAAAAAGTCGTGCAAGAAAATTAAAAATCAACGAGTTGCATCTTGGCATAATTGATAAAGAAGTTATACTTGATGAAATTCTGAATAGAAAAAATTTATCTATTGATGAAGTTGCATACATCGGTGATGATACAAATGATATTGAAATTATGAAACGAGTTGGATTGTGTGCATGTCCAAACGATGCAACTGAATTTGCAAAACGAATTGCTCATATTATAACTAAAAATAATGGTGGATATGGTGCATTTCGCGATTTTGCAGAATTTATAATTGAATCAAAACTAAATAAGAGAAAAATATGAACACAAATAAAATTAAAGTTGGAAAACACTACATTGGCGAAGGCGAGCCAGTGTATATTATTGCAGAAATTGGTATTAATCACAATGGCTCAATAGAACTTGCAAAAAAATTAATTGATGGAGCAATTTTTGCAGGTTGCAATGCAGTCAAATTTCAGAAAAGAACACCAGAGCTGTGTGTACCAAAAGATCAATGGGATATCGAAAGAGATACACCATGGGGTAGAATTTCTTATATCGAGTATCGACGTAAAATAGAATTTGGTTACAATGAGTATAAAGAAATTGATGAATATTGCAAACAAAAAGGAATTGATTGGTTTGCTTCTGCATGGGACGAAGAAGCAGTAGATTTTCTGGAAGAATTTGATCCCATTATGTATAAAGTTGCATCAGCTTCTTTAACAGATGAAAAATTGTTAAGAAAAATTAAATCAACGAAAAGACCCATTATGCTTTCTACTGGTATGTCAACACTCGATGAAATAGAAAGAGCAGTAGAATTACTTGGAAGAAATAATTTATTGATAGCACAGAGTACTTCAACCTATCCATGTCGTCTTGAAGAATTAAATTTGAGAGTAATACAAACTTATAAAAAGAAATTTCCTGGAGTACCGATTGGTTATTCTGGTCATGAAACTGGATTAGCACCAACACTTGCTGCTGTAGCACTGGGAGCTACATTTGTAGAAAGACATATTACGCTCGATAGAGCAATGTGGGGAACTGACCAGGCAGCTTCAGTTGAAATTGGCGGCATGTTTCGATTAGTTAAAGATATTAGAGATATTGAAAAAGCTCTTGGCGATGGAATTAAAAAAGTTTATGATAGTGAATTAAGCAACATGAAAAAATTGAGAAGATTTTATAACGAGATTATTTATTCAACGGAGATAAAATGAAAAAATTAATTTTTCTTTTGTTTGCTTTAATTCTTCTTTCTCAAATTCATGGGAAAGATTTTACAATTTATTCACCAGATAAAAAATTAAAAGCTAATATCACTATTTCAAGTAATATTACTTATTCAATTTTCAAAGATACTCTTCAAATTATATCCCCTTCTCAAATCTCAATGAAATTATCTGATAATTTAATTCTTGGTCAAAAGCCAATTTTAATTAATTCTAAAAAAAGAACAATTAATCAAATTATTAAACCTGTTGTAAAACAAAAATTTGATACTATAATTGATAATTACAACGAACTTACTCTTGACTTCAAAAATAATTATTCAATCATTTTCAGAGTTTATAATGATGGTGTAGCTTATAGATTTGTAACAAAATTCAAAGATAGTATTACAGTCTACTCAGAACAATTTGAAGCAAACTTTCCAGATGATTATAAAATTTATTTCCCTGAAGAAGAAAGTTTTATGTCGCATTCCGAAAGATTGTATAAATATATAAATGTAAGTGAAATAACATCAAATAGATTTTGTTCTTTACCAGCACTGATTGAAATTGATAATAATATTAAATGTGCAATTACAGAAGCAGATCTTGAAGATTATCCTGGTATGTATTTGCAGGGGAATAATGAATCGAAATTCAAACTTGCTGGACTTTTTCCCAATTATCCTTCAAAAGAAGAAGCAAAAAATGATAGAGATATTTATGTGGTCGAACGAACCGATTATTTGGTTAAAACAATTGGTAATCGCAATTTCCCATGGCGTGTTTTTGTTGTTACAGAAAACGATGCTCAATTGATCGAAAGTACAATTATCTATAAACTTGCAAAACCACACGATGAAAATCTTGATTTTTCGTGGGTTAAACCTGGTAAAGTTGCATGGGATTGGTGGAATGCAAATAATATTTATGGTGTAGATTTTCGTGCGGGCATTAATACACAAACATATAAGTACTATATTGACTTTGCTTCTAAATATGGGATTGAATATGTAATTCTCGATGAAGGCTGGTACAAATTAGGAAATTTGTTGGAAGTTAATCCTGAGATTGATGTTGAAGAAATTGTAAATTATGGTAAGCAGAAAAATGTGGGAATAATTCTCTGGGCAATCTGGAAAACCTTAGATGATCAATTCGAAGAAGCAATGAATCAATTTGAAAAATGGGGTATCAAAGGAATTAAAGTGGATTTTATGCAAAGAGATGATGCTAAAATGGTTAATTTCTATTATAAAGTAGCACGAGAAGCTGCTAAAAGAAAATTCCTTGTTGATTTTCATGGAGCTTATAAACCGACCGGTTTATATAGAACTTATCCTAATGTAATTACAAGTGAAGGTGTGCTTGGTGCAGAACATAATAAATGGAGTGAAAATGTTACACCTGAACATACATTAACAATTCCATTTATAAGAATGCTTGCTGGTCCTATGGATTTTACACCGGGAGCTATGAGAAATGCTACTAAAGAAAATTTTAGAATTATATTTACAGAACCAATGAGTCAGGGTACTCGCTGTCGTCAACTTGCTATGTATGTTGTTTATGAAAGCCCATTACAAATGCTTGCAGATTCTCCAACAAATTACTTGAAAGAACCAGAATGTATGGAATTTCTTTCTAAAGTGCCTGTTGTATGGGATTATACTAAAGTGCTCGATGCAAAAATTTCTAAATATGTTTTACTTGCAAGAAAAAGTGGTGATAAATGGTATGTTGGTGCAATGACAAACTGGCAACCAAGAAATTTAAATATTGATTTTTCATTTCTCGATGATGGACGTGAATATAAAGCTACAATTTATCAGGATGGCATAAATGCAGATCGAAATGCGAATGATTTTAAAATGATAAAAAAGACAATTACAAAAAACGATAAATTAGAAATTCACATGTCACCAGGTGGAGGATGGGTAGCAGTTCTGGAATAATAAGTGTGAATTAAACTTATTTTATTGAGGGTTTGTTTTAATGTGAAAACGTATATTGACATATGCATCTCGAAAGTTATGAATTGATATCATACCTGATAATTACTTTTTCCGCATTATTATTTCTAATATTAGAAAGAATTTTTTCTTATAACAGAGGGCAAAAATTATTTCGAGAAGGTTTTTTTGATGACTTCGTTTTATATACAATTGCTCAAAGTTATATTCTTGGAATTTTCATTTTTACTTACATTATTAATTCATTTGATTACTTAACTGGATTATCGCGATTAAAATTATTTGAGAATGTACCTATCTGGTTACAACTAATTTTCTTCTTGATTACTCATGATTTATATATTTACTGGATGCATCGCTGGCAGCATAGTAATAAATATTTATGGCGTCTGCACGAAGCACATCATTCATCAAAAAAAGTTGATTGGCTTGCAGGTTCACGTTCACATGCTTTTGAAATATTAATTAATCAAACTGTAGAATTTCTCCCGATTGTACTTCTTGGTTCTCCACCAGAAGTTATAGCTTATAAAGGTGTAATTAGTGCTGTCTGGGGAATGTATATTCATTCAAATATCAGTTTTAAAACAGGAAAACTTAAGTATATCATTAACGGTCCTGAAATGCATAGATGGCATCACACAACAGGTAAAGGTCGTAATCGAAATTTTGCAACAAAATTAGCTATATGGGATTGGCTTTTTAATACAGCTTATCTTCCACAAGAAAAAGCTAATGAGTATGGTTTAAAAACTTTCTTTCCCAAAAATTACTTTATGCAATTTTTATATGTATTCAGACCATTTAGAAAAAATAATAATAAACTTCTATCCAAAATTTTTATTACTGATAATACTCAAGTTATAAATTAGAAATAATTTTATCTTTTGGATGACGAACAGAATAAATTAATTTTCTTGTTGTAGATTCAGATTCTTTAAGCGAAATAGCCCATCTGATTCTGCCATCATTTTCATAATAAGTTCCATTATCGTAATCAATGAGTTTAACTTTAATATCTTCATTTTTTGAAATAGGGATTTGATCTTCTACTATTAAATTAACAGGAATTGTTTTGTTATTTTTTATTTTTATTTCGTAGGCAAAAGTTCTTTCAATGTCATTACTCAAAAATTTATTTTCAGTGAAATCTTTGATGACTTGTTTGGAAAGAGTAATGTTTTGATCTCTTCCAAGTGATATGGTCATGGTGTCTTTCGAAATATATGGATTTAGATAAGTTTTTCCCACATATGAATTTTCAAAATAAATATTTGCTTCGCCAGGAAGAAGACTATATTCATTCCATTTACTCAAATATGCAACAAGAAATGCATTGTTATCTAATTTAGGTACAGCATAATATTCGTAATTGGTATTAATTGTTATATTTTTTAATTCAACGACATGTGGTTTATTATCTGATGTAATTGAATAGTTTATATCAGGAATAAATTCTGTAGTAAGTTGAGTTTGAATTATGTCAAAATTTTCAATTGCTGCATTTTCTAAACTTTCTTCCGAAATTAAAGTTTGTGGTGCAAAAATTCTTTTAGCAGAAACTCCAGCATCTTTCATTAGAAATTGTTTTTCAAAATCTATAAACCATGGAAATAATTCTGGTTTGTTATTACTGATAGCAGTATTTCTGGTTGTTAAAATCACTTCAACATTTTCCCAATCTATACCACTATTTTGTTTGATGATGGCTTTGTATTTTAAATTTGCTGGCGAATTTATGTTATCTACACGAATATCGTAAGCAGGAGACCAGGATGCATCGTCAATTAAATATGATATAGTAAAATTTGCTTCTAATTTTTCTTTAGAATTTACTGTAACTACTATTTCATTGACAGGTTTATTTAAATTAGCATTTAATTCATTCAGCTGTTTTGTTATTCTATCAATATTATTTTGTAAATCTTTTATTTCTTGAGAAAGATCAGATATATCATATTTTAATTCTGTAAGCTTTTTCCTGAAGTAATCTGAAAATTTCTGAAGTTCATTAATAGAAGTGCCTTTATCTTTTCCACCAATAATTTTATTGGCAAAAAGAAGTTCAATTTCTGCATTTAATACATCAAGGTTATTCTGTTTAATAGAAAGATATTTTTTAAATATTTTCAGTGAATCTTCGAGAACTTTAATGCGAGAATTTTTTTCGGGTGATTTTAAGTAATCAACTTTTTGTTCTACAGATAGAATATTTAAATTTCTATTTACAGAAATGTTAATACTATTTGGATTAATATTTTGTGCAATTCCATAAAAAATAATGTCGGTATTACCATTTTCAAGTTTTACTTGTGCTGAATGAGTAATTTCTGCTCCTTTAAGAAATACTTTTACTTTTTTTAAATTTGCTTTAATAAACTGTTCTTTTGAAGCATTTACCTGTGTAGATAAAAAAATAAGGATTAATAAAGCTAAATGTTTCATATTACCTCCCGAAAAACTTATTTCTTATACCTGAAATTATAATGCCAGTTCCCTCTTAAAATTTTATAAAATTAACTAACCTTTCAAAAGAGATATGCTTTCTTTAATTTTACTTATTAATTTTAGAAATACTCTACAATTAAGATACTTCTAAATTAATAAACAATCTGCCATTAATTATTCAAATAAATGAAAAAATTATTAATAGAATTTCTTAAAGAACACTTTAACCAAGTGGTTGAAAATTGGAGTGAAAAACTTTATCAGATTTTTAAAGATAAACTATTTGAGGCACAAATAAGAACATTTGTTGAAAGCAGTATTACAACATTTATTGAAGTTTTAGAAGAAGGTGATTATAAAATTGCAGATCAGTACTTAATTGATATATATACACTTTTTGCACGTGCGAATTTAAATTTGTTAGAAGTAAGTCAAATGTTTGGACAGGGGAGATATGCAGTTCTTAACATTATTGAAAAAGAAATTGCGAGTCCAACAGACCCTGTAATTTTGTTAGGTTTTATTGATGAAATAATAGAACAGGTTTTGGTTCGATATGCAATGTTACATCAAGAAGCGAAGATGAAAGAATTGAAATATGAAAGAGATCGTTTGGCTTTTAAACTCGAACTTAATCAGCAATATTTGAAAAATATATTGCATACATCAGATTCTGCAATAATGATGGTTGATGAGAACGAAAAATTTATAGCATGGAATAAGGGTGCTGAAAGGATATTTGGATATACTGAAAAAGAAATAATTGGAAAACCTTCGTCTTTTCTTTTACCTGAGGGAGAAAAATATCAAGAAGAATTACGACAAATTCAAGAAGAAGTTAAAAAGGGAGTAACAAAAATTTTAGAAACAGAGAGAAAAACGAAAGATGGAAGAATTCTAAGTGTTAGATTAAGTGTATCAAGATTACCAGCCAGTAATGGTAGTTATTCAGGGAGGTCGATAGTAATAAAAGATTTTACTGAATATAAAAAGCTACAAGCACAAATTGATCAATCTGAAAAGTTAGCAGTAATAGGACAGCTTGCAGCAGGAGTGGCTCACGAAATTGGTAATCCACTGGCTTCAATATCTTCTTTAGTTCAAATACTGCAAAGAAAAAGTCAGGATCCATTTTTTAGTGAACAATTATCATATATTAAAGAAAATATAGACAGAATTTCAAAAATTGTTAGAGAACTTGTAGACTTTTCAAGACCACCAAGTTACGAACGTGCAATGCATGATATTACCGATGTTATTAAAACTGCACTCGGTATAGTAAAATATGATAAACGTGTTCGTAATGTTAAGTTTGTAACAGATTTGAAAAATAGCTTACCAAAAATTAATATTGCTGCTGACCAATTATTACAGGTATTTGTAAATATTCTTATAAATGCTCTTGATGCTATTGAAGGTAATGGAACAATTACAGTCAAATCCAATTATGATGATGAATATATTTACATTGATATTATTGATGATGGCTGTGGTATGGACGAAAAAACTATGGAAAAAATTTTTGATCCATTCTTTACAACAAAGGAAGTTGGAAAAGGTACAGGTCTGGGATTATCTGTAAGCTATGGAATTATAAAACAATATAATGGTGAAATACTTGTTAAAAGTAAACTTAATGAAGGAAGTAAATTTACTGTTAAAATACCTATAAAACTAAATAGTTGAGGAGAGAAATGTCAGTTAACATATTAATTGCTGATGATGAAAAACCTATTCGCGATTCTTTAAAAATGATACTTGAAGAAGAAGGATATAAAATAGAAACAGTAGCAGATGGCGAAGAAGCTTTACAAAAAATTCAGAATACACAGGGAAATGAGTATTTTGATATTGTTATTACAGATATTAAAATGCCTAAAATTGATGGCATACAACTTCTTGAAACTGCTTCCAGAATTTCACCAGAAACTTTTTTTATTATAATAACTGCCTATGCTTCTGTGAATACTGCAATCGAAGCATTAAGACATGGTGCTTATGATTATTTAATTAAGCCTATTGAATTTGATGATTTAATTATTCGTATAAAAAGATTACTTGATTACAAAAAACTTGCTCTTGAAAATAAAATACTTAGGCAGAGAATTTCTACAGATTACAGTTATGCAAATCTAATTGGTAAAAGTGATGCAATGAAGAAAGTTTTTTCTGTCATTGCTCAGGTTGCACCCACAAATAGTAATGTCTTAATAACAGGTAAAAGTGGAACTGGAAAAGAATTAGTTGCTAAAGCAATTCATTATAATAGTAAAAGAAGAGATAAAATATTTCTTCCTGTTAATTGTGGTGCAATTGCAGAGAACTTAATTGAAAGCGAACTTTTTGGACATAAGAAAGGTGCTTTTACAGGTGCTACAGAAGATAAGTTAGGTCTATTTAAAGTTGCCGATGGTGGCACTTTATTTCTTGACGAAATTGGAGAAATTCCACTTAATCTTCAGGTAAAATTACTTCGTGCTATTGAAGATAAAGAATTTATTCCTGTTGGTGGTACTAAACCTGTTAGTACAGATGTTAGAATTATTGCAGCAACAAATCAAAATCTTTTTGAAAAAACAAAAACTGGAGAATTTAGAGAAGACTTATATTATCGATTAAATGTAGTTGAAATTAATTTACCAACTCTTAATGAAAGAAAAGAAGATATTCCACTATTAGTTAATCATTTTATAGAAAAATATTGTAAAGAAATGGGGAAAAAAATAATTGGTGTTGATAATGAGACCATGAAAATATTGATGAATCATGATTGGCGAGGTGGTGTACGTGAACTCGAAAATGTAATTGAAAGATCAATTATTTTCTGCAATAAAGATATGCTAACTGTAGATGACCTTGCTGATTATATTAAGAGAGATGTTACTGTTCATGATTACCCAGACTCTCTTAAAGATGCACTTCATAATTTCGAAAGAGAACATATAATCAAGACAATGAAAAAATATAATTATAACAAAGAAGAAGTTGCCAGAGCACTTGAAATTGGGCTGTCATCCCTTTACAGAAAAATGGATGAATTGAATATTCCTACAAAACCCCCAAAAGAAGATGAATAAATAATTTTGTTTGCTAAAATAAAATTTTATAAAAAGTTAATAATCGTGATATTTTAATTATTTTACATTGTACTAACTGGTGTTACATTAATTAGTTTTTTTTATATTTGAAAAGTCTTACACTTAATTATGTTGTATGGATAATTTACTTGACATAAACACACTTTCTTATTTTAGCGAGGGCTTGAACGATATATTTTTTATAATTGATTTTGTAGATAATGAAAAACAAAATTATTATTCCGAGAATATTAAAAAGATAATTGGTTATTCCCCTGAAGAACTTGATAAATTACCAGATAAAATTCATTCTTTAGTTGATTCAAGAGACTACAATAAAATTAGAGATATATTAGTAGAATTAGAATCGAATACACATCTTAATTATGTAACACTTGAATATAGAATTAAACCTAAAAATGATAGTACAATCTGGTTGAGAGAATTTCTAAAAGTTGTTCGCGATAACGAAGGTAATATATTAGAAAAGCATAGTGTTTTGTTTAATATTACTTCATTAAAAGAAAGAGAATTTGAATTAGAAAAAGAAAACGAAGCCTTAAAAGAATTAAATGCAACAAAAGATAAATTTATATCGATAGTTTCCCACGATTTAAGAGCTCCTTTTACAACATTGCTGGGCTTTACAGAAATTTTACTAAACGAAAAAGAATTATCAGAAGAAGAAAGAAATGAGTATTTGAAATATATTTATGAAGCTTCAAAAACTGAATTAAACTTGATAAATTGCCTGCTGGATTGGTCGCGTTTACAAACTGGAAAAATAAAAGTTGAACCAACACGTCTAAATGTAAAAACTACAGTAGCAAATGCAATTATATCATTAACACCAATATCTGTTAGAAAAAACATAGAAATAAAAATTGATATTCAACCCAATCTGTTTATGTATGCAGATGAAAGATTGATAGGTCAAGCCATATTAAATTTAGTTAGTAATGCTGTAAGATTTTCACATCCAGGAAAAGAAGTTAATATACATTCTCAGAGATTTAAAGAAGGAATGATTGAAATTGTTATAGTTGATCAGGGAACTGGAATTTCTGAGGAAGGACAGGATAAATTGTTCAGGATAGATCAAAAATTTATTACACCAAGTACTGAAGGAGATAAAGGCAGTGGTCTTGGATTAACACTTGTTAAAGAAATAATTAATAAACATGGTGGCGATATATGGTTTTATTCAAAAGTAGGTGAAGGAAGTGAATTTCATATTACTGTTCCAGAGGCAAAAAATATTTTGCTTATAGTTGAAGACGATGAATCTGTAATTTCACTTTATAAAAAATTAGTTGAAAACAATTTACCTTTCTTTGAAATTAAAACAGCTGCTAATGGATATGATGCTATTACACTCTTAAAGAATATTATGCCTACTATCATTATTACAGACCACGATATGCCATTGATGAATGGGACTCAATTTGTTGAAGCAGTTTACAAACGAGATGTTAATAGATCTATACCAATTATTGTTATCTCTGCAAAATTAGATGATGATATTATTAAAACCTATGCTAAACTGGGAGTAAATAAGATTGTTTCAAAACCAATAAATACACAAGAACTGATAAATACAATTAAGGAATCTTTATTTCAATATTAAAAATAGGTGAGGGCAAATGTGTACAAATAATATTGAGCTTAAACATTGGTTTGCTTTTTATACAAAACCACGTCATGAGTTTAAAGCTCAACAACAATTCGAAGCATTATCAATTAGCCATTATTTACCCACGATCGAGAGAGTGAGACAATGGAAAGATCGAAAGAAAAAAATAATTGAGCCACTCTTTAGAGGCTATATATTTGTTTATGGCGATGAAAAAGAAAGATTAATAGCTCTGCAACAATCTGCAATTGTAAAAACAATATGTTTTAATGGTAAACCATCTATTATACCAGATTATCAGATAGAAAACTTAAAAATTATGCTTAATGAGAAGCCAGAAGTATTTATAACCAATCAGGTTGAATGTGGGGAATCTGTGAAAATTATTGATGGTCCTTTCAAAGGCATTGTAGGTAAGGTGAAATTAGTCTGTAAAGAAAAATGGCTTGCTGTTTCAATTGATTTGCTTCAGCGCTCAGTGCTTGTAAAACTTCCTTTAGAAAGTGTAATTAAATTATTGTAGAATATAAAAAGAAGTACACATGTTAAATCAAAAATTACTTAGTGAAATAAATAAAGATGAAGAGTTTACTCTTTTTCTGTTAATTAATAAATATGAAACAAAAACTAGTAAAACAGGAAGTTCTTATTTAAGTCTCGAGCTCAGAGATAAATCATCGGTAATTTCCGCTTATTACTGGGAAAATTATGAAGGTTTATTAAAGGATATTGAACAGAATAAAATAGTTAAGGTAAATGGAGTTTTACAGGATTTTAATGGTCTTCCACAAATTAAAATAAAAAGAATAAGAGTGGCAACAGACGAAGATAAAGTTAGCGTAGAAGATTTTCTACCTGTATCGCAAAGAGTACTGGAAATAATGATTCAAGAATTTAATGATGTTGTTAATTCTATTCATAATCAATATTTGAGAAAATTGTTAGAAGAAATTTTTTCAGGTAAAAGATTAAATGACTTCTTTAATGTTCCTGCTGGTTCAAACTGGCATCATGCTTATCTTCATGGCTTGCTTGAACATACTCTTGAAGTTGTAAAAATATGTGAATTAATGTGCGAAATACATCCAGAAATAAATAGAGATTTACTTATAACTGGAGCTTTACTTCATGATTTTGGAAAAACTCAGGAATTAAATTACGATGCATCTTTTAATTATACTGACAAAGGTAAATTAATCGGGCATATTACGATATGTGCTCTCGAAGTAGAAAAAGCAATTTTAAAAGTTGAAAATTTTCCCGAAGATTTGAAGAATCAATTAATTCATTTGATTTTGAGTCACCAAGGAAAACTAGAATATGCATCACCAGTTATTCCAAAAACACTTGAAGCAATTGTACTTTATCATGCAGACGAGCTTAGTTCGAAATCAAATGCATATAAATATGCAATAAAATCAGAAATGAATAAAAATGGTCGCTGGACAAAATTTATAAAACTGGCTGATACTTCTCTTTATATCCCTGATGTAAATAACGAATTTAATAATTCATTTGAAGAGGATAGTATATGAAAAATATTATTACAACCAGCATTCTAACTTTTGTGTTTTTTGTTTCTTTATCTGCTCAGTCTGCTTCGCAATTAATTAAAGAAGGTGATAGCTTTTACGAAAAATTTGATAACGAGAAAGCTCTGGAACTATATAAAAAAGCTGAAAAATTAGAACCAAATAATTATGAAATACTGTGGAGAATTAGCAGAGCTTACGTTGATATTGGTGAACATATGCCTTCGAGCACTTCCGAACAAAAGGATGCTCAACTTTCAACATATCAGAAAGCGCTTGATTATGCTGAAAGAGGAATTAAAGCGGCTCCAGATAAATCTGTTACTTATTTGCGAAGAGCAATTGCTAATGGAAGAATTGCTTTATTTAAAGGTGTATTTTCTGTTGCGGGAGTAGTTAATTCGGTTAAAGCTGATCTTGAGAAGGCAATACAATTAAATAATGGAGGTAATGATATTCAAGCAGTTGCACATTATGTTTTAGCTAGAACTCATGCCAAAACCAGTGAAAAGTGGAAACCAGCTCGTTCTGTACTTGGTTTAGGTTGGGCAGATAATCAAATTGCATTAAAAGAATATAAAAAGGCAATTGACTTGAAACCCAATTATGTAATGTTTTATGTTGATTATGCTATCTCATTAATACGTGAAGATGACTATAAAACAGCCAGAACAATGCTCCATAAAGCTCTGGAAAGTCCAATAGAAGACGAAGATGATTCAATTCGTAAAGAAGAAGCAAAAAAGTTATTAAAAGAAATTGAAGGTAAATAAAATTAATGTTCGATAAAAAGTTTTTGGAAAAATTAAATGAAGCAAAAAAAATTGTATTCTTTACTGGTGCTGGAATTTCAGCAGAGAGTGGAATCCCTACTTTTCGTGGTGCAGATGGCATCTGGAAAAAAATGAAACCAGAAGAACTTGCCAGTTTTGATGCTTTTATGCGTAATCCTGATCTTGTATGGGAATGGTATCAACATCGTCGAAATATTATTAATAATACAAAACCTAATGCAGGTCATTATGCTATAGCAGAATTTGAAAAATATTATGATGTTACTGTTGTTACACAAAATATTGATAATTTACACAGGAGAGCTGGTTCTACAAAAATTTTTGAACTTCATGGAAATATTGAAAGAAACTATTGCATAAATTGTCGAACATTTTATAATTCACCAGAACTTGAAATAACCAGTGGTGTCCCTAAATGTAAAAAGTGTGGTGGTCTGATAAGACCAGATGTTGTATGGTTTGGAGAAGTACTTCCCCAGGATCAATTTAATGGAGCTGAAGCAGCTGCAGAATATAGTGATATCTGTTTTGTAGTTGGAACTTCTGCTGTAGTCTATCCAGCTGCTTATATTCCAATGAGTGCAAAACAAGCTGGTTCTTACATAGTTGAAATAAATATTGAACCTACAGAATTAACAAGGTATGCTGATTATTCAATATTTGGGAAAGCAGGCGAAGTTCTTCCCCAAATTCTGGAAGAAGTGAAAAAAATAAAAAGTTAATAATTGTTTGTGAAAAATCTTTAGTCAATTTTACAACGAAGCTTCTTCTTCGGCATATGTATTCTCTGTTTCAAAAACTTTTACTTTTATAAATTTTATGTGAGAAGGAAGATTAGGTTTAATTTTCTCAATTAAATAAAGACAAATATTTTCGGCTGTAGATTCAAAGTTTACAACAACTTTTTTTGAATTCAATATTTCAAGTGCTGATAATAATTCTTTGTCTTCTCTGTAAACCATAATCGAATGGTCTAATTCTTCAATTACAGGATTTATAATTGTTGATAAATCATAATAGTCAATCACCATTCCATTTTTATCTATTTCACCTGTAACTTCAATCAAACATTTATATGAATGTCCGTGAAGGTTTTTACATTTACCTTTATGAAAAGTTAATCTATGACCCATTTCCCATCTAAATTCTTTTGCGATTTTCATTATACTCCCCTTGTTTCTGGATGCCAGATGTATTTATGTAATTGAAGCTGAAAACGAACATTTAGTTTATCTTCCAGTATCCAATTAGCAAGTTGAATTGGTTCAAGCTGATTGAAGACTACCGAAAAGAGAACTGTGCATTTATTTAATAAATCATATTTTGAAATTATTTCTTTTGCCCAATCATAATCTTCTCTTGTACCAATTACAAATTTTATTTCATCAGTGGATTTAATATAATTTATATTCTCATAAAGATTTTTTTTCATCATTCCACTCGATGGACATTTTAGATCCATTATTATCTTAACACGTTTGTCAACATCCTGAATTGGTAAGCTTCCTCCTGTTTCGAGCATTACTTCATATCCTTTATCACATAGACGTTTCATTAGCTCAAGAGATTCTTTCTGGAATAAAGGTTCTCCTCCAGTAATTTCAACCAGTTTACATTTATATTCATCAATTTTTTTAATTATATCATCTATTGAATAATCACTTCCTTCGTAAAAAGCATAAGCAGTATCGCAATAAGTGCATCTTAAATTGCAATAAGTTAGTCTAACAAAAACACATGGAAGACCAGCTTTTGAGCTTTCTCCCTGAATAGAATAAAATATTTCATTAACTTTTAGCATACTTCTGGTATTTTTTTAATACAAGATAAGAATAATGGTTAACAGATTAAAGAATTATAAATTTCCAGAAAAGTTTGATTTCAAATCAAGTTCAAATTATATTTACAGGTGTTTTTAATAAAATTTAGGAAAATTAATGGCTCATCATAAGTCAGCAGAAAAAAGAATTAGACAAACGATCAAAAGAACACAAAGAAACAAAGCTGCTTTATCTAAAATTAAAACTCTAATTAAGAAAGTCTACAATACAAAAGATAAAGTATTAGCAGAAAAATATTTCAAAGAAGCTGTGTCTACACTTGATAAGCAGGCAGCTAAAGGTAGAATCCATAAAAATAATGCTGCAAGAAAAAAATCTGCTTTAGCAAAATATCTTAACAGTCTATTAACAGCTACAAATTGATTTTTTATTAAACTATTGCAGCTCTTTACAGGGCTGCTTTATAATAAATCATGGATAGCTTCTTTCCCTTCTGGCTCGGGCAAATAAAATCTAATTTTGTACTGGTTTCCAGTAAATCCTTCTGGTTTCTTAATTAATTTCTTAATTAATACAGAGTGTTCTATAAAGATGTTATCATCTATAATAGAACCAAAAATATAAGTTACACCTTTAATTGTAACATTGTTATTAATTTTTACAGGGAATTCATTACTGCCAGTAATTCTAACTCCAGATTCAATTGAGCAATTATCGCCAATTGTAACATTTCCTTTAATAACATCGCCCCAGAAAATTTCTACATTATTGCCAATTTGTAAAATTTGATCTGGATAGCATGAAAGATGAGCATTTTCTCGGATCGTTACATTCTTCCCGAACCTGATGTCGCCATTTAAAAAAACATTTTTCATTAAATTAAGATTGTAATTTAACTTAGCTCCTTTTCCAATATAAACTCCCTTTCCTATTTTAATATCAAGTGGTTCACCAAGTTTATCCATTTTAATTATATCATCAATTACATCATCGTCTATAAAGAAATCTTCTGGGTCATCAATTAATATTATGTCTTTTAATTTTTCATATGCAAGTTTTCTTGCAATAGAATCCATTTCTTTAAGTACTGATTTATTATTGAAGCCCATTAATACATATTGTTGCTTTGGACTTATAGCAGAGACTGTATAATTGTTTTTATTAAACAAACCAATTAAATCTGTTAAATAAATTTCATTTTGGACATTGTTGCTTTCTAATTTTGGTATTAATTCTACTAAGGGTTTGAACTTAAAAGCATAAACACCACTATTAAATTCACGATTTTCAAGTAATTCTTTTTTTGAATATGAAAATTCTTTCCCTTTATATTTTGTTTTATATTTCTTTTTATCATCCAGATTTAGAATATCTTTATATTCGAGTATTTCAATTACTTTGCCTTTGTTCTTAACAACTTTATTCCCTCGAGCATCTTTATCTTTTACTCTAATTATTCTACCGTAGTAATTATTTTGAATATTTCCTTCATAAATACCAGTCAATACAATCATATCTGAATTTGATGATATAAATTCATTTTTAAAGAATCTTACAGTATCAGCATCAATTAATCCCATATCTCCTGGAAAAACATAAATAGTTCCATCGTATTTCGAAGGATCAATTTTTTCGAGAGCTATTTGAACTGCATGACCTGTTCCTTTTTGAACTTCTTGATAGGCATAAATTAAAGATTCTTTTCTTCCTATAGTTTCTATTACTTCTTTAGCTTTGATGCCAACAACAATTATAATATTTGCATCACTTAAACCTTTAGCACATGCATTGAATACTCTTTCAACAGTTGGTATTTCCCATATTTTATGTAACATTTTCGAAGTTTGTGATTTTATTCTTTTGCCATGACCTGCTGCAAGTATTATTGCAGTTTCTTTTTTATTATAATCAAAAATGTCCGAATAATTTTTAATTAACTCATAGATGTTTTCTGAGTTATTCATTGGTGCCTCTATAAAATTTTTATTCTTTGTAAATTTAGCAATAATAGTTATTCTTTGATAATAAACCTGTAAAAATTGTGATTAATCTCGGACTAAAAATTAATTTACTCTTCCATTTTAATTGGATTTTTATTAATTCTAATAATAAAAAAAATTTGTTTGGGGAAAATGAATAAAAGATACTTGATAATTCTCATTCTTTTTGTAACCTGCAATTTGTTTGCACAGGTAAATGGTTTTGGAATAGGTGTTATGATTGGTGAGCCTACAGGTTTCAGTGCAAAATATTGGGTAAATAATACTAATGCATTTGATGGTGGATTAGCTTATTCATTTGTTAGAAAAAATAGTGCTGTATCACTTCATATTGATTATTTATATCATAATTATAGTTTAATCAAATCTAATTATCGCATACCAGTTTATTATGGTTTTGGTGCAAGATTGAGATTTATTGAGAACGAAGAAAATTCTCTTGGTGCTCGTGGTGTTATTGGTCTTGTATGGTTAAGTGATAATTTACCACTTGATGTTTTTGTTGAATTTGTTCCTGTGTTTAATATTTTTCCTGCTACTGCACTAAATCTGGATTTAGCAATTGGAGCCAGGTATTATTTAAAATAATGGATAACTTAGAATTAAAAACTTACTTCGATACTCCAGAACGCTCAAGTGCAGAAGAAATTATAAGAGATTATTTGCTTTTTCATCTAAATCCCATTATTACTCAAATTCTTGAAGGTATACCTGAATTAGCAGTAATAATAAATAAAAACAGGCAAATAGTAGCTTTTAATAAAAAAGCTGCAGAAGTTTTTCATATTTCTGAGACCGAAAAATTACTGGGTAATAGAATTGGAGAGGCTTTAAATTGTATTTATAGTAAAGAAATGGAAGCAGGGTGTGGTACATCTAAATATTGTTGTGAATGTGGAGCAGCAAAAGCCATTAAGTTTACAGATGATAATAAAATAAATACTGTAGAAGAATCTAAAATAATTGCAAATCTTAATGGGAAAGAATTTTATTATGAATTTTTGGTAAATACACAACCAATCAAGTTTAAGGATTCCGAGTTTATACTTTTTACCGTGAAAGATATCTCAAGTCAAAAAAGAAAAGAAGCATTAGAAAGAATTTTTTTCCATGATATATTAAATACTGCGAGTGCGATAGAAGGAATTGCAAAATTATTAAGTAAAGTAGACAATGAAGAAGAAAGTAATGAACTAATAAGAGCATTGAACGAGGCTTCGAATCAGTTATTAAATGAAATAATATCTCAGCGTGATTTAAGGAATGCTGAAGATGGGAAATTGAATGTAGATATAAAAATTATTTCCACAATAGATTTCTTAAAAGCAGTTGAAGAAGTGTATAAAAATCATGAACTGGCAAAAAATAAAAATTTAATTGTAGAATATCCTTCGGAATGTAATGAATTTGAGTGTGATAGAACATTGCTCTTACGCTCACTTGGTAACTTAATAAAAAATGCATTAGAAGCTTCTGATGAAAAAGATGATATTATTAAAATATATTCATATTGCAACCACGAGTATGTCTATTTCAATGTTTATAATAATAAAGTTATCCCAGAAAATATTCAGTTACAATTATTTCAAAGATCTTTCAGTACAAAAAGTACGAAAGGGAGAGGCTTGGGTCTTTACAGTGTAAAATTAATTGTTGAACAATATCTTAAAGGAAAAGTAACTTTTGTATCTAATGATGCACTGGGTACTATTTTTACAATACAAATCCCAATTAAATTT
Organism: Rosettibacter firmus; assembly: GCF_036860695.1. Lineage (NCBI taxonomy): Bacteria > Pseudomonadati > Ignavibacteriota > Ignavibacteria > Ignavibacteriales > Melioribacteraceae > Rosettibacter > Rosettibacter firmus. The sequence goes on along the minus strand of NZ_JAYKGJ010000003.1, from coordinate 209,487 downwards.
AATGCAAATTAAATTATTTAATAGCGAGGGTATAATGATAAAAAATATTTTATTCACTATGATTTTTCTATGTTTGCAAGTAATATCGAATGCCCAATTAAATTTTGAGATCGATACTATCGCAACATCGCAAGGGAAGTTAGTAATTAGTTTTATTGGACATGGTACATTAATGATGAATTTTAATAATCTGGTTATCCATATTGATCCTGTCTATAGATATGCAGATTATTCAAAACTTCCGAAAGCAGATATTATTTTGATTACACATCATCATGGAGACCATCTTGATTTGAAAGCTATTGATACATTAAAAAAAGAGAATACAAAAATTATATGTACTGAATTGTGTTATGCACAATTAAAGACTGGAACTATAATGAAGAATGGTGATATACAAAAAGTTTATGATATTAATATAGAAGCAGTTCCAGCTTATAATATTGTTCACAAAAATAATAATGGAAATCCTTTTCATTTAAAAGGTCAATGCAATGGATATGTAATTACATTTGGTGATAAAAGAATTTATATAGCTGGAGATACAGAGAATATACCAGAAATGAAAGATTTAAAAAATATTGATATTGCCTTTTTACCAATGAATTTGCCTTATACAATGACACCTGAAATGGTTGCTGATGCAGTAAATATGATTAATCCTAAAGTTCTTTATCCTTATCATTATGGAAATACAAATGTAAAAGAATTAATTGAGTTGCTTAAGGATAAAAAAGATTGTGAAATTCGAATTAGAAAAATGAATTAAACAGTTTAAAAGGCTAATATTCAATAAAAAATGCCAGTAATCCTACAATAAGCAAAATTAATCCACTAATTAATTTTTCATGATGTTCTAAGAAATACCACTTTAATTTACTGATTCCCTTTGCAGCAATATAAACAAGTAATAATATACAACAAACTGTAACCAATAAATAAGTTGCTGATACTACAAATATTCCACTCCAGCCTAATTGACTTGCAGTTAAATAATAAATCTCAATTTCGAGGCATGGGGAGAAGAACATTGCTACTACGAGAGTTAAAATGATGGAATGCTTATTTCTTTTTTTTTGGATTATGTCGTTAATGTCAATATTATGATGCTGATGATTATGATGAGTATGCTTATGTTTGTATTCCAGATAAAAGTAAATAAAACTCAACAATATTAATATAGCTGGTGCAATAATTCTACTGATAAAGTAAAATGATTCAGATAATTTATATCCTAAAAATCCTACTGTAATTCCAATAATTACAGTGCTCGAAACATGAGATAGACTTGTAATAAAAGTAACAGTTAGTAGTTCTTTCTGATGCCATTTCTCTGTTCTACCAATAGCAACCAGCGGAAGCCAGTGACTTGGTATAAGTGCATGAGCTATACTTAATAAAAAACTACCAATAAAGACATGTAGTAAAGGATGCATAAAGTAATTTTAATTGGATGTTCAATTATACAGAAAAATTTTAAATAATGGAGATGAGATAAAAAATTGTACTTAATAATTATTTTGACTTCTGTTTTCAGGTTTTAAAATAATTGAGAGATTCAATAAAATAAAAATTGCAGTTTCTGTTTTTGCCAGTGCTAATATATATTCATCTTTGTTGCCTGTACCAAAATCTGGAGTTTCTTCAATTTCAGTTGATTTAACATCGTAAACAGCTTCAACCTCGTCGACTATTAAACCCACTCTAATATTCAATCCATTAATTTTATCTTCTACAATTATAATTCTTGTTTTACTATCATATTCTTTTTCTGGCATATTGAGTTTTAATCTTAAATCGACAACAGGAACTATATTACCTCTTAGATTAATTACACCCTTTACATATCTTGGTGTGTTAGGAACAGGGGTAATATTGATCATTTTAATTATTTCGATAATTTTTAGTATTTCAATTCCATAGTGTTCATTGTTCAGTGAAAACTTTAAATATTTCCCTTCCATTTTGATATTTTATTTGAATTTACACAGATTATTATCGATAGAAAGAATAAAAAATTTATTTCTACTTAAAAATTTTATGGAACATAAAATTAGATAAAAATTTAAAAAGTACTGATAATTTTATTTCATTTCTAAAAATTTCATTTCTTTAAACTATACCAAGGAGGAAATGTTTTATGGCAGAACTACAAAAGCTTAAAAAAATAGCGTTTGTTGGTAATTATCCTCCACGTAAGTGTGGAATTGCAACTTTCACTTATGATTTAAGAAATGCTGTTAAAAACCAGTATCCTCAAACTGAATGCATTGTTTTAGCATTAAACGATAAAGATCAGGATTTTGAATATCCATCAGAAGTACGTTTTGTAATTAATAAACAGGACATTAATACTTATCAAAAAGCAGCTGATTTCCTCAATTTTAATAATTTCGATATTGTTTGTTTACAACATGAATACGGAATATTTGGGGGAAAAGAAGGAAGTCATATTTTGGCATTTCTAAGAAATTTAAGAATGCCCATAGTTACTACACTTCATACAATATTAAATGAACCCAATCCCGATCAAAAAAGAGTAATGAGAGAATTAATTTCTTATTCTACCAGATTGATTGCAATGACAGAAAAAGGAAAAATCTTTTTGAAAGAGATTTATAATGCAACCGAAGAAAAAATTGATGTTATTCCTCATGGTATCCCTGATATGCCTTTTGTTGATCCAAATTTTTATAAAGATAGATTTAATGTTGAAGGTAAATATGTAATATTAACTTTTGGTTTATTATCACCAAATAAAGGCATTGAATATGTATTAAAAGCACTACCTAAAGTAATCTCTGAATTCCCTGATTTAGTTTATATTGTTCTTGGTGCAACACACCCAAATATTTTTAAAGAATACGGTGAATCGTATAGAATGAGTCTGGAAAGATTAGCACATGATTTAGGTATAAAAAAGAATGTGATTTTTTATAATAGATTTGTAGATGCAGAAGAATTAAAAGAATTTATTGGAGCTGCTGATATATATATAACGCCTTACTTAAACAAAGCTCAAATCACTTCAGGTACATTATCATATTCATTTGGATGCGGTAAAGCAGTTATATCTACACCATACTGGCATGCAGAAGAGTTACTTTCCGATAGCCGTGGTGTTATTGTACCATTTGCTGATTCGGATGCAATTGCAGAAGAAATTATTAATTTATTGAAAGATGAAACAAGACGACATTCTATGAGAAAAAAAGCTTATATGCTTGGTCGTGAAATGGTCTGGAATAATGTTGCACATCTTTATGTAGAAACTTTTCAGAAAGCAAGAATTCAAAGGATAGAAATTCTCAATAATATTTCTTCTGTTAAAACACTGAATGAACAAAGTATGGAATTACCAACATTTAAATTCAATCACTTAATTAATTTAACTGATTCAACAGGAATAATTCAACATGCAAGATTTACGATACCACATCTAATTGAAGGTTATTGCCTTGATGATAATGCACGAGCATTTTTATTAACAATTTTACTTGAAGAAATTGGCTTGATGGATGAACAAATAGAATTATTAGCAAAAAGATATGCTGCATTTATTCAATATGCATTTAATGAAAAGAAAAACAGATTTAGAAATTTCATGGACTTTAATCGTAAATGGAAAGAAGATATTGGTTCAGATGATTCTCAGGGAAGAGCATTGTGGGCTTTAGGAACATGTGTTAATAGATCAAAGAAGCGAGATTTACAGATGTGGGCTACTCAATTATTTAATAGAACATTACCATTATTATTAGAATTAACTTCACCTCGTGCATGGGCTTTTGGATTACTTGGTATTCATGAATATCTGCAAAAAATGAGTGGTGATAGAGTTGCAATACAAATTCAAGAAACATTAAGTCAAAGGTTGATAGAACTCTATGAAAATAACTCTTCAGATGAGTGGAAGTGGTTTGAAAATTATCTTGTATATGATAATGCTCGGTTATCGCAAGCACTTTTAATTACTGGAAATTCTTCTCAAAATCAAAAAGCATTTGAAATAGGAATTGAATCCCTTAAGTGGATAGTTGAACTTCAAACTTCTGAAACAGGTTATTTTAGACCTATAGGTTCTGACGGCTGGTATAATCGTAATGGAAGTAAAGCAGATTTTGATCAACAACCAATAGCAGCATATGAAACCGTGTCTGCTTGTATTGATGCATTTAAGGTAACAGAAGATTATTACTGGTATAATAAAGCACGCATAGCTTTCGAATGGTTTTTAGGCAGAAATGATCTGGGACTGGCTTTATATGATCCAATTACTGGTGGTTGCTATGATGCTCTTCATGTAGATAGAGTTAATCTTAATGAAGGAGCTGAATCAACTTTATCTTTTTTATTATCACTTGCTGAAATGCACAGGATTGAAAACCTTATTAAATCTTATGAACATGTAAAAAGTTATGATTAAAAATTCGAAAATTTTATGTGAGGAAAAATCACTCGGGAGGAATTTATGAGTAACTCTTCTCATGAATTATTTAAACGATATTCTAATAATCCAATTATTACAATTGAAGATATTCCTTATCCAGCAAATTCAGTTTTTAATTGTGGAGCAGTATCAATTAATGATGAAACAATTTTATTACTGCGTGTTGAAGATTTAAGAGGTATTTCACATTTAACAGTTGCACGTAGTAAAGATGGAATAAAAAACTGGCAAATAGATTCAAAACCTACATTATTACCAGATCCAATAAATTATCCTGAAGAAATTTGGGGAATTGAAGATCCAAGAATAACTTACCTTGATGAATTAAAAAAATATGCAATTACTTATACAGCATATTCACATGGTGGTCCATTAGTTTCACTTGCAATGACGGAAGATTTTAAAAATTTTGAGAGATATGGAGCAATATTACCCCCAGAAGATAAAGATGCTGCTCTTTTTCCTGTTCGATTTGGAAATCGTTGGGCAATGCTTCATCGTCCAATAATTTCTACTCCATATTCTGCTGCTCATATCTGGATTTCTTTTTCGCCTGATTTAATTCATTGGGGAGAACATAGAATTTTAATTAGAGCACGAGAAGGAGCATGGTGGGATGCAAACAAAATAGGATTATCACCGCCCCCAATTCAAATTCCAGAGGGCTGGTTGGTTTTATATCATGGAGTAAAGAAAACAGCTGGTGGAGCTATTTATCGACTTGGTCTGGTTCTTCTTGATTTGAAAGATCCTACAAAAGTATTACGAAGAAGTGATGAATGGATTTTTGGTCCTCGCGAATACTATGAAAGAGAAGGAGATGTTGATGATGTTGTTTTCCCTTGTGGATGGATTGTTAATGATGATGAAGTGAGATTATATTATGGAGCAGCAGATACTTGTATTGCTCTTGCAACTGCAAAACTTAGCGAATTAAGAAAATATATACTCTCAAGTCCAGTACCCGAAGAATCATTAAGATGGGGCTGATCTAATTGTAGTATCAGCATCATCTATAAAAGATGATGCTGAAAATATTTTTTTGATTTTTAAATGAAGATGATTTCTTTTTATTGCCGTTATTCAGATTATATTATAAAATGTTTGATATTGTTATTGTTTTAATGAAATAAAAAATCGCTTTATTTAATGATTAAAAATTAATAGAAAAACCTAATACAAGTGATTGTTCTAATCTTCCTTTATTAGAAATATCCTTGTCGAAAATATACCTGCTGTTATATTGTAATGAAATCATATCAACATTTAATCCAATAATAAATAATGAACTAAATCTTGAATTTTTAGTATCGTTTAAAAATTCCTTTTCTAAACAGAATTATTGTATACTTCTATTTAATCAAATACAATTCCTTTTGTCTTTCTGATAAAAATTCACAACCATTATTTGTTACAAGAACCATCTCTTCGATAGTTGCAATTCCATAATTGTCAATTGTTAATCTGGGTTCAAGTGTGAATACATTTCCTTCTTCTATTTCAAGAAAAGGCAGATTGCCATAGCGTTCCCATTTTGGTCCTAAAAGTGCACCACCATCATGCACAGAGCGACCAACCTGGTGTCCAAGTCCATGTGGAAACTCACTATAACCATTAATCTGAATATAATTTCTTGCAACCTCATCTATTTCCCACCCTTTTTTTCCGGCTCTTAATTCATTTGCAGCTTTTGTGATTGCTTCGTGAATTACATTAAAACCTTTCTGAACTTCATCTGGGGGAGTATCTTCATTTGGTTTTAATATATACCAAGTTCTTTGTAAATCGGAACAATAACCATCAATCTTTAATCCGAAATCTAAATTAACTACATGTCCAGGTTCAATTATTCTATCAGTTGGACCGGAGTGAGCACCAGCAGTATCAGGTCCAGTAAAAACAGAAGGACAGTATTCCTTATCCCATGCAAGTTCATAACCTCTTTCTTTAACAAGATTATGCACAAAGCTGGCTATTTGTTTTTCTGTCATTCCTGGTTTCATGTAATTGGTAACTTCATCGAAAATGTTTAATGTTTCTTTAATAGCCTTTTTAATAAGTTCTAATTCCTTTGGGGATTTTCTTCCTCTTAGTGTAGAAACAATTTCTTCAGAAGAAATAAATCTGTTTATGTAATCAGTATCTTTTAAGTGGTCAAGTAATTCAAGGTAGAGACCATGTGTAAGTCCATCTGCAAGACTGGAATTTCTTGAATAATTAATTGCTATTTTATTTGGTTTAATTTGTTCGATTACATCAAGAAATTTTTCCTTTATGGATTTGAGGTAAGGATGAATATTTTTATATGTCCCAATTGTTTTCATGTTTTCATATTCGAGTGAGCCAATGATGGCATGAGTATTTCCATCTTTTGTAATTATAAAAGCCGATTGCCAGGTAGCATTGGTTCCTACAAGCATATCCATCATAGGATCTTTAATATTTCCTGTTTCTCTTACATAAATAAGCCACATATCAATATCTTTTTCGGATAATATTTTTGCTGCTTGTTCAATCTTTTCGAGTATTAATTCTTTTTGCATTTTATTCCCCTTTTTCTAATAAAAAATTATTATATATAGTATGGAATTTATAAGGCAGATTAAAATATCTAAGTAATTGGAAATTCATTTTTGTGTAGTGTAAATGTAAATGTAGTCCCTTCATTTAATTTGCTGCTGACCCAGATTTTGCCTTTATTTTTCTCGATCATTTCTTTGCAAAGAATTAATCCAAGTCCACTTCCTTTTTCATCTCTTGTTCCACTCTTTGTGAAGGGGATGTCAATTCGGAATAGCTTTTCAATATCTTTATCATCCATCCCGATACCATTGTCGCTTATAGAAATTTCGACCATATTATCTTTCTCTTTAGAACTAAGTATTATTTTTCCATTTTCATAAGTGAATTTAATTGCGTTCGATAACAAGTTTTGAATAACAGAAAAAATCATGTCTTCATCTGCAAAAACAATTTCATCCTTATTAATGTTGTTTATTAACTCAATTTTTTTAATAAGAGCATTATTTAATAGAAGATTTATTACTTTGGTAGATACATCATAAATATTGAATTTTCTTGGCTTGAATGATATGGTGCCTGTTTGAATGCGTGACCATTGTAATAAATTTTCAAGTAAATTAAATACTGTTTTTGCAGCATCATTAATATTTTGTGCAAAAGATTTTATTTCATCTTTGCTTAATTCATCTATATCCTGATAAAGAAACTCAGAAAAACTTAAAAGAGAACTAAATGGACTTCGCAGGTCGTGAGCAATTATAGAAAAGAATTTATCCTTTGAAGCATTAGAATTTTTTAATTCTTGATTCAGTATCTCAAGTTCTTTTACTAATTCTTTTAATTGTGCTTCGTGCTTTTTTCTTTCTGTAACATCTCTTAATATTCCACGATAGCCAATTATCTTCCCATTTTTATCTTTAACCGCTACAGATGTTTCTCTTACTGTTACAATTTCACCATTTAATTTTTTTATATCAATTTCAAAATCCTTTACAAAACCATTTTTTATTAATTCGTTTTTGAATCTTTCTCTGTCGTCCGGGTTTAAATAAATATCATTTACTATGTTAATATTATTTAATTCATCTATTGAATTTATTCCAAAGAACTCCATACCCGAAGGATTAAGTTCTATAAATTTGCCATCGATTGTGCTTTCGTACACTACATCTTTTAATTCCATAAACAATTCGTGATATTTTTTTTCTGCCTCTATCAACTTCTCTTCAGTTTGAACAAGATCACTTATATCTTTACTTAGACCGACGTATGCTATTGGTTCGCCTTTTTCGTCTTTCACAATTGAAGTGCTTAATTCAATTATAAATTCGCTTCCGTCTTTTTTTACATTTATTAAGCGACCATTCCACCCACCTTTTTGAGTTTCTTCGTGTATACGTTTAAGAATTTCAGGGTCGTTTTTAGGAGATCTTAAAATACTTGTATTTTTTCCTATAATTTCATCAAGTGTGTATCCGTAAGTATTAAGAAAGGTTTGATTAACGAAGATAATGTTATGATTTAAATCTGTTATACTTATGCATTCATGAACTGAATTAATTGCATGAATTAAAAGTTTGATATTTTTCTTTGTAATAAAAAAAGAACTTGCAAAAGTTTTGTTTGAATTTGCTTTTTTATTGGTAGAATTATAATTCATTATAAATTTGCACCCGGTAAGAGTTAAAATATTTTTGTTTAAATATACAATATTTTCTAAATACATCAATCATATTTTTTAGAGGCTTTTTTTAATCTATCCATAATTGCTAAACCCAAACCTTCTTCTTTAATTGGTTCAACTAAAATTAAATCCAGATTTTCAGATTCAAACTCATGGAGGTATTTAAATAAATTTGCTGCAGCTTCTTTTATATCCCCAGATGGAGAAAGAATTTTTATTGATGCAAAATTAAAGTCAATATTTTTTTCTTTAAAGAATAGCACGCCAATTTTTCTGTCTGAGTTTTTTTTAAGATTTTTTTCGTTCAAGAATAAAAGTGGCACAGAAGGTGAGTAATGATATGGTAATTGTCCAGGGGATTCTGGATTAGTTGTATTTATTTTTAATGATAACTGAGTGTCAATAATTTTTTCTATTTCTTCTTTTGATAATCCACCAGGTCGAAGTAAGTAAAAATTTCCCTCGCTAAATTGAACAATTGTAGATTCTACACCTATATTACTTTTACCTCCATCAAGAATTAAATCAACTTTGTCGCCAAGACTTTTTTTAACATGCTCTGCAAGTGTTGGACTTAAATGTCCAAATCTATTTGCACTTGGAGCGGCAATAGGCGTTTCACTTTTTTCAATAAGTTCAAGTGCAACTTTATGATTTGGCATTCGAATAGCAACTGTTGGGTTTCCAGAAGTTACTATATCAGGAACTAAGTCAGTTTTTTGCAGAACTAATGTTAAAGGTCCTGGCCAGAATTTTTCTATTAATAAATCAATTCTTTCATCGTCATAGATTGTGAGTTTTTTAATCCAGTCTTTTTGTGATATGTGCAAAATAAGAGGATTAAAAGATGGTCTTTTTTTTACTTCAAAAATTTTTGCAACTGCAATTGGATTTAAACCATCTGCACCGAGGCCATAAACTGTTTCGGTTGGAAATGCAACCAATCCACCCTTTTTAATAATTTCTGCTGCCTGTGCTATTGAATCGCTATTGGCTTTTATAATACTCATATAATCTTTTATTTGTTATTCTAAAAATAATAAGTTTTGGTTTAGATTGATAATTCTATTAATTTGAAAGGTAAATTGATTAATTATCAAAAGGAGATATTTAAATGGATGATATTGAGTATCTAAAAAAATTTATAAAACTTTTAGCACATGAAAGTGAGAAAATTATTATGGATTTTTTTAGAAAGGAAATAAGTATTGAAACTAAAACAGACCTTACACCTGTTACAATTGCAGACAAAAAATCAGAAGAAAAAATGCGTGAACTTATAATGCGTGAGTTTCCAGAACATGGAATAATAGGTGAAGAATTTGATGATATAAATCCAGATGCAGAATATAAATGGGTGCTTGATCCAATTGATGGTACAAAAAGTTTTATCTGTGGAACCCCACTATTTGGAACTCTGATAGCTTTATTAAAAAATGATGAACCAATTTTAGGAGCTATTAATTTGCCAGTACTTAAAGAATTTTTGATTGGTGATAACAACTCGACATTTTTAAATGATATAAAAGTTAGTGTGAGAAAATGTGAAATGATTTCATCTGCAGTTTTATTAATTACTGATTACATGAATTTTGAAAAATATAGAAATTTAAATGCATTGAATAATCTTATAAGAAAAGTAAAATTATTTCGTAGCTGGGGTGATTGTTATGGATATTATTTAGTTGCTACTGGCTATGCAGATATTATGATAGATCCAATAATGAGTCCATGGGATTTAATGGCTTTAATTCCTGTTATAAATGGCGCAGGTGGAAAGATAACTGATTATTTTGGAAATAATCCTTTGAAAGGAAATAGCATTGTAGCAACTGGTGGGACAATTCATGATGAAGTCATTAAAATTCTCAATCAAAAGAAGTAGAAAAACTTACGAAAGTAATTATATCTTATATAAAAAATAGGTCTACACTTTTAATAATGGATTAAAATGCTTTTAAATAAACTTTTGAAATTCAAAAATAAATCCACTTTTTTATAGATTATGAATCTTTATAATTATAGTTGCATCATATTAGTGACAAAAAAATAGGAGTTTTTAAATGAGCAATATTATAGAAGGAACAGATTTCAATTTTCAAAAAGAAGTATTAGAATCCAATCTTCCTGTACTTGTAGATTTCTGGGCACCATGGTGTGGCCCGTGTAGAATGGTTGCACCAATTGTAGAAGAAATTGCAAATGAATATGCTGGGAAATTAAAAGTTGTAAAATTAAATACAGATGAAAACTTTGGTGTAGCTACTCAATATGGAATTATGAGCATTCCTACTCTTGGAATATTTAAAAATGGAAAATTAGTCGATGCTGTTATAGGTGCAGTTCCCAAATATCATCTGGTCTCTAAGATTAAACCTTATATAGACAATATCAATTAATAAATAAAAAACCCGATTCGATGCTGGATCGGGTTTTTTTAAAGTGTTTATTTATTGTTCAACAATTGCATCTACTGCACAAACCTCTACACAAGATTTACAATTATTACATAATTCGGGTGCAATAAATGTGTGATCCTCTGATATAGGGGGACGAGTTTCACCATTTACAGTATATTCTTCGCCTGCATTGTATATAGCATTATTTTCACATTCATCAATACAGGCAGAACAACTTATACAATCATCAGTTATTACCATTTTTTACTCCAGTTTTAATTAAAATTCACATAATTATTGCAAATAACTTGCCAGTTATAAAAATTAAATTGTGATTTCTTTTGCAACCTGGTTTTTTCCAGAACTGAAAAAGTCATATACAATGTTTGCAATTATGAGAAATAAATTTATGGGTTATAGAATTTTATTATTAAATTCTGGATTTACTGGTGAGCATCTAATTTATTTTATTATTGTGGTGCAGAATCACTATAAATATTTGCCTGTGATTTTTCTATTATAGTTTCTAAATTCTCAATTCCGGAGATTCTCTTAGCAAGCGACATTCCATCTAATCCATGATACTCTAAAACTTCTAATGGAGTACCACATTCTGGATAATCATCAAGTCCAATTATATCAAATTTTTTTGCCTGGAGATGATGAACATCTGCAAGAGCATTTAAAATTCTTTCGCCTAATCCACCAATTATTGAATGGTCTTCAAGGACATAAATATTTTTGTAATTCTTAGTTATACTATCTATCCAATCTAAATCAATTTTATTCAACCAGGGCATATTTACAACTTTTAAACCGTAGTTTGCATTTTTCAGAATTCTATGTGCATTTAAAGCTTCGTGTAACATTACAGGTCCATAAGAAAATATAATTGCATCTTTACCATCTGTTAATTCAGTGCCTATTCCAATAGTAAATTCATAATCTTCTGGTAATTCAATTTTTTCTGGAGAAGGACCAATAGCTAATCTTAGAACACAATTTTCTTTTGATTGATTAACACAATATTCAAGTGCCTTTTTTGTCTCAAGTGAATTACACGGTTGTATTATAGTAACATTGGGTATAGCTCCAAATAAAGAAATATCACGAACACTTTGATGTGATTTTCCAGGACCAGCTGGAATAATACCTGCAAAGTGACATACATAAATTATTTTAGTTTTTTCACAGGCATTGTTATAAATTTGTTCATTGGCTCTGGCTGCTAAAAAGCTTGCAAAGGAATTAACAACAGGTAATAAGCCCATTCTTGCTAATCCACCAGCCATAGAAACCATATCCTGTTCTGCAATCCCATTTTCTATAAATCTATCTGGGAATTCATATTCAAATTTTCTCAATCTGCAATCGGCTGCTAAATCTCCATCAAGCACAATAATTTTATCATTTGTTTTTGCAAGTTCAACGAGAGCATCGCCAAATGCTTCAACTACAAATTCTTTATCTAATTTTGTTGATGCTTTGCTTTCTATTTTATTTTCTGGAATTTCTATTTTTTCAATTCCTAATTCTTTAGCAAGATTATTAATTGAATTAATTAGTTCATCTAATCCTTTCAAGAAATTTTCGTCATCAGGAGCTCCACTATGCCAGCGATAATATGTTTTACCTGATATTGTTTCGGTAAAAGGTTTTTCCATAAAAGAAATTCCTTTTCCTTTTATAGTGTCTGCTATGATCATTTTGGGTTTATCAATTACATATTTCAAATTTGTGAAAGTTTCTTTGAGTTCATTAAAGTCGTGCCCATTAATTCTTACAACATGCCAGCCAAATGAACTAACTTTTGTTACAATATCTTCTATGTTATTTACATCTTCGACCAGCATATCTGTTTGATATTTATTGTGATCCATAATTACAGTAAGATTTGAAATTTTTTGATGTGCAGCTGCTTGAATTGATTCCCAGATCTGTCCTTCTTGAAATTCTCCATCACCTGTTAACACAAATACATTTCCATTTTTTTTCTGATACTTTTTTGCCCATGCCATTCCTTTTGCTTTTGATATTCCCATACCAAGAGAACCAGTACAAGCTTCTATTCCTGGTATTCTTACATCAGGATGTCCATCCAATCCATTCAATCTTCGCAACATCAATAATTTTTCTTCTGGAAGAATTCCTACAGCATAAAAGAGAGAATAAAGAGCAGGCACATCATGTCCTTTTGAAGAAAAATAAATATCTCTTTCTTCATTATCTAATCCAACATTTAGTACATTAAGTTCATTTAAATATAGGTAAGTTATAATATCCATTGAGCTAAAGGATGAACCGAGATGACCAGAACCTGCTTTTTTAACAGCAACAAAAGTGTTAAAGCGACACATTTCTGCAAATAGTTTCATTTTCAATTCCCAATTACCATCGAAAGCTATAAGACGATCAAATTCAGATTTTTTGATTAAATTATATGCCACTTTTATTCCCCTGGATTTATTTTAATTATATATTCATCATAGAACAAAATTACTTCATTTTATAATAAAGAAAAAAATTTTTGTATTAAATAATAGTAAATAAATTTTGTTGATTATAAATTTATTACTATTTAACTTATTTTCCAGACGGGAAAAATACTCCTTAATTTGTCTCATATTAATTTATTTATTGGCTATAGGCTTTACTAATTCTCCCATTTGATCTTTTCATAAAATATTCTGAATTATTTTGTAAAGAAAATTTTTAATTGTTAAATGTCTATTATAAAGGAATAGGGGGTTTTATGAATGATGTAAAAGAAGAAATATTTACAATTGATGCAGAACAACGCAGAAAAGCTAATGAATTTATTATTCGACATCTGCAGGCTTCGATGATCGATGGTAAAGTTGATTTGAAAAATTTAAGAAGAAAACTTGCTGTTACTTACTGGATTATTATCTTATTGTCCGTCATAATGTTTGGTATAGGAATTATTCTTTTAAGTATCCCTTTCAAAGCAGCTTATAATACTAACATTGAAGAATATAAGGCATTGATAGCAGGTGGATTTGGTATTGTTGATTTAATTACTTTGTTTTTTTTCAAACCGATTGAAAGGATACATAAAATTATGGGAGATATGAGTCAGGTTGTAATAGCTTTAAATAGTTATCAAACACAATTGGGACTTCGTTTAATGCAAATGGATGCTACAGATAGAGAATCAATGGGAAGAACAGCTGAATACCTTAGTTTAGCTGCAAAAGAAAGTATTAAGTTAATTCAAGATTATTTTGAATCGGTACAGTCAAAATGAAAAAATTTTGTATTTATTTGCTCTTATAATTTTTCTAAAGTATAAAAGCTTTTCATCCCCAGAGTCAGTCCTTATGCATTTTATATAATAACTATCGTTTTGCAACGATTCAAATTCTCCATGAATTATGTAATTACAGATACAGCGACATAAGTTTGCAGCAGTATCAGTTATGGTGATTGTAATAGTATCTTTTATAATTTTATTTCTAATTAAGAATCTGTTTTTATCGGGACAGCAATTTGCACTAACACAGAAGTCGATTGTTAATTTATCAGAAAAATTATAACTAAAACATGAATCACTTAAATCCATTTTGAATAACTTATTTATAGGTCTACAACCATCGAGTTGATAAATTTTTGCTCCTATTTCTGGTGTAACACTACTTTCTTTGCAATTAGTAATTAGAATTATCAATAATAAAAATACTTTTTTATTCATGTTTATATCTATTTTACTTAATAACCTCTATTTCTTAATGTCGTAGCTATTCTTAAACCAAGTTCACTTAATTGAGTAATATTTTTGAACAATCCCCAGTATTCTACTAAGTTTAATCTTTCATAATAAATAATGGACTTACTCCGTGTATCAAATACTTTAATTAATACTGGTTTATAAATTAATTGTCTGTTTGAAGGACTGGATTCACGTAGATTAATTATATTTTCTGCATTACCAAATACAATTAAATCTGAATTTACATAATTTGAAATCGTATCTGCTATTTCTGTTGATATATTAGCCAGGTTATAATTTAATTTTAGTAATTTACTCCAGGTTGAATCATCTTCAATAACATGATAACCTTTTTGTAAAAAACCAGTTATAAGAGAAAATCGAATTTCGTCAGAAGCATAAGGATATTTTTCATTTTGTATAAATGGCATTATTAAAACAGTGCTTGCTTTTGCAGGTTGTAAATCTGATTGGCTAAAAAGATTTGATAATTGAATAAAAAGAAATACTAAACATATTATGCTGTGGTTCAGCATTTTAATTGTTTTTTATTACAGCTTTATATTACTCAATAACTTTATGAATATCAATCCAATTTTTATTGAATTTAATTATGAATTATGTTTAATTGCTAATTGCCCGCATGCAGCTGCGATGTCGTCGCCCTGAGTATCTCTAATAAAAACAGTTAAGTTTTCTTTTCTCAAATGTTCTACAAAATCCTTGATTTTATTGTAAGGAGTAGAATCAAGTTCTGCAGAAATTCCTGTGGGATTTATATGTTTAATACTATTGAAGGGAATTACATTTATTTTGGATGGAAGTTGAGAACACAATTTTTTTAATGCTTTGATGTCATCTGGTCTATCGTTTATATCTTTTAACATAACATATTCAAATGTAATTCTTGTTTTAGTTTTTTTAGCATAGTATTTAAGGGCATCAAGATTTTCTTTAAGAGAATATTTTTTGTTAATCGGCATAATTTTACTTCTGATATCCTCGAATGCTGAATGAAGTGAAAAGGCAAGTTTTATTCTAAGATTTCTATCTGCAAGTTCAATAATTTTGTGTGGAATACCTGCGGTTGAAACAGTAATTTTCTTTCGGCTTAAACCTTTAGTTAATTCATGTGTAAAGATCTCTACAGCTCTTATTGTATTTTCAAAATTTAAAAGTGGTTCGCCCATTCCCATGAAAACAATATTTGTAATTTTTTCTTTCCCGATTTCTTTTGCAGTTAATAAATATTGATCTACAATTTCACCTGATGTAAGATTTCGTTTAAATCCCATTACGCCAGTAGCACAAAACTTGCAATCAAGAGGACAACCAACCTGAGTTGATATGCATAATGTATTTCTATCTTTATCTGGTATTAAAACCGATTCGATTTTTTTATTGTCTTTAGTT
Organism: Rosettibacter firmus; assembly: GCF_036860695.1. NCBI lineage: Bacteria > Pseudomonadati > Ignavibacteriota > Ignavibacteria > Ignavibacteriales > Melioribacteraceae > Rosettibacter > Rosettibacter firmus. The sequence continues at coordinate 193,288 of NZ_JAYKGJ010000003.1, read as the reverse complement.
GAAAAAAGAAATTTCTGTGTGTTCGTTATCGAAGATGTTTGTCGATTTACAAGTTCAAGTGTTTTTAATTCACACTCTTCATTAATTTTCTCTCTTAGGGCTTTTGGAAAATTTTTAATCTCATTTCCATCAAAAACTATGTGATTATATAACCAGTTAAAAAGCTGTTCGGCTCGGTATTTTGGTTCTCCTATCGAGATAAAAAAATCTCTCAGTTCTAATAAGGATAAATCTTTTAACTGTATTTTATTATTCTTTTTTATCATAGTTTCAAATATAAAAAATGGGAAGGTAAAAAAGTGTGCATAAAAATTTGATTACTAAAGTAAGTAGATGAATTTATTAATTATTTAACCATATGTTTCTTTTTGTTATTTTGTTATATCAATTTTCAAATAACAGAAAAATATATGAAATATTTTTTATGTGTTTTTTTATTTACCATTACACTATGCAAAGCACAATCTGACTGGATTAAGTGGGATAAGGTAGTTGTTTCTTATAAAATCCATAATGAAAGCAATTCATCACAAAAAAATGAGAAGGATGCGTTAACTTTTTCAAAAGCTATTTATAATTTTTTTATATCTGATCTGGATGGAGATAATTGTCCATTTAATCCTTCATGTTCAGAATTTTTTATTGAAGCTGTTAGAAAGACTGATATTTTGCAAGGGACACTGATTTTTGTAGATAGATTCACAAGAGAATTAAATTTATTTAAGAGAATTAATGGTTATCCAAAACTAATGAATGGGAAATTATATGATCCAGTTACAAACTATTTTTAGTTAAATTAATCAATAATTACACATCCAATCCCACATTGATAAATTAAAATGTTATTGTTTTTTCTTAAAAAAATAAGCTATATAATTTTTTTCTTTCTCATTTGTTTTGATATAAACAATGGACAGAGATTAAATAATTTTTTCAATTCACCTGAGAATCGTTTAAAATTTGCCAATCAACTTTTTATCGAAAAAGATTATTTGAGAGCACTGGAAGAATATAAAGAATATTTAAAAGTTTATGATAATGATACAGTGCGGTTTAAGTATGCAGAATGTCTTTTAAGAATTGAAAGATTTGAAGAAAGCGGAGAAAATTTTAAGAGCCTATTTTTCAATTCGACACTTGAAGAAGAAGCAAAACTCAATTTTTATAGAGCAAATTTTCTCCTGAATCTCTCTAACAATAATTTAGCTCATTTTAGAGAAATAGCTGAAAAAGAAATATATCAAAGCGAAAAATTTTCAAAATACATTAATAGATTGAAATTTATTTCTTATTTGTTTGATAAGTCACCTCTTCCAGATTCATCAAAGTTTTTCTCTGCTTTTGATGATTCTAATTATACATTTATTAAAAAATTCTATTTATTAAAAAAATATCCTCCATATAAAAGTAAAACAACAGCAGGAATATTATCTGCATTTCTACCTGGACTGGGTAAAATTTACTTGGGGGAAACTGGAGATGGAGTAACTGCGTTCATAGCAACAGGATTACTGACTATATTATCTGTTAATAATTTTAATAATGACCATCAATTTAGGGGCTGGTTATTTGCAGGATTATCAGCTTTAACTTATGCTGGAAATATTTATGGCTCGGTTGCTGCAGCTAAAGTTTATAATGCAAAAGTCAAAAGTAGTTTTATTAATGAAATGAATAATTATTTTAAGCAAAGAAATTACTTCTTGCCTCATTTTGATTTTATTGAGAGATAATCAATGAAAAGAATTTTTTTACTATATGTGAGTTTGAATATTCTAACAATATTTGCACAGGATTTATCAATACAAAAGAAATTTGCAGATTCATTATTTAAAGCTGAACAATATTTTGATGCAATTACTGAATACAAAAGACTTATGTTTTTTGATACCACAAAAACCTATGCATTTATTTGTAATTTTAATATAGGTAAGTGCTATAAAGCAGGTGGAAAATTTGATGATGCAATAAAATATTTTTCGATGGCTGATATAATTGCGAAAAATCCTGATGATAAGTACCAAGCCAAAATAGAAATAATTAAATCGAACTTATTACGCCGAACCACTGAAAGGGCACTACAAATTTTATATGAAATGGAAAACTCGAATGAATATTATGAAAAACTTGATTCTCTTAACTACTGGCGTGGGTGGGCATATATTTTTCGTGATGATTGGGAAAGAGCAAAATATTATTTTGAAAAGTTTCAACCTGGTCATGAATTAGCAAAAATTTCAGATAAAGTAATAAAAGAAAAATATTCGGTTACTTTTGCAAAGGTATTTTCTTATATTGTACCTGGTGCAGGACAAATTTATACAGGAAATTATTTATCTGGCATTATGTCCTTTGGTTATAATATATTATTTGGCTTATTAACTGCAAAAGCATTTTCACAAGATAGAATTTTCGATGGAATTGTAATCGGTGGTTTATTATGGTTAAGATTTTATAGGGGTAATATTCAAAATGCAGAAAAGTTTGCCATTGAAAAAAATGTTTCAATTTCTAATAAAGTTCTAAATTATCTTCAGTATGAATATAAAGGCGATAAACCATGAAATTAACGGAAGAAGAAATAAGAAAAATTACCCTTGAAACAATTAATGAACTTGGTAAAGATGCTACACCTTCTGAAATAAAAGAAGCTGTTCAAAAGAAAATTGAATTAATGTCAGATTATGATTTGAAATTAAAAAGCGGTGAAGTTTCTTCGGGAAGAGTAATTTTAACATCTTTTGGTTTGAATAAGCCAGGTATTGTAGCAGCTGTTACAAAAGCCTTAGCAGAGTCTAATTGTGATATTCAGGACTTAAGTCAAAGAATCATGGGTGATTTTTTTACGATGATAATGATAATTGATATTTCAACATCAAATAAGGATTTAAAAGAAATTCAAAACGAAATGGCAAAAGTTGCTGACCAATTAAAAATAAAAATATATCTCCAGCATGAAGATGTCTTTAGATATATGCACAGAATATAAATATATTCTTAAAAATTCTGTGCGGACTTATCATCCAGAAGTTGTATTTTTCCAGAAAAGATTATTCCATTAAAATTATTGAATAAAAAGTAATTTAATAATTAAACGGGAAGCGAGCTAAATAAAATGCAATATGATTTTGAAGAAATATTAGAAACTATACGAATGACCGAAATTGAGCATTTTGATATTCGTACTGTTACAATGGGAATAAGTTTAAGAGATTGTTATGATCGCAATATTGAGATTACGAAACAAAAAATTTATGATAAAATTTTTCGTTACGGTAAAAATCATGTAAAAAATGCAAAAGAGATAGAATCACAATTTGGAATTTCCATTGCAAATAAAAGAATTTCTGTTACTCCCATCTCAATTCCATTCGATTCATGCACAACAGAAGAATTTATTGAAATTGCGAAAGTTCTCGATTCAGTTGCTGAAGAAATAGGTATAGATTATATAGCAGGATATTCAGCATTGGTTCAGAAAGGGATGACAAATGGTGAAAGAGAACTTATTAAATCTATTCCATATGCACTTTCACAAACCAGAAGAGTTTGTTCAAGTGTAAATGTTGCATCTACAAAAGCAGGTATTAATATGGATGCAATCATCATGATGGCAGAAGTTATAAAACAAACAGCAGAGTTGACTAAGGAAGATGATTCAATTGGTTGTGCAAAACTTGTAGTCTTTGCAAATGCAGTAGAAGATAATCCATTTGTTGCAGGAGCTTTTCATGGAGTTTCTGAACCTGAAGTTACATTGAATGTTGGGATAAGTGGACCAGGTGTTGTACTCGATGCAATTCGAGAAGCAGGAAAAGTAGATTTGCAACAACTTTCTGAAATAATTAAAAAAACAGTTTTTAAAATTACTCGTGCAGGCGAATTAATTGGAAGAAAAGTAGCGGAAAAAAATGGTGTTCCTTTTGGAATTGTTGATATTTCACTTGCACCCACACCATCTGAAGGAGATAGTATTGCTGATATATTGAAAGCAATGGGATTAGAAGATGTAGGTGCTCCAGGAACTACTGCTGCACTTGCAATGTTGAATGATTCAGTTAAAAAAGCAGGATTGATGGCTAGTTCTTCAGTTGGTGGTTTAAGTGGTGCTTTTATTCCTGTAAGTGAAGATATAGGAATGATACGTGCTGTAATGGCTGGAAATTTATCTATTGAAAAATTAGAAGCAATGACTGCAGTCTGTTCTGTTGGTCTTGATATGATTGCAATTCCTGGAGATACTCCTGCTTCTACTATCGCAGGTATTATTGCAGACGAAGCAGCAATTGGTGTTATTAATGATAAAACAACTGCAGTACGAATTATTCCTGCTTACGGTAAAAAAGTTGGTGATTTTGTTAATTATGGTGGTTTACTTGGTAAAGCTCCTGTTATGAATGTTAGATTATTAAATAGCTCAGGTTTTATACATCGTGGTGGAAGAATTCCAGCACCAATGAGAAGTCTTACAAACTGATCTTTCCATTAATATATGGAGGTAAAATGAAAAAGGGTTTAATTATTACACTTGGTATAGTAGCATTTTTTGTAATTATAATTTTATTAACAATTAGCTGGGGAGTTGGAGTTTATAATAGATTGGTATCTTTGAACGAAAGTGTAAATCAAGCCTGGAGTCAGGTAGAAAATCAATATCAAAGAAGATATGATTTAATTCCTAATCTTGTAGAAACTGTAAAGGGTGTTGCTAACTTTGAAAAAGAGACCTATATAGCTGTAACTGAAGCTCGTGCTAAAGTAGGACAAGTACGAATTACTGCAGATCAACTAAGTGATCCAAATGCATTTCAGAAATTTCAACAGGCACAGGATGGATTAAGCAATGCCATTTCTCGTTTACTTGTGGTAGCAGAAAATTATCCACAGCTTAAAGCAAATGAAAATTTCTTACAGCTTCAAGCTCAACTTGAAGGAACAGAAAATAGAATTTCTGTTGAACGAATGAAATTTAATCAGGTTGTTCAGGATTATAATACTCAGATTAAAAGATTCCCTGCGGCAATAATTGCAAATATGACTGGCTTTAAAGAAAAACAATATTTCAGAGCTACTGCAGAAGCTTCTCAAGCTCCAAAAGTTCAGTTCTAATGAGTTAATCATGAAAAATTTTGTATTGATTTTTTTATTTTATACTTTATCATTAAATGCTCAGGTTGAATTCCCGATCCTTAAAAATTATGCTAATGATTATACAGCTACTTTGAAAACATCCGAAATCTCTTTATTGAATAATAAGTTAAAAAGCTTTGACGATTCTACATCAAATCAAATTGTTTTTTTAATGATTTCAACTCTAAATGGATATCCAATAGAAATGTATGCTTATGAAGTTGCTTCTCGGAATAAAATTGGTACTGCAAAAAATAATAATGGAGTTCTTTTTTTGGTTGTAAAAGATGATAGAAAGATGAGAATAGAAGTAGGATATGGTCTCGAAGGTGCACTTCCCGATGCTCTTGCTAGTTCAATTCTCAGAAATGAAGTGCGTCCATATTTTAAAAGAGGTGATTATTTCCATGGAATAGAAGCAGGTATAGATGCAATAATTTCTGCCACTAAAGGTGAATATAAAGGAGACAAAAAAGATAAAGAAGAAGACGATATTAAATTTCCATTTATTTATATAATAATGATATTATTATTTTTGTTGCTATCTCGTGGTGGAAGAAGAAGCGGTGGTATATTACCATGGTTAATTATTGGATCAATGGGTGGAGGTAGAAGTAGAGGCTGGGGTGGTGGTGGATTCAGTGGTGGCGGTTTTGGTGGTTTTAGTGGTGGGGGTGGGTCTTTTGGCGGCGGAGGTGCAAGTGGTAGCTGGTAATTTTTTCATAATTATTCTTGAAGTTATAAGAGGCTTTTATTATAATTTCGATGGATTTATTTTGTTTAATGATTTTTAATGGTAGACAGGCTTACTTCGTTATATTACATTAAACGAAGACTTCCTGCCTTTAGTTCTTTACATTCCCTTGGAATTATAGGTAGTTAACTAATAAATTTTTCATAAATCAAGGAGAACAAATTATGGCTATAATGATAACCGATGAATGCATCAATTGTGGTGCTTGCGAACCAGAATGCCCAAATACTGCAATTTATGAAGGTGGTGCTGAATGGAAACTGGGTGATAAAACTTATGGAGAAAATGATCCAGCTCCATCTGGTGCAACAGGATTTTTTTCTGCAGATCGTTTTTATATTGTTCCCGATAAATGTACTGAATGCGTAGGCTTCCATGATGAACCACAATGTGCTGCTGTTTGTCCAGTCGATTGTTGTGTTCCTGATCCAAATCATGTTGAAGATAAAGAAACTTTATTAAAAAAGAAGGAATATCTCGATAGTATTGGAAGATAAACTTTAATATAAAAGGCTCGAGTAATCGAGCCTTATTTAATTCTAATTTTATTACCTATCTTAATTTAAACCTGATTTTTTATCTTTTTAAGAACTAAAAAACATTTGAGATAAAACTGAATTTTTAATTACTGCATTTAGCTTTAGTGATCTATTATTCTGAATATTTTATTATTGCTGTTACTGGGAAATGATCAGATGGATATCTTCCATTGATGTTTGTTTTAATAATTTTTGAATTGAGAATCTCGAAATTATTTGTTACAAAAATGAAATCAATTTTCTCACCTGTGTCATCTCCTTTAAAACCATTAAATGTTCCTTCGTTAGCTGTTTTGGTATGCAAATATCTATAAGAATCAATAAATCCAGAATTTAAAATTGTTCTAATTGTTTCTTCGTCTTCTCCGCAGTTGAAATCACCTGTAAGAATAACTGGTTGAGTAATTTTCAACTCTTTAATTTTTTCAATTACTGCATTTGCACTTTTGATTCTTGATTCTTTTGATTGATGATCAAGATGGAGATTAAACACATAAATATTTCTGCGAGAAAATTTATCAAATAATTTTGCCCAGGTACAGATTCTGGTTATATTATTTCCCCAGCTTTTTGAACCAGGAATTTTAGGAGTGTTAGAAAACCAAAATGTTTCTGTTGTGTCTACTATAAATCTTTCTTTCGAAAATAATATTGGTGAATATTCACCTGAAGTTTTTCCATCATCTCTTCCTACACCTACATAATTGTAATTTTGTAATTCAATTAATAATTCATCCAGTTGGAATTTTAATACTTCTTGCATTCCAATTATATCTGCATTGTAATCACGTATAACATCAAATAAAATATTTTTTCTGTATTGCCAGCTATTTTCACCATCATCTGCACTTCCATAACGAATGTTGAACGTCATTACCTTAATTTCTGTTGTATTGTTGTTAATTGTCTTTTGAATTAAACTACAACTTAGAAATGAAAATGTAATAATAAAATAGACTAAAATTTTACATATTAGAAAGTTGTTTATTAGTTTTTTGTGAATCATAGTAATTCCTGTATTTTTATTAAATTTATTTGTACATAAAATACTCTTAATTAAACATAAAAATAAAAAATGAAAATTGGCAAATACGATTTAATACCAATAGAAACCTGTAAGTTTGCATTGGATGGTGGTGCAATGTTTGGCGTTGTACCTAAAATGTTATGGCAGAATTCTAATCAACCAGATGAATTTAATAGGGTTACACTCCATGCCAGGTGTCTTTTATTGAAAAGCAATAACAAAAAAATTTTGATAGATACTGGACTTGGCAATAATTGGGACGAAAAATTCATGAGAATTTATAATGTAGATTATTCTGAATTTGATTTAATAAAATCTTTGCAAACAAATGGTATAAAAACAGAAGAAATAACAGATGTAATTTTTACACATCTTCATTTTGATCATACTGGTGGTTCAACAATACTTGAAAATGAAAAATGGATGCCTGCATTTCCCAATGCTAAATATTATGTACAGAAAAAACATTTTGATTGGGCATTAAATCCTTCTGAAAAAGACAAAGCAAGTTTTGTAACTAATAGATTTCTTCCTTTATATGAAAACGGAATGATTAATTTTATTGATGGTGAAAACAATTTTGATGATGAAATACAAATCTTAATTTCTGATGGACATACCTTTTCTCAACAATTAATAAAAATTTCTGATTCTTCAAAAACACTCTTATTTGCTGGTGATTTGTTCCCTTTCACTTCTCATATACCAATTCCATATATAACAGGTTATGATTTACAGCCATTAGTCACCATAAAAGAAAAAAAAGAAATTTTAAAAAAAGCCTGCGATGAAGAATGGTTAATATTTTTTGAGCATGATCCATTCACTGTTGCTGCAACCATAACAAAAAACGAAAAAGGTTTTTCGGTAAAAGAAAAATTTTTGAGTTTATCCGAACTATAATTAAATTTTATGGAAAACGAGTTTATAAAAGTTTGTAAGTATTCTGATTTAAAAGAAAAAACAGGTAAGCAATTTTTTGTTAAAGATATTGAGATTGCCTTATTTAAAGTTGATGGAAAAGTTTATGCTCTGAGTAATATATGTCCACATCAAAAAACTCACTTAATGCACGAAGGAATTATTGAAGATGGTAAGGTTATATGTCCAGTTCATGGTTGGGAATTTGATTTGCAAACTGGTAATCTTGCAAAGGGCAGGAAAGGTTTAGAAGTTTATGATGTTAAAATTGATGATGATTATGTTTATGTGAAAGTAAGAGAAAAAAATTTCATATGGTAATTAATATTAACAGAACGATACAATTAAATTTGTTTTTGATGATCACTTATATCTGAAATCTGATGATTAGAGTTTAGCTCTTTATCATATTATTTTAATGGTTAGGTAAACAATTAATTTATTTAAAACATGGCAAGATTAACAAATGAAATAGTTATAGCAAAAGCAAAGGAACTTGGTTTTGATATGATTGGTTTTGCAAAAGTTGAACAATTAAATAAAGAAACAGAAAGATTAAAACAATGGCTCGAGAATGGATATCATGCAAGTATGGATTACATGAAAAAAAATATTGAGAAAAGATTTGATGTTAGAAATATTTTACCCGAAGCAAAGAGTGTAATATCGCTGGCAATAAACTATTATAAAAAAGATCAGCATATTAATAAAAATGGTTTTGGAAAAATATCTCGTTATGCATGGGGAAAAGATTATCATTTAATTATCTGGGAAAAATTAGAACTGCTTGAAGATGAATTGAAAGATATTGACCCAGAATTTATTTCTAAATCGTATGTCGATACTGGTCCAGTTATGGATAAAGTGTGGGCAGTAAAAGCAGGTATTGGCTGGATGGGGAAACATACAAATGTTATAACAAGAGAAATTGGTAGCTGGATATTTCTAGCAGAAATGATAACTAATTACGAATTTGATTATAATGAACCTATAACAGATTATTGCGGTACATGTAGAGCATGTATTGATGCTTGTCCTACTGATGCAATTGTTGAAGAATATGTTGTTGATGCAAATAAATGTATTTCATTTTTAACTATAGAAAACAAAAACGAAATCCCAGAGAATTTTAAAGGTAAATTCGATAACTGGATTTTTGGTTGCGATATTTGTCAGGAAGTATGTCCCTGGAATAAAAAATTTTCTAAGCCAAATAAAAATCACGAATTTAATTCAGTTGAAAATAAAGAATTAAAAATTGATGAGATATTAGAAATGACTGAAGAAGAGTTTAAGGTAAAATTTCAGTCAAGTCCAATAAGTAGAGCCAAACTTAATGGATTAAAAAGAAATGCAAAATTTTTAATTTCCTAAAACGAATCGATTTGATTGAATAATCATCTAACCGTAAATTAATTTCATCTTTAATGTAAATTGCGGAGTTAATATTATGAATGAAAATCATCATAAAGTAGTTATAATTGGATCAGGTCCAGCAGGATTAACTGCAGCTATTTATACAGCCCGCGCAAATTTGAATCCTGTTGTATTTGAAGGTTTACAACCTGGTGGACAATTAACAATTACAACAGAAGTAGAAAATTATCCCGGTTTTGAAAATGGAATTCAGGGACCCGAATTAATGGAGATTATGAGAAAACAGGCTTGTAAGTTTGGAGCTAAATGCTACTTTAAAAGTGTAACTGAAGTAGATTTTTCTAAACGACCATTCACATTAAAAGCGGATAACGAAATTCATACTGCAAATGCTGTCATAATAGCTACCGGTGCTTCTGCAAAATTCTTGGGTCTTGAAAGCGAGAAAAAATATATGGGTTATGGAGTATCTGCATGTGCAACTTGTGATGGCTTTTTCTTTAAAAACTTAAAAGTTCTTGTTGTTGGTGGCGGCGATACTGCAATGGAAGAAGCAACTTATCTTACCAAGTTTGCTTCAGAAGTAACTATTGTTCATAGAAGAGATGAATTTAGAGCTTCTAAAATTATGCTTGAAAGAGCTAAGAAAAATCCCAAAATCAAATTTATTACAAATGCTGTTATCAAAGAAATTCTTGGTAAAGAAGAAAATGGAAGAAAATTTGTTACAGGTGCAATACTCCAGAGTACTAAAGATAATTCAACTTGGGAAGTTCAGGCAGATGGTATTTTTCTGGCTATTGGTCACCAACCAAATACTTCTTTATTTAAGGGACAACTTGAGATGGATGAGACTGGTTATATAATAGTTCAACCAGGAACAACCAGGACAAGTGTGGAAGGAGTATTTGCTGCAGGTGATGTTGCCGATAAAAAATATAGACAGGCAATTACTGCTGCTGGTACTGGTTGCATGGCTGCTTTAGATGCACAACACTGGCTCGAAGAACATGAATTAGCATAATAAATTTTTGCATACCGATAACACTGATTAGACAAGATTATCACCGCCTTAGATCTTGTGGTAACCAAGTCTAATCTGTGTTATCTGTGTTCTATTTTTTTTATTCCCTTTTTTCTTTATTAGCTAACTTTTGCGATGCGAAATGAGCGACTATAAATCCTAATCCAAACATAGCAAAAATAAAAAGCGGGACAAATTCGTCAATCCCTGTAAATCTTCGAATAAGAATTCCTGTACCTAAACCAATTCCAAAGAAAAGGATAATAATACCTACCTTTAAAAGTCCATAAGGATCTTTTCGTGATCTTAGTATTTCTATCATTTGTTCGAATGAAAGTCCTTTTTCTATCATTAATTGCTTTTCTTTAGAATGGAAGTAAAAGTAGCTAACCAATACAATGCCTGTTACTGTTATGGCAACGATTGGTATAAATAAAGCAATAAGTCCTTCTCCCATGTTATTCTCCTTAAAATTATTTTCTCTATCCTTTTTGACTTATTATTACCTTTTATGGTTACAATAATTGTAGAACATTTATTAGTAATTTCTTAGGTTTAATTATAACTTATAATGTAATATAAAATTATTTGGAGATAATATTTATAATATGTGTATGTAACCATTAAGTTAGATTATAAGTCTAAAGTTTGTGATGATAAAGTTAAGTGACATAGAAATTATAGAATCAATTAAGAAGGGAAATGTTGCTGATTTTTCTATACTTATTAACAGATATAAAGATAAAGCATTTAACCTTCTTAAAAGGTTATTAAAAAATGAAATGGATGCTGAAGAGGCACTTCAGGATAGCTTTTTAAAAGTTTATAACTCACTTCATACATTTAGATATGAATCCCAGTTTTCAACATGGCTATATAAAATTGTATACAACACAGCAATTACAAAATTGAGTTCAAAGAAAAGAAAAATTGAACAGGAAATGACATCCATTGATGAATCGGTTGATCTTGCTATTTATGATAACGAAATTTATTCTGTTACTGAAAATCCACGTGAATATATTCTTAAGATGATTGATAAATTACCAGTTCGTAGTGCTCTGGTTCTTATATTATTTTATGTAGATGAACTATCGATTAGCGAAATTAGTAAGGTTTTAGATACTTCAATTGTAAATACAAAAGTGTTACTTCATAGAGCAAGAAATGCACTTAGGGATTTATTACTTAAGCATAATTATCAGGAGGAAATTTTATGAATGATAAAATAGATGAATTATTAAATGAATATATTGATAATACCTTAAACTCAGAGCAAATAAATGAACTAAATGAAAGATTAAAAACAGATGAGCTTATTCGTAAAAAATTGGAAGCACTTCGTTTTGTTGATGATGTATTAAGAAAGATGGAAGTATATAATGCTCCAGAGAACATTACAGAAAAAATAATGTACTTAATCAATCTTAAAACTCATAAGATAAAACAGAGTACAAAGAATTTTATGATATCTGCAATATCTTTACTGATTATTTTATTAATTACTTTGTGTTTAATAATGATTGGTATTGCAGGGAAAGAATTATCAACATTTAGTACCGAGTTATTATCAAAAGAATTTGCTAATAAAATATTGTGGTTGATAGATAGATATAAGAATAATAATCTATATTTATTAATATCATCATCTGTATTGCTCACACTTATTTCTGTCTTTTATCTTATAATTGAATCGCATAATATATTTAAGAATAAAATGAAAAATATAAGGTGAAAATTACTTTTTATTTTCCGAAGCAATAGAAATTTTTAATGAACTTTCCTGAATGAAATCAGGTTTTAGTGTAAAAGTGGAGTAATATGAAAAGATTTTTTTGCTATTTAATTTACTTTTTGTTTATAATTCAATTAACAGAAAAAATTTCTGCTGAGGATAAAAAAATGAAAAATTCTATTTATGATATTGTTGTTAAAGATATTGATGGTAAAGAAGTAAGTCTTTCTGAATTTAAAGGCAAAGTACTTTTAATTGTAAATGTTGCAAGTAAATGTGGTTTTACTCCTCAATATGAAGGGTTACAAAAAATTTATGAAAAATATAGGGATAAAGGTTTTGAAATACTTGCATTTCCATGTAATGATTTTGGTAATCAAGAACCGGGAACTAATGAAGAAATAAAAGAATTTTGTTCAACAAATTATAATGTAACATTCAAATTATTTGATAAAATTAAAATACTTGGTAACGATAAATCAGAGTTATATAAAAGACTTACTAACAGCGATAATGTTGAAAAGGGAGAAGTTAAATGGAATTTTGAAAAGTTTTTGATCGATAAAGAAGGGAATATCATATCGAGGTTCAGAAGTAAAGTTGATCCGGAAAGCAAAGAATTAACAAATGAAATAGAAAAGTTACTCAATAAATAAAATTGAAGTATTCAGAAAATTTTTGAAAAGCAAGATAGAATTATAAAACTTTTAAATAAACCTAAATATTTATATAATTGGATACTCAGGTTTCAAGAAAATTGTGGTAAGTTTATTTCTCAATTATAGATTAATATAATTGATTGAAATGTCTACAGAAGAACTTTACAAAAGATTTAGCAAAAAGCTTAGATTGTTTATTAGTAAAAGAGTTGGTAATGGGTTTGATATTGATGATATACTTCATGAAGTATTTATCAAAATTCATAATAATATTGGAACACTCAGAGATTCAGAAAGATTAGAAAGTTGGGTATATCAGATAGCTAGAAATACTATAATTGATGTTTATAGATCTAAAAAAGTAGAAGCTATAAGTTTAAAAGAGGATGATAATAAAGTTAATGAAGATTCAATATTAAAATATATTGAAGAAAATCCTCACACGAAGATAGCAAAAGGTTTGAAAGAGTTTATTGAGCAATTACCGGATATTTATAAACAAGCAATTATTTTAAAAGAATATAAAGGATTAACTCAAAAACAAATAGCAGAAAAACTTGGGATCTCTTTAGCTAATGCTAAATCTCGTGTTCAAAGAGGCAGAAAAATTTTAAAAGAACTTTTAATGCAATGCTGCCATTTTAATTTTGATAAGTATGGAACGATTATAGACTATCACGAAATTAAGTGTTGTTGTTGTCATCTCCGTCCTAAATTCTAACAAAAAAATTTGCATCCCTCAAAGTAAATCTCCGTCTATAGATTGTGAATTCTAAATTATTAGGAGATTCTACAATGATTAATGAATTTTTTAAAATTATCAATTTTATAATTGAACACATAGTTAGAATTTGGCCTTATTTACTTATTACAATTCCATTAGCTGTTTCAATACGAATGACAGGTACATCAAAATATATAAATAAAGTATTTGAGAAACGGTCGTCGATCTCAATCATTTTGGCAACATTAGTTGGTGCATTCAGTCCATTTTGTTCGTGTTCGGTAATACCGATAATAGCATCTTTGTTGATTAGCGGAGTTCCTCTGGCTCCTGTTATGTCTTTCTGGCTTGCTTCACCCTCAATGGATCCAGAAATATTTTTTTTAAGTGTTTCAACACTTGGCTGGAATTTAGCAATATGGAGATTGGCATCAACATTTATGATGAGCCTTTTAGCGGGTTTTATCACCCATTATTTAATAAAGAAAAACTTTCTTAAAAATGAAGATACTTTAAAAGCTCGATTTTATAATAGTAGAAGTAATCTTACAACGATAAAAGAAATAATTAAAGAAATTTATTCTTATGGTAAAAATTTGATAACAAAGCCTTTATCATTTAAAGGTAACATGAGTAACTTCAATACAAAATTTGAAGCAAATAATTTATTGTCGAATATAGGCAATAACGATTGTAAATGTTCTGATGACTCATCTGAAGTAAGAATTATAGCAAATTATAATAGTTTGGAAGTAACCTGCTGCAATAAATCAGAAAAAGATAGTAATGCATTAAGTACAAAATATGAATCGAATTGCTGCGGAGATTTAAAAAATGATTGTGTAACATACTTTTCGGGTAGTAGTAAAAAAAATTTAGACATAAAAAAATTCTTAAATAAATTGGGTATAGAAGCTTACAGTGCTACAATTATGGTTTTAAAATTTATGGTATTAGCTTATTTGCTTGAAGCATTAATAGTATTGTATGTACCATCTGAGTTGATAAAATTGTTGTTGAAGGAAAATCAATTTTTATCAATTATAAATGCAGCATTATTGGGTGTCCCAATTTACACAAATAATATGGCTGCTTTAGGTTTGGTAGGAGGTCTATTAATTCAAGGTATGAGTCCAGCAGCTGCTCTGGCTTTTCTTGTTTCTGGTCCTACAACAACAATACCCGCTATGGCTGCTGTATGGAATCTTGCTAATAAAAAAGTATTCTTTTTATATGTGAGTTTTACACTTGCAGGCTCAATTATTAGTGGGCTAATTTATTATTTATCTTATTTTATTTTTTAAGTATGTTTATCAATAGTAAAGAATAATAAAGCAAGAATTACTTTTGATAAAAAAATTAAAATTATGAATTAATTTTATCTAAAATTATTATTACTTTATAAAAAGTAAAACTTAATTCAAAAAATATTGTTAGTAAAAAATAATTTTTAAAAATCAATCTTTTTATAAAACTTCTTTTTATTATATTTTATTTAATAAAACAATTGAATAATTATAAGAAAAAATTTATAAGCAATTGCTTCAATGATAAAATTTTTTTAAGTTGTACCACACTTCATTAATGGGAAAATTCTTTTTCATATCTGCATAAAGCAGACAATAAATAAAAGATTGGAGTTGTAGATGAAAATTAATCGTCTCTTTACAACAGCCGGTAAAGATCCATTAGAATCAATTGAATTTGTAAAAAGAACATCAGAAATAAAGAATCCTGATGGATCTATAGTTTTTAGGATGGACGAAGTAGTCGTCCCTAAAGAGTGGTCGCAGGTTGCGACAGACATAATAGCGCAAAAATATTTTAGAAAAGCTGGCGTGCCTAAATTACTCAAAAAGGTAAAAGAAGAAGGGGTTCCTAAATGGCTGCAACCTTCAGTTGCAGATAGTAAATTAGAAGAACTTCCTGAAAAAGATAGATATACATCTGAAACAGATGCACGCCAGGTATTTCATCGTATGGCTGGAACATGGACTTACTGGGGATGGAAAGCAAAATATTTTGATACCGAAGAAGATGCTAAAGCTTTCTATGATGAATTAATGTATATGCTTGCCAAACAATATGCAGCCCCAAACTCTCCTCAATGGTTTAACACAGGATTGAACTGGGCATATGGTATTAATGGTCCAGCTCAAGGTCATTATTATGTTGATTTTCAAACTGGTGAATTAAAAAAATCTGAAGATGCTTATACACATCCACAACCACATGCTTGCTTTATACAATCTATTAAAGATGATCTTGTGAACGAAGGTGGAATAATGGATTTATGGGTTCGTGAAGCAAGATTATTTAAATATGGTTCGGGGACAGGTACAAACTTCTCCGATATTAGAGGTGCAAATGAACCACTAAGTGGTGGTGGTAAGTCTTCTGGTTTAATGTCATTCTTAAAAATTGGTGATAGATCTGCTGGTGCAATTAAATCTGGTGGAACTACGCGTCGTGCTGCTAAAATGGTTACACTTGATATTGATCATCCTGATATTGAAGAATTTATTAACTGGAAAGTAATTGAAGAACAAAAAGTTGCAGCATTGGTCGCCGGTTCTAAAATATGCAACTATCATCTTAATAATATAATGAAAGCCTGTTATGAAGAACATCCTGAAAATGATAGATTTAATAAAAAGACTAATCTGAAATTAAGAAAAGCAGTAATTGAAGCACGTAAAGCTCATGTACCGGAGAATTATATTGATAGAGTTATAAAACTTGCAAAACTTGGTTTTAGATCTATTGAATTTCCAATTTATGATACAGATTGGAATTCAGAAGCATATGCAACAGTATCCGGACAAAATTCAAATAATTCTGTTCGAGTAAGTAATGAATTTATGAATGCTGTCTTAAATGATGGTGAATGGAAACTATATTGGAGAACTGAAAAGAAAAAAGCATTAGAAGAAGGGAGAGAACCAAAACCATCAAAAGTACTAAAAGCAAAAGATTTATGGGATCAAATTGCATATGCTGCCTGGTCATGTGCAGATCCTGGACTTCAGTTTGATACTACAATCAATGAATGGCATACATGTCCCAATAGTGGTAGGATTCGTGCTTCTAATCCATGCAGCGAATATATGTTTTTAGATGATACTGCTTGTAATTTAGCATCTTTAAATCTAGTTAAGTTTTATGATGATGAAAAAGGTATCTTTGATATAAAAGCATATCGACATGCAGTAAGATTATGGACTATAGTTCTTGAAATAAGTGTTCTTATGGCTCAATATCCAAGCAAAGAAATCGCGAAGAATAGTTATGATTATAGAACCCTTGGTTTAGGATATTCAAATTTAGGATCGTTACTGATGCGTCAGGGAATTCCATATGATAGTAAAGAAGCATTTGCAATCTGTGGTGCATTAACTGCAATTATGCATATGCATGCATATGCAACTTCAGCAGAAATGGCAAAAGAATTAGGACCATTCCCACGCTATGAAGAAAACAAAGAACCAATGCTTCGTGTTATTAGAAATCATCGACGCGCTGCTTATAATGTTCCTAATAAAGAATATGAAGGCTTATCTATTTATCCAATGGGAATTAATCCTGAATATTGTCCTTCGGATTTACTTCAAGCAGCAAGAGAAGATGCAGATTTGGCTTTAGAACTTGGTGAAAAATATGGATTTAGAAATGCTCAGGTTACAGCTATTGCACCTACAGGCACAATTGGTCTTGTTATGGATTGTGATACAACTGGAATTGAACCAGATTATGCTTTAGTTAAATTCAAAAAATTAGCTGGTGGTGGTTATTTTAAAATAATTAATCAATCAATTCCACCTGCACTTAAAAAATTAGGATATAACGAAGATCAAATCCGTGAAATTGTAAAATATGCTAAAGGAGCTGGTACTCTTGTAGGATGTCCTTACATAAATCATGAATCACTTAAAGCAAAAGGATTTACAGATGAAATCTTAGCAAAAATTGAATCTACACTTCCTACAGTATTCGATCTTAGTTTTGCTTTTAATAAATATGTCATTGGTGAGAAGTTCTTAAAAGAAAAATTAGGATTTACAGACGAACAGATAAATGACTTTGGCTTTGACCTTCTAACTGAACTGGGCTTTACAAAAGAAGAAATTGCTGTTGCTAATGATTATGTATGTGGAACAATGACTATTGAAGGCGCACCTTTCTTAAAACATGAACACTATCCTGTTTTTGATTGCGCTAATAAATGCGGTAAAAAAGGAACACGGTTTATTAGTTATGAAGCACATATTTATATGATGGCTGCTGCTCAACCTTTTATTTCTGGTGCAATTTCTAAAACTATTAACTTACCAAATTCTGCTGATATTGATGATATAAAAAATGCATATATGCTTTCATGGAAACTTGGTTGTAAAGCTAATGCACTTTATCGTGATGGTTCAAAATTATCTCAACCTCTTAATACATTAACCGAAGAAGAAGTAGAAGAAATTCTTGAAAAGAAAGAAGAAAATGATATTGTAAAAGTAGCAGAAAGAATTATTCACCGTTATATAGCAAAAAGAAGAAGATTACCTGATAGAAGAACAGGTTATACTCAAAAAGTTAAAATAAATGGTCAATCAGTTTATCTTAGAACTGGTGAATATGAAAATGGCCAGCTTGGCGAAATTTTTATTGATATGCACAAAGAAGGAGCTGCTTTTAGAAGTTTATTAAACTGTTTTGCAATTGCAATTTCTCTGGGTTTACAACATGGCGTTCCTCTCGAAGAATTCGTTGATGCATTTGTATTTACTCGATTTGAACCAAGTGGAATTGTAACAGGTCACAAGAGAATTAAAATGGCAACCTCTGTTATTGATTATATCTTTAGAGAGCTTGCAGTAACTTATCTCGGTAGAAATGATCTTGCTCATGTTGACGAAGAAGAAGTAACAAGTAAAAGTAATTCAAGTAGTGGTGAATATCGTTCTCTTATTGAAGGTGATGTTGAAGGTGAAGAAATTGTAAGTGAAAGAATGATTGAACTTGATAAGCCCGATGAAAACAAAATTGTGAATCAACGATTTAAAATGATTACTTCAAACGATCTTGTACTGAAAGCAAGAGAAAGAGGTTACACTGGCGATATTTGTCCAGAATGCCAGAGCATGACTATGGTTAGAAATGGAACATGCCTGAAATGTATGACTTGTGGAGCTACAACAGGTTGTAGTTAATTAAAATTTGTTCAGATACCAAAAGGGGCTTTATGCCCCTTTTTTATTTTATAACCAAAATATATCCATTGACATTTACTATCAAAACAAATACTTTTTTATTCTTAAATTTGTAATTGATTTTTGATAATTTTAAATGATAGTTGATAACCTTAAAAGACTCGAAGAACAAATATCAAAGAAATGTGAACTGGCTGGGAGAAGAAGAACTGAAATAACTTTAATTGCAGTTACAAAAACCCAGCCCATTGAAATTATTAAACAGGTGATCGATACTGGATTAAAAGATTTAGGAGAAAATAAAGCTCAGGAATTGCGAGATAAAGCAGAGATTTTGCATGATAATGTAAACTGGCATTTTATTGGACATTTGCAAACAAATAAAGTAAAATATGTTATAAAATCAGCAAAAGTTATTCACTCTGTTGACTCAATAAAATTAGCAGAAGAAATAAATAAAAAAGCATTACAAATAGGGAAAAAACAGGATATCTTACTTGAAATTAAGACTTCAAACGAAGCAACTAAACATGGCTTATCTGATGAAGAAGAAATTTTTAAATTAGCAGAATACTGTAAAGATTCATCTAATCTTAATTTAATTGGATTAATGACCATGGCTCCATTTACAGATGATGCTGAATTAATAAGAAAGTCTTTTGTTCAGTTAAGAAAACTGAAAGAGAAAATGAACAATTCTGGCTTTAATCTTACCGAGCTTTCAATGGGCATGACAAATGATTTTGAAATTGCAATTGAAGAAGGCTCGACAATGCTTAGAATTGGAACAGCAATATTTGGTCAAAGAAAAAATAATTAGGGGTTTAAAATGAAATTCACCCCGTTTGGAATAAAAAATCAAGAATTTAATAAATCCGTCCGTGGTTACGATCGCGACGAGGTTAAAGCTTTTCTTGAAAGACTTGCAGATGAATTTGAACGCTTGCAACAAGAGAATGAAAAATTATTAAAAGAGATTGAAGAAAAAGAAGAACAATTAAAAGAATTTAAAAGGATTGAAAAAAATTTACAGAATGCTCTTTTAAGTGCAACTGAATCTACAACTAAAGCGATCGATTCTGCTAAAAAACAAACTGCACTGATGATTAAAGAAGCAGAGATTAAAGCTAATCAAATAATTGAGAAAGCAAAAGAAAGTGCTAATTCAATAAGAGATTCTGTATTAAAATTGCGGGAAGAAAAAAAATTACTTGTTGCTAAAATAAAAGCAATGATTGAAACTCAAGCTAATTTGCTCGAAGTGAGTTCTTCTGCAGTTTATGAACCAAAACAAAAAGAAATATCTTCAGATTCCAAAGAAGAACAAACAGAAATAAATGTAAATGATATTTTGGAGAAATTACTATGAGTCAATTAATCAATATGATTAATGAAACTCTCGAAGTAATACGAAAAAGAACTACAAAAAATTATGAAATTGGAATTATACTGGGGACAGGTCTCGGAGGCCTTGTAAAAGAAATCGACATTGAGCATCAAATCGATTATGCCGAACTCCCGCATTTCCCTATTTCGACAGTAGAATCTCATCATGGTAAATTAATTTTTGGAAAAATTTCAGGTAAAGATGTAGTTGCTATGCAGGGAAGATTTCATTATTATGAAGGTTACTCGATGCAACAAATTACATATCCAGTGCGTGTTATGAAATTTCTGGGAGTAAAAACTTTAATTGTGTCAAATGCTTGTGGAGGAATGAATCCACTATTTCGTCGTGGTGACATAATGCTTATGGTAGATCATATAAATTTACTTGGAGATAATCCATTAATTGGAAAAAATGAAGATGAACTTGGTCCACGTTTCCCGGATATGAGCGAACCTTATAATTTAGAATTAATTAAATTAGCAGAAGAAGTTGCACTTGAAAATAAAATTAAAGTTCAGAAAGGTGTATATGTTGCTGTCCCGGGTCCAAATCTGGAAACAAAAGCAGAATATAGATTCCTGAGAGCAATTGGTGCCGATGTAGTTGGTATGTCTACTGTTCCAGAAAATATTGTTGCAAACCACATGGGAATGAAAGTATTGGGAATTAGTATAATTACAGATGAATGTTTCCCCGAAGCCTTAAAGCCAGTAAAACTGGAAGATATACTTGCAGTCGCAAATGAAGCTGAACCTAAAATGACATTGATAATGAAAGAGGTAATTAAGAGATTATGAAAGAAAAAAAAACTATCTATTATGCTACCGCCGTATTACTTGCTTTAATTATTTTTGCATCTAATTTTTTAAGCACAGATATATTTCAAGCTGGATATCAAAATTTTGCTGTCTGGTTTGTTCTTTCAATTTTTAGTTTTGCCTGTGGTTGGCTTATTAATAAAACTCTTGGATATAATCACGGTGGTAAAGTAATTTTTGCAGTGATTGTTTCATCCGCATTTATCACTGTGATTCTAATTTCTTTGTTCAGTGAATATTTTGGCTTAAACAACCTGCTTGTAGAGAATATGATTTTGTATATTCTCAGGAATATTACACTTGGAGCAATGGGACTTTTTGGTATGGTGGTTTGTGAATTACTGATACTACAAAAGGAAGGTGATACAGGAAAAAAGAAGTTAGATGAAATTAAAAGAATAATGACATCTGCCCAACGTGAAGCACAATTAATTGTAGAAGAAGCAAGAATTAAAGCAGATAAAATACTTTTTGATGCCCAAAAAGCAGCTGATGATATACTCGAAAAGAAAAAATATATTGAAAATCAACTTAAAGAATTTATTGCAGCAGAAAAAGAATTAATTAAAAAATATGAATCAGAAGAAGAATAATTTATAAATAAATTTAGAGAGAAAGATGTTTAAGCAATTTGGAGAAAAAATCAATTTCCCTGAAATCGAAGAACAAATCCTGAAATTCTGGAAGGAAAATAAAATTTTTGAAAAAAGTATTTCTACAAGAGATGAAAATAAAAACTTTACTTTTTATGAAGGTCCTCCTACCGTAAATGGTAAACCGGGAATTCATCATGTTATGGCAAGAACACTTAAAGATCTTGTCTGTCGTTATAAAACAATGAAGGGATATCGTGTTGAACGAAAAGCAGGCTGGGATACTCATGGTTTGCCTATTGAAATTGCATTAGAAAAAGAACTTGGATTTACACAAAAATCTGATATAGAAAAGTATGGAGTAGCAGCTTTTAATAAAAAAGCTAAAGAACTGGTATATTATCATATTGAAATGAAAGAAGGCTGGCGTACTCTAACAGAAAGAATGGGCTACTGGATTGATCTGGATAATCCTTATATAACATGTACAAATGAATATATTGAATCTGTATGGTGGGCACTTGCTGAATATTTTAAGAAGGGCTTGATTTATAAAGGATTTAAAATTGTTCCACAATGTCCACACTGCGAAACCCCGCTCTCATCACATGAATTAGCATTAGGTTATAAAGATGTTCAAGATCCAAATGTTTATGTGAAATTCAAACTCAAAGATGAAGATGCTTCAATTCTTGTGTGGACAACTACACCATGGACATTGATTTCAAATGTTGCTCTTGCTGTTGGTCCAGATATCGATTATGTAAAAATAAAAACCGAACAACATGGAGTAATGTATCTTGCAAAAGCAAGACTTTCTGTTATTAGAGAGGATTACACAATCTTAGAAGAAATGAAAGGTAGTGCATTATTAAATAGAGAATATGAACCATTATTCAATTATATACCTGTCAATAAACGAGCCTGGTATATTGTCGCTGGTGATTTTGTTAGCACTGAAGATGGTTCAGGTGTGGTTCATATAGCTCCAGCTTTTGGTGCAGACGACTATGAAGTTTCCAAAAAATATGATTTACCATTTATTCAACCGGTTACTAAAAGTGGAAGATTTACTGATGAAGTAACTGATTTTGCAGGAAGATTAATTAAAACAATTCAATTTGAAACTCACGAAGAAAAAGGTGTTGATCCAGATATCATTCGTAACTTAAAAGAACGTGGATTAATCTACAGAGCAACTAATGATTATATGCACTCCTATCCACATTGCTGGCGATGCGATAATCCTTTGATATATTATGCACGCGATAGCTGGTATATTCGTACAACTCAAGTTGCTCAAAGAATGATTGAATTAAATAAAACTATTAACTGGTATCCACCAGAAGTAGGTTCTGGACGTTTTGGTAATTGGCTTGAAGAAAATAAAGACTGGTCACTTTCAAGAGATAGATATTGGGGAACACCACTTCCAATATGGATTAGTGATGATGGAGATATGTTTGCTGTTGGTTCGATTGCAGAACTTAAAGAAGGCTTTGTCGAAAGAGATGGTAAGAGAATTTATGTTAAGGATTTGCCAGAAGAAGAAATCGATCTTCATAAACCTTTTGTTGACGAAGTTAAGTTTGAAAGAAATGGTAAAATATATAAACGCACACCTGAATTAATTGATGTCTGGTTCGATAGCGGAGCAATGCCATTTGCTCAATTTCATTATCCATTTGAAAATCAGGAAGTCTTTAAGAAACATTATCCAGCTGATTTTATTTGCGAAGGAATTGACCAAACAAGAGGCTGGTTCTATACTCTTCACGCAATTGGAACAATGTTATTCGATAGTGTTACATTTAAAAATCTTATTGTTAATGAATTGATACTTGACAAAGAAGGACAAAAAATGTCCAAATCTCGTGGTAACACTGTCGATCCATTTGATTTATTTGAAAAGTATGGAGCAGATGCTACACGATGGTATCTTGTTACTACAAGTCCACCTTGGAAACCAACACTCTTTGACGAAGAAGGAGTTCTTGAAGTACAAAGAAAATTTTTTGGTACTCTTATTAATACCTATGCATTCTTTGCATTATATGCTAATATTGATAAATTTAATTTCAGTGAAGATTTGATTCCTTATGAAGAACGACCAGAAATAGATAGATGGATTATTTCAAAACTTAGCTCTCTTGTTAAAGAATATGAAGAATTAATGGATAATTATGATGTAACAAAAGCCGCTCGTCAGGTTGCTAATTTTACAATTGATCAGCTTTCAAACTGGTATGTGAGAAGAAGTAGGAGAAGATTCTGGAAATCTGAAATTAATAAAAATAAATTATCTGCATATCAAACACTTTATGAATGCTTACTTACAATTTCAAAATTAACTGCTCCATTTGCTCCTTTTATTGCAGAAGAAATTTATCAGAACTTAAATCGTGTTACCAGAAAAGAAAATTATGAATCTGTTCATCTTGCAGATTTTCCGAAGCCATCATATTTCGAATTAGAGCTTGAAGAAAAGATGGATATTGCTCAGCGAGTAGTTTATCTTACACGTGCAATTAGAGCAAAGCATAATTTGAAAGTAAGACAACCTTTAAGAAAAATTATGGTTGCTGTTGACAAATCAAAACAGGATGCTCTCAGGAAAATGCAGGATGTAATACTTGAAGAAGTTAATATTAAAGAATTAGTTGTTCTTGAAGATGATTCTTCGATTGTAAATAAAACTGCAAAACCAAATTTTAAAGTTGTAGGACCAAAATTTGGTAAACTTGTTAAACCATTGACAAATGCTATTAAGGAACTTGATAAAAATTCAATAGCTGAATTAGAAAAAACTGGAAAGCTTGATTTAGTAATTGACGGTCAAACAATTCAAATTACAAGAGAAGATGTAGAAATTGTAAGTCACGAAATTGAAGGTTGGTTTGTTGAAAGCGAAGAAGGAGTAACAGTAGCAGTTGATACCGAGTTAACCGAAGACTTAATTGCCGAAGGTTATGCACGCGAATTTGTTAATCGTGTTCAAAATATGAGAAAAGATGCTGGATTTGATGTAGTTGATAGAATAATGGTAGATGTAGAAGGAGATGAAAGATTATTAAACTATATACAAAAATTTTCTGATTATATTTCTAATGAAGTATTAGCAGAGTCTATTAGTTATCGAGGTAAATTGGAAGGTTATAAACAAAAATGGCAAATTGGCGATTATGAATGTGAGATAACTATAGAAAAGAAAATTAATTAAAATATTGACACATTGGAGGAGTTATGGCAAAAAAATCAGATAAAAAATCAAATAAGAAGCCTGAATCAAAGGCAAAAGTAACTAAGAAAACGACGAAAAAAACAGAAACAAAAAAGAAATCTACAGCTACAAAAGCAAAAGCATCAGATCAAAATAAACGTGCAAATAAAGGAAAAGTTGTTGAGGTGATTTCTCCAACCAAACAGGTTAGAAAGATTCAAGGATATTCAAAAAAAGAACTGGAAGAATTTAAAAAAATAATTATTGAAAGAAGAAATGAAATAATTGAACAATTGCAGGCATTAAAGGAACAAATGATGGATCCAACTACTGGACAATATGTTAATGAAAATTCTCCTTATTCGCTACATATGGCAGAACAAGGGACCGATGCAATGGAAAGAGAAAAATTATACCTTTGGGCACAAAGAGAAAATAAATTTCTTGGTTACCTTGATGATGCTCTTCAAAGAATTGAAAATGGTACTTATGGAATATGTATTGAATGTATTGATGAACCACAAAATTTATGTCCAACCTGTCCATTAATCCCTAAAGAAAGATTAATGGCAGTACCACATACTCAGCATTGTTTACAAGTAAAACAAAAAATGAAAAATACTTAAAGGTAAATCTTGAAAGTACTATACACAACTTTAGTAATTGTAGTTCTCGATCAAATCTCTAAGTTCCTTGTGAAAGGGATTAATATTCCTATACTGAATATTAAAATTCAGGGGATGGAGTATGGAGAAAGTATTAATGTTATCGGGGATTTTTTTAAAATCACTTTTGTAGAAAATCCAGGCTTAGCTTTTGGTATAAATGTGAATGATTCATCAAAGTTGATTCTTTCCATATTTTCATTGATTGCAAGCATTGGAATTTTTTATTTTTTATATAAATCGAAGAATCAAAAATTTATTGTAAAATTTGCTCTGGCATTAATATTAGGTGGCGCTATTGGAAATTTAATTGACCGAACATTTTATGGACTATTTTATGGTTATGCTCCATTATTTTATGGAAAAGTTGTTGATTTTTTTAATGTAGATTTTTTTGATTTTACTATTTTCGGAAAAACATATGATCGCTGGCCTATATTCA
Source organism: Rosettibacter firmus (assembly GCF_036860695.1). NCBI lineage: Bacteria > Pseudomonadati > Ignavibacteriota > Ignavibacteria > Ignavibacteriales > Melioribacteraceae > Rosettibacter > Rosettibacter firmus. The sequence continues at coordinate 167,069 of NZ_JAYKGJ010000003.1, read as the reverse complement.
ATATTGCAGATGCATCGGTATCGATTGGTGTTGTTTTATTAATGATTTTTCATAAATCAGTAGAAGAAAAAACTCAGGAAGATAAAGAAGAGGTAATTATAAAAGAAACAGTTACAAGTACGGATAACAATGAAGATGTTGTGGCTACAAATTCAACCATAAAAAATGTCGAAGATAATTTCAGAAAAGAAAATTAAAATCGAGATCCCCGAGGGCAAAAAGAAAGAAAGGATAGATATTTTTTTAGCCAACTCAATTGAGCATGCATCACGTTCAAGAATTCAGAAATTAATTAAATCTAATCTAGTTACTGTTAATAATAAATTTGTAAAAGCTAACTATTTGATTAATCCTGGAGATATAATTGAAGTTACAATTCCTGTAACACCACGACCAGAAGAAACACAACCTGAAGAAATACCTTTAGATATTGTATATGAAGATGAATATTTGTTAGTTGTAAACAAACCAGCTGGAATGGTTGCACATCCGGCACTCGGTAATTACAGTGGAACTCTCGTAAATGCACTTCTTCATTACACAAATAAACTCAGTGAATTTCATCAGGATAAATTTCGTCCTGGCATAGTTCATCGAATTGATAAAGATACAAGTGGATTACTTCTCATAGCAAAAGATGAATGGACTCATGCTCAACTTGCAAAACAATTTGCTGCACATACAATTGAAAGAGAATACTGGGCTATTTGCTGGGGTCACTTTGAAAAGAAAACTGGTGAAGTTATAGGTAATATAACACGTTCTACTAAAGACAGAAAAATTTTTACTGTAAGTAAAACTGAAGGTAAATTTGCTCACACTTTGTACGAAGTTCTCGAGGAATTTGAATTTACTTCTTTAGTTAAATTGAAATTGAAAACCGGTAGAACTCATCAAATACGTGTTCATATGTCGCATATAAAACATCCTGTGTTTGGAGATCCAACTTATGGTGGTAGAAGAATTGTTTATGGTACAAATCTGGCAAAAATAAAAAGTCGTGTCGAAAATTTATTGCAAATTATGAACCGTCAGGCACTTCATGCTAAAACACTTGGATTTATACATCCACATACAAAAGAAAAAATTTTTCTTGATTCTGAATTACCTGATGATATGAAATTGTTATTAGATAAACTAAGAGAATAATTTTACTTTATTTTAGAAGTAGTTTTTTCCCACTCATTAAATGCTTCTGGAAAAGGTTGTAAAACTCTTGGAATTGCTCCATGTAAATATGAAATTATTATGCCGTAATTAACAATTGGAATTCCCATATAACGAGCTTGCTTAATTCTTGTTTGCATCATCTTTCTTGTTAAAGTACATCCACCACAGTGTATAATTAATTTATATTCAGATAAATTTTCAGGGAAATCGTGTCCACTTACAATATCTATTTCGATATTCTTTTTAGTATGTAATCTTAACCAGCGAGGAATTTTAACTCTTCCAATGTCATCTTCCTGAGCATGATGAGTACAGGCTTCTGCAATTAAAACTTTATCCCCGTTCTGTAGTTCTTCTACTTTTTTGAGTCCACGAATGTATTCAACTAAATCGCCTTTATATCTTGCCATTAAGATTGAAAAAGTAGTAATTGGAATTTCATCAGGAACATCTGCATTAACTCTCATAATTGCCTGGCTATCAGTAACAACTAATTTAGGTTGTTGATTTAATTTACTTAATGTTGCTCTTAATTCTTTATCTTTTGTAACAACAACAATTGTGTCGACGTCAAGTGCTTCTCGAATTGTTTGTACCTGTGGCATAATCAATCGTCCTTTTGGGGCTCCTAAATCAATTGGTACCACAAGTACTATCAAATCGTGTTGTTTAACTAAATCAGCAATAAGTGGAATTTCATCTTCTTTTGGTAATAATTGCGATACTTTTTCTTTTAAATCATAAATTCCTTGATTTTTTAAACATGAAACTGGATGATATTTGATGCCAAGACTTTTTAATTCTTCAATTAATTCATAATTGATGCCCAGATCAGATTTATTAATTGCTGCAAGGAATGAGACATTAAAATTTTTAAGTTGTTCAATTAAATCATACTCGTATGAGTTTAATTTTTGTTGTGAATCCAGAACTAAAATTGCAAAGTCTGCTTCTGAAATTGTTTTAATTGTTTTAGATATTCTTTTTTGTCCTAATTCACCTACATCATCTATTCCTGCTGTATCGATTAAAACAACAGGACCGAAAGGAAGAAGTTCCATCGCTTTTTTAACAGGATCTGTAGTTGTACCAGGAATATCACTTACAATTGCAAGTTCCTGTCCAGTAAAACAATTTATAAGCGAAGATTTTCCAACATTTCTTCTTCCTACAAAAGCTATGTGTATTCTTTCTGATTGTGGTGTTTTACTCAAGGTCAATTCCTAATTCTTTGGAAATAATTTGGTAAAGTTGATTTTCGTCAAGTAATTTGCTTTTCATTAATGCCTTTACAAAAGGAATTTTATTTTCGTATGAATATTTTACTAATTCCTGAATTGCATCATAACCAAAAGTTGTAATTAAAGAAGCTGCTATTGCAGAACTATTTATAAGATTTAATTTACATCTTTCTTCGTTTGCAGTAATTCCTTCAATACAATTTTTAGCTAAGTTAATATTTGAATCCCGCAACATTTCAAGTGATTTCAAAAATAAATGAGCAAGTAAAGGTACAAATGGATTTAGCTCGAGGTTCCCATTACCAACTATATTTGAAATAATTAAATCGTGACCTTTAACTAATTCGCAAATCTGAATTGAATTTTCAAGTATAACAGGATTTACTTTTCCGGGCATAATACTCGAACCAGCCTGTTTTGGAGGTATATTTATTTCTCCGATTCCACCAGTTGGACCACTTGATAAGAATCTTATATCATTACAAATTTTAATTACAGTAACTGCACCAGCTTTTACTAAACCATGAACTTCAACAAATACATCGAGATTTTGTGTTGCATCAATTAAATCTTCGCTTTTAGCAATTGGAAGTTTAGTAATTTTTTTTAAGATATTATTTACATTAAGAACATATTCTTTTGTTGTTGAGATAGAATTTCCAACGGCAGTACCTCCAAGATTAACAGAGCGTAATCTTTCTTCTGCATTGTATAATCTCCATCTATCTCGAGCAATAGCCTGAGCATATGCACCAAATTCCTGTCCTAATGTAATCGGGACTGCATCTTGATATTGAGTTCTACCAAGTTTTAAGATATGCTTAAATTCTTCTTCTTTTTTTTGTAGAGCATTTTGTAATGTGGCAAAAGAATCTGTTAATTCTCTTAATAAATTTATAGACGCAATTTTTAATGCAGTAGGAAAAGTATCATTTGTTGATTGACTCATATTTACATCGTCAATAGGATGAATGTAATTATAATCACCAAACTTTTTTCCTGCAATTTGTAATGCAGTATTTGCAATTACTTCGTTTATATTCATATTAAGAGAAGTTCCAGCACCACCCTGATAAGGATCAACAACAATTTTATCGTAAATTGTAGATAAATTACCTTTTATGCATGCATCGGTTTCTGTAATTAGTTCATAAATAGCTTCAGAAATTAAATCGTATTTTTCTTTTAAGAGAAGGCCACATTTATAATTTGTTTCTGCAGCTGCAAGTTTAACCTGAAGATATGCTTTAATTAGATGAAGATTAATTTTCTCACCACTTCTTGGAAAGTTATTAATACTTCTTAGTGTATGAATTCCATATAATGCATCGTCAGGTATTTGGAATTCACCTAATGAATCTTTTTCTATTCTCATAGTAAGAAAATCCTTTTACAAAAATATAAAAACTGAGCATAAAAAAACCCTCTGCAAAAAAATGCAGAGGGTTAAAGAAGGAGGTAAAATGAAGATTATTTGAGTAGCAGCATCTTGTTTGTCTTAACAAAATCACCGGCTTCTATTCTATAGAGATAAACACCGGAAGCCATATTTTTAGCATTCCATTGAATTGTATGAGTTCCAGCATCTAATCTATTGTTTACCAGGGTAACAATTTCTCTTCCAACAGCATCGTAAACAGTTAATTTAACGTGTGTTTCTTTTGGTAATTGGAAAGTAATATTTGTAGTTGGATTAAATGGATTAGGATAATTTTGTAATAAAGCATATTCGCTTGGTATAACTTGTTCTTCAGATTTAACATCTGTAGGAATTCCAAGTAAATTCATAGCTCCTTTTAAAGCTGTAACTACATATAGAGGATTGTGAATACCGCCACTCTTATCTTCTTGTGCTGTTATTGCATTCCAGTATGCACTCAATTGATCTTTTGTCCAGCTTGATTTAGGACCATCTAATGTTCCATCTGCTTTATGTGGGAGGGCAGCCATAATTTTTTCTATCATGCCCTTAACTTCTGCCTGTAAACCCTCGACAACACCATCATTATCATGATCCCCATATTTATTATCTATGTAAAATTTTACATCTTCAAATGAAGTTCCAAATGTATTTCCGTGACATTGAGCACAGGCTTCCATATTATCTTTATCAGGTATTTTTCTTCCATTTTCATCAAGTATGAAATTTCCATTTTCATCTTTTTTAAAGGTACTCATACTAAATGAGTGACCACCCCATTGATTTACTGTTGAACCTGTTACTGCATTCCCTGAATACATATGACATCTTACACAGGCTTCTTGTGTTGCTCCAAAATGATTCGAATTAGCTAATTTAACTCCTGCTAACTCTAACATATTATTTCCAACAAGAATATCACCTTGAGGACCATGATGTGGGCCAAATCTAACTGTGATATTACCAGCTAAAGCAGCGTTAGCTTCTGTTCTTGAGCGATGGCAATTGAAGCAAAGAGCTCCTGTACCTGCATTGCTTTCATCTATTTTGATTGTTGTATTATTTGGAGCTAATAATTCTGCTTCTACTTTTCTTAATTGGCGAGTATTTTTATTACTATGAGGATCATGACAACCAACACATGTAATTGGAGTATATGATGCATCAAAGTAAGGATCTGATTTTGTTATACCATTTACATATTGAGCAAAACCTTTACCTGTATGGCAGGGGACGCAATCTTCTCTACCAGGACCTGTTGGATATGATGTAACTCCCGAGTGAACTGAAGCATCCCATTGTTCTGGGAAGATATGCTTGGTACCAGAATCGTGACAATATGCACAAACATCAGCTGAAAATGTAGCTTGCATTCTTGAATCTGAAGTAACACCTAAATGTCCACTACCTGGTCCATGACAACTTTCGCATTGAATGTTTGCTCTTAACATTGCATCAGGAAATTTTACTAAAAGTGTATCGTATGTATTTGGAGTAATTGTTTGTGGATATACAAAACCTAAATCATCAAAGCCATCATTAACTGCTGTTGGATTTGCATCATATCCTGTTGTGTGGCATGGTACACAGTAACTTGCATAATGATCTGTTGGTCCACTTAATCCTGGAGTTGCTTTCATTGCTCTTGTAAACATTGTAGCATGATTGGTTTTCGACCAATCTTCAACTTTACCGGGGTGACATGTTTGACAGTTAACTTTTTTGTCAACACCATTAACTATGGTGTTTGTGTAACCAAGATATTTAGCTGAATTAAATACTACTGATTTTGTATATGAACCTTCAGTAACAGTAATTTCATATACTCCTAACTTATCTGGGGTAAAAGAAGCAACTTGTGTTGAATCATTTTTAATATCTTTATCTGGATCAATTGTTGCTGTAGAGCCGGCGGGTTTGCGTGTAATTGACCACTGAATATTTTCAAACTTTTTTCCCGTAATCGAAGCCTTAAAATACATCTTGGTGCCTACACCGACATTAGTTAATCCTGAGTAAGGATTTGTATAGATGTCGGTTGTGGATCTCGCTACATCTCTCGGAGAAACTCCAAATGGTTGTAAATCTAATTTAACGGTTTGCCCATTTAGAGTAGTAGAAAGGAAACAGATGAAAATTATTGTTGTAAGTTTTTGAATCATATAGGTCCTCCCTTAGTTGAGTAAGGTAATACTGGATTTTTAAGTTAATAAGATATTTTTTTCTTATTAAAATATAAAAAGAACAAGTAAGATGTCAAAGTCTAATTATATTTTTTGTTAAAATATCTTTTTATCTTTTATTGTCAAATTTCGTTCCATAATTAAATTTGTATAAACAAAGCACTATTCGTATATTTTTTCCCAAATTTTGGAATTATAATGCAAATTTATAATACCTTTTCTAAAACTAAAGAAGAATTTATTCCGATTAATCCTCCCACAGTAAACTTTTATGTCTGTGGACCTACAGTTTATGATTATTTTCATATTGGAAATGCTCGTTCTTTTATAATGGCAGATATTGTACGTAGATATCTTGAATACAAAGGATATGTTGTGAAATTTGTAATGAATATTACAGATATTGATGATAAAATAATTAATAAATCTAAAGAATATAAAAAACCAACAGATGAAATTGCTAAGTTCTTTACAAATGCTTTTTATGAAGATATCTCAAAATTGAAAATTAAACCTGCCAATGTGTATCCACGAGCTACTGATTCTATTGAGGATATAATTGAAATGATAAAGACCCTGGTAAAAAAAGGTTATGCTTATGAAATAGATGGAAATGTTTACTATGATATTTCAAAATTTGAAAATTATGGGAAACTAAGTGGTAAAAACTTAGAAGAACTTGAAGCTGGGGCAAGAATTGAAATAAATGATGCAAAGAAAAATCCGCTTGATTTTGTTCTGTGGAAAAAAGCAAAAGAAGGGGAACCCAGCTGGGATAGTCCATGGGGGAAAGGGAGACCTGGCTGGCATATCGAATGCTCAACAATGAGTTGTAAACATCTTGGCTTATCAATTGATATTCATGCTGGAGGAAACGATTTAATATTCCCACATCATGAAAATGAGATTGCACAAAGCGAAGCTGCAAATGAAAAGAAATTTGTTAAATACTGGATGCACTTTGGTTTCCTTAATATTCAAAATGAAAAAATGTCGAAATCATTGGGAAATATTATAACTGCAAGAGAACTTTTATCAAAGTATTCTGCAGAAGCAATAAGATTATTCTTTTCTCAAACTCATTATAGAGGGCCATTAAATTTTAGTGAAGAACTTTTAACTGCTGCAGAAAAAGGGGTAGAAAAAATAAAAAATCTTGCTGATAAAATAGAATCAGAATTAAAGAAGGGTAGTAACGAAGGAGTTATGCCCGAATTTGATTTTTCATTCTACTATAAAGAATTCGAAAAAGTTATGGATGATGATATTAATACTCCACAAGCAGTGGCAGTAATTTTTGAGTTTGTGAAAAGCATAAATAAAATAATATCTGAACATGAAAAGATTAATACTGATTTTTATAGAAGAGTAAAGAAATTTTTGCAGGATACAGCAGAAGCTGTTCTTGGCATAATTCATTTTGATTCTTTATTAAATGGAATAAAAGAAGAATCTATTGAGGATAAATTAATTGAACTTCTTATTAATGTTAGACTTTTATTGAAGAAGGAAAAGAATTATGCACTTTCTGATTTGATAAGAGATGAATTAAATAAACTTGGAATTATACTTCAAGATAGTAAAGAGGGAACAACTTATAAAAGAAAAAAAATATAGATTATGTAATATTTATTTTAGATATTAAAAAAATTATCGTATAATTTGTTTTAATAATTAAAAGTTTATTCAATTATGAAATTTTATTATAAATTTCTTTTTATACTGATCATTACTTTATCCACTGAGGCTTTTCCTCAAACATCTGGTACAAAAGCAAATTATGAATATAGAAACTTAATCGATATTCCTACCGCTGGTGTACTGGATAAAGGTGTTGTTGGAATATCATTAGATGTTATGCCTCTGGGAGTTGTAATTTCAAAAATAGAAGTTGGAGTTTTTGATAACTTCAGCTTTGGAATTTCATATGGTGGAAGTAATATTATTGGACAGGGAAAAATTGATTGGTACGAATTACCAGGTGTTAATGTTAGATTGAGAATAATTAACGAAACTATTACTTCACCAGCATTAACCATTGGATTTGATTCACAGGGCAAGGGTTTTTATGATAAAGAATTAAATAGATTTCAAATAAAATCTTCTGGATTTTTTATTTCTGCAGCTAAAAATTTTGAATTCTTTGGTTATTTAAGCCTTCATGGAACTGTAAATTATTCGCTTGAAAGAGATGACTCAGATAAAGATCTGAACATTTCTGTAGGCTTAGAAAAAACTATTGGTGATAAAATTTCTTTTGTGGGAGAATATGATTTTGCGATTAATGATAATACCGGTCAATCTCTCGGAAGTGGAAATGGATATTTAAATATGGGATTAAGATGGTCTGTTGCCGATGGTTTTACACTTGGCATAAATCTAAGAGATTTACTAGATAATAAAAAGTTTACAAGCAGCAAAGCTGATCGTGGAATTTTTGTAGAATATGTCAAGTCTATTTTTTAGTGTAATGTATTAAAGACACAATAGTTTATAATTATATACATTCTTTTTAGACATCCATTCATTTTAGCATTTCTTTTAAACTTTTTTAGGTATAATTTTTGTCCAAGAAAAAGAAAAAGGATTTAAGAAAATGAAAAAGTATATAAGATTATTAGCATTGATTCCGTTATTTTTGGTTGGTGGTTGTTATACTCAATTAGCTCTCCGCACCGATTATGAATATAATGATGATTATACCTATGAAGAACAGGATGATACTTCATATACAGAAAAACGCGGAGATGTAAATATTTATAATTACTACTATGATGGACCTTATTACAGAAGGTATTATTGGGGATACTATCCTGGATGGAGTATAACTATTGGAACTTATTATTATGATCCTTTCTGGTGGGATTTTTACTATCCTTATTATTACCCCTGGTGGTACTATCCTTACCATTATAATTATTGGGTTTATACTGATTATTGGTATTATCCTTACTACTGGCATAGTGGATACTATTCACCGGGTAAGTATAAATACAGGAATACATACACTCGTTTAAGAAATACTGATGGTGGAAGAAGTGTTGATATAGGAGATAGAAGTAATAGATCGGGGAGAACAAATATTACTGGTAATCGAACAAGTGATAAACCAGACGATGTTGATTTGAGTAGAACAGGAGTATCACGTAATAGAGATAATAATTCAGGTACACTTTTAAAAGGTTCTCCTGGTACAACTGTTGAGCGTAAAAGAGATAGAAACGAAACAAGAATTAATTATCCTGTAGATGCAACTCGTGATAGAAGTTCAAGAGAAAGAACAAATAGTTCAGAAAGAAGTAGAGATAGTGGATCAGAAAGGAAAAGAACAAATACAAGCAGAGATAATTCAAGCAGTTCTTCTCAGCCATCATATTCTCCACCACCAAGTGAATCAAGAGCATCTACTCCATCATACAATCCTCCATCAAGACCAAGTTCAGGTGGTCAATCAACACGAGGAGATGGTGGTAGATCCGGTGGAGATGGCAGAAGAAGATAATAATGAAAAAATTATTGAGGATTAATATGAGAAAAACGTTCCTTGTAACAATTTTGATTTTAGTTTCTTACAATTTTTGCTTATCACAAAATTTTAATGATGCATTAAGATTAACAGAACCAGAAATTATTACAGGTGCAAGAGCACTTTCAATGGGAAATGCTTATACAGCATTGAGTAACGATTTTTCTGCTACACTTTTTAATCCAGCTGGTTTAGGATTAATAAAAAAGTCAGAATTTTCTGCTTCATTTTCTTATGATTCATTTTCTAACTCTACAACCTTTTTTAATAGAAAGGAAGACTTTTCAAATAACATAACAAAGCTTAGCGAATTGAGTTTTGCTTTACCATTACCAACAATAAGAGGAAGTTTTGTTTTAGCATTTGGATACAATCAGCAAAAAGATTTTAATTATACAATGAAGTTTAATGGGTACAATCCCAATAATAATTCATTAATCCAGGATTTAACAAATTATAATGATGATATTGCTTATAAATTAGTTTTAAGCTATCCAGTTTATGATAGAAATAATAAATATTTGTATGATACAACGCTTATTAACGGTAAACTTAATCAAAGCGGTAAAATTGTTCAGGACGGAGGTTTGCATAACTGGTCTTTTTCTGCTGCACTCGAAATTCAGGAGAATGTTTTTGTTGGTGCAACATTAAATGTAATTGGAGGAGATTTCAGACGGGATAGACAATACTGGGAAGATGATATTAATGATTATTATAGTTCTAATTTGCTCCTTGATCCTTTAGAGCCTTCTTCGCGAGATTTTAAGACTTTTTATATGAATGATATAATTAAATGGGATGTCAGTGGTTGGAATTTGAATATAGGTTTATTAACAAAAATTAATAAAGTATTTAATTTTGGATTCTCAATTAAAACCCCAAGATTTTATACTATAAAAGAGACTTATTTTGTAGATGCGTATAGCGATTTTGCTCAAACACGATTTTACCTGGATCCACCAATCGAAAATAAACTCGAATATAAAATCAATACACCTTATGAATTATCTTTAGGTGCAGCTTTTAATGAAAATAATTTGAATGTTAGCTTTGATGCAAAATTTATAGATTATACCCAGATGGAATTTAAAAGCGGTCTCGATATTCGAGATATTGAAAACAATAACCGGGATATTAAAGAGCTATTTAGGAAAGTAATTAATTTACATGCTGGTTTTGAATACATTATTCCTTTTGTTAATGTAGCATTCCGTGGTGGATTTATGCTTTTGCCTTCACCTTATAAAGATGATCCTTCTGATTTTGATAAAAAATTTATTACAGCGGGACTTGGTTTAAATCCAGGTTCTAATTTATCTATTAATCTGGCATATGCTTATGGCTGGTGGAAAGATATTGGAGATAATTATGGTTCAAATCTATCACGAACTTATCAGGATATAGAAAGGAGTAATTTTATTCTTGGTGTAAGATATAATTTTTAAACACACCCCTACTTGGTAAGCCCCCTTCGCAAAAAGCATCTTAGAAATAAGATGCTTTTTGTTTTTAAATAATTGATAGAATAGATTTGTGTATAAAAATAAATTAATTAAGGAGGTAATATTAAAGGAGTAGTATTCAAAATTGAGAGTAAAAACTATTATGTTCTTGATGAAAACAATAAAGAAATCAGATGTTTTTTAAGAGGTAAATTTCAAAAAGAATTTTCTATTAAAAAAGATAAACTACTTACACTCGATATTGTAGCTGTTGGAGATAATGTTGAATTTAAGCTAAATAGTGATGGAACAGGTTTAATAACAGATATACTTCCAAGAAAAAATAAAATTTCTAGAAAAGCTCCACGAATAAAGGGTGCAAGTCTCAGAGGAGAAAGATTAGAGCAGATTATTGCTGCCAATGTTGATAATCTGGTAATAATTTCAAGCTGGCTTGAACCAAAGTTTAATAATAGATTAATCGATAGAATGATTGTTGTTGCTGAAAGTTCTGGTGTTGTGCCATTAATTGTTATAAATAAAATTGATCTTGATAAAGAAAATAATAGAAGTTACTGGGTTAATCTTTACAAGGAAATTGGTTATGAAGTTTTTGAAACTAGTGTGGTTACAAAAGATGGATTGGAAAATTTAAAAAATAGATTACAGGGGAATTCCAATTTATTCTGGGGACATTCTGGTGTGGGTAAATCAAGTTTACTGAATCAACTCTATCCAGGACTGAATCTTAAAGTTGGTGAAATTAGTAATTATACATTGAAAGGAAAACATACTACAGTTACAGTTCTTATGAAAAAAGTTGATGACAATACATTTGTAATAGATAGTCCTGGTATAAGAGAAATTGATCCATATGGTATTAAGAAAGAGGATTTATCACACTACTTCATCGAATTTAAGGAATATATTTATAACTGTAAGTTTAATACATGTACACATAATCACGAACCGGGATGTGCAGTTGTAGAAGCTTGTAATCAGGGAAAAATTAGCGAGGAGAGATATAAAAGTTATATTAATTTATTAAGTACTATAGAAGAAGATCTATTTTTTGAATAATAAAACTTTCTTTTTCATCTGTTCAATGAAATTAATAACTACTTCATCAGGCACACCATCTATGTGATTGGATTTTAATCTCATATCACATTGGTCATTAATGTAATCAATCAATACAAATTTGTTTTTTTTACTCAAAGCAATTTCAGTAGAAAAATAATCTATTCTTGTAATTTTAAAGAGTCTTTTAGTAATACGATAAAGTTGATGTAGATTATATTTTTTTATCTGTTCATGGCTAATCGTTTCATAAATGTGTGTTTGGTCATCCCACCATGTTGGAATTACTTTATTAAATGCCCAGAAAACTCTAAACCATGCTCTTTTTCCACCAAGTATCTTAGGTTGTATTTTTTCCTGAATTAAATATTCTTCGGTTTGATTTTTTATTCTTTCTTTTTGTATTTGATAGATTGTTGTTGCATCAATTTTAACACCTTCTCCGCCACCTGTATAAATTGCGGGCTTTATGATAAATGGATTACCAATTTTATCAAGTTCTTCTTGTTTTATATTTATACTATGATTGTAATAATAAGGGGGAAGAATTATTGTTTTTGGTAGATTAAAATTTTTTTTCGATAGTACTTTATGCATGAATGATTTATTAATGAACCTGTGTACTTTTTTATGTGGATTGATTATGTAAGATTTACGTTTTGATAAAATTGTAGCAATTGGCTCAAAATCAGAATCTACATCTGATGCTCTATCCAAATATGAATGAAAGTGAAGTTGTTTTGATTGTAATGCATTAATTACTTCAAAAACATTATATGTGCTGATAACAAAAGTTGTGAGTCCATCTTTCTGGAAAATAAATTCAATAAGATCTACAAATTCTTGATCATATTCCCAGGTATACGATATAGCTAAATCGAAAATGTTCATAAATCTTTTTGATATTTTAATAATTGTTATAAATTATAAATTATATTATACTCAAACAATGCGTATTTAAAAATTTTCTTTGCTACTTTAATAATAAGTTTATAATCAATTCTTAAGAGTTAGTAGATAATTTATTCATACATCTGAAATCTGTAATATTTATTTGAGTAAAAAATCATAATTACTGGAATTTTATATAAACTTGTTAATGAATAGCTGATAAACTATATTTTGAATAAAATTAAAAGGTGATTATGAAATATCTGAGTTGCTTGGTTATTATATTGTTTTTCATTGGTTGTTCTTCTAATATAACAAAAGAAAGTGTTTCTGATAGTAAAAGTGTAATTGATTATGAAAAGTTAGCTATAGATAAATTTATAAGTGGGTCAATTCAGGAGACGAAAGGAAATTTTCAGGAAGCAATAAATGAATATTTAAAAGCATTGAGTTTCGTTCAAAAACCGGGCATTTATTATGCTCTTGCTAAAAATTATTATAGATTAAACAAATTATCGCAAGCTCTTCAATATGCAAAAAATGCAGTAACGCTTGAACCAGAAAACAAAGAATACTTGTATTTACTTGCTTCAATTTATAAAGCTTCGCATCTCGAAGATTCATCGATTGCTGCTTACGAAAAAATTTTATCATTAGATTCAACTGATATCAATGCATATTTTCAGCTTGCTCAGTTGTATGAAAATAAACGTCCTAATCAATCGTTATCTATGTATAAAAAGTTGATAGAAAAAATTGGTCCAGAATGGAATGTGTTGTTAAATTTGATTGATTTAAATGAAAGATTGGGAAATATAGAAGAGACGATTCAGACACTGGAAGAATTAGTAAATTTAAATCCATCTGATCTGCAACTTCAGAAGTTATTAATTGATGCTTACATTAAAACAAAAAAGTACGATAAAGCCCTTGCTGTTTGCGAAGAATCGTTAGTTAGTTTTCCTGATGATATTGGTTTACTTGAATTAAAAGGAAATATATTTATTCAACAGGATAAATGGAAAGAAGCAGCCTCGGTATATAAAAATATTTTTGAAAATAAAGAAAGTGATTTTAGTATAAAGTTTAGAATAGCTTCTTTATTTTTAATGGCATCAGAAAGAGATTCATTAAATCTATTCATTGCTAAAGACCTTTTTCAAAAATTAAATCAAGATACAACCGACTGGCAGGTAAATGCTTCACTTGGCGAAATTGAACTTAAACTTAAAAATGATTCTATAGCAACAGAATATTTTAAAAAGGCTGTTCAACTTGCAGAATGGAATTCTCAACTATGGGCAAGATTAGGTGGAGTATTATTTGATAGAAAAAAATATTCTGAACTGGTTGATTATTTAAAAGATGCAGTTGAAAAATTTCCGAATGATTTTCCTATTAACTTATTGTATGCACTTTCACTCTCACAACTAAATGAACATCAAAAAGCTATAACTTATTTTGAACGAGCTATTAGAATAAATCCAGATGATATAACATCATTAATTGCCTATGGCTATACATTGAATCAACTAAAAGAAGAAAATAAGGCACTGGAAATATTGAACAAAGCTTTGTTATTAGATCCCAAAAATATTGATGCAATTGGAATGGCTGCTTTAATTTATGACTCCCAGAAAAATTTTGAGAAATCAGATTCGCTTTATAATCAGGCTTTAATAATTGATTCGACAAATTCTTTGATACTTAATAATTATGCTTATTCACTTGCAGAAAGAGGAATTAGATTAGATGATGCATTAAAGATGTCGCAAAAGGCTGTTCAAAAAGAACCTGAGAATGCTTCTTACCTTGATACTATAGGATGGGTTTATTACCAGCTTGGTGATTATATGACTGCAAAAAAATATATTGAAGAATCCTTAAAACACGATTCAAAAAGTGCTACTGTAACAGATCATCTTGGTGATATTTATTATAAACTTGGTGATAAAGAGAATGCTAAAAAGTACTGGCAAAAAGCTCTCGAGCTCGAACCAACTAATGAAAAAATAAAATTAAAATTAGAGAAAGGTGAACTGTGAGAAAAAGTTATTCTTACTTATTACTTGTAGTTTCTATTTTATTTCTTTTTAATGCTTGTGCTCCAACTACATCACTTGAAAAAGAAAAAATTATTTCGCCAGATAGACTGATTATAAAACTTGAGGCAAATAGAAGAAAAATAAAAAACTTTAATGGTAGTGGAGTTATTAGTGTACAGAATAAAGAATTTAATGCTAAAAGTAATTTTGAAGTTAATTTGAAAAAGCCAGATTCAGTTAAAATATCTTTCTTCGGACCATTTGGCATAGACCTGGCTCACGCATTAATTACATCAAATGGATTTTTATTTTATGATGTAATTAATAATAAAATCTATAAAGGAAGCTTAAAGGAAGAAGCTTTACAAAAAATATTAAAGATTAATCTTCCACTTAGTGATGTAATTGATGCATTCACTGGTTCTGTAAATCTTTCAGATAAATTAAGAAGAGAACCAGATAATTTTGAATATGAAAAAAATTATTACAGATTAACTTACATTGATTCAACCAATTCAATAGAAAAAGTATACACAGTAAAAGCTGATGACTTATCAATTACAGAAAATTCAATAAAAAAATTTAACGGCGAGAAATTAATCGAAGGGAAATTTTCTGGTTTTAAAAATTTTAATAATGTACCTATCCCAATGGAAATAACAGTAAGTGATTTTAGAAATCAGCAACAAATAAAAATTGAATATAGAAGCGTCAACATTAACAATGAATCACAAAACATAAATATTGAATTACCAGAAGATGCAAAAGTAATAGAATGGTGAAATGTTTATCGAACATATTTATTTTATTAGTTATTTTGTCCTTCCCATATTACTCTCAAAGAAAAGATAGTATTTCCACAAAGAATAGAGAACTTCAACAAATTAAACAGGAAATTGCACAGTTAGAAAAAGAATTAAGTAATAAAACAAAAAAGGAAAAAGAAACTCTTGAATTTTTAGAAAGGAGTAATAGACAGAGTTTATTGATCCAAAAATTAATTAATAATCTTATTGCAGAAGAAAAACAGAAAACATTCGAAATTCAGAAAATAGAAGAAAAAATTGGAGAGATAGAAAATAAAATTTCTCTTCTAAGAGAGAGATATTCTCGATATATAGTTTGGATTTATAAAAATAGAAATTATTCAACACTCAAATTTATTTTAAATGCTGGCTCACTTAACCAGATGCTTAAAAGATTCAGATACTTAAAACTTATTAGTAAACAAAATAAAAAAGATTTGAGAATGCTTTCTGATAGTAAAATTAATTTGATGAAATACAAAGCACTTCTTCAGAAGGAAAAAGAAGAAAAAGAAATACTTGTTGCAAAAAAGATGGAAGAACAGAAAAAACTTGAAATACTCCAGGCAGAAAGGAATGAATTAATTGCTACTTTAAGAAAAGATAAAAAAATATTAGCTGCCGAAATTGATTCAAAGAGAAAAGCAGAAGTAGAAATAAAAAAGTTGATCTTGAGTTTAGTAGAAAAAGAAAGACTTGAAAAAACTCGTCAACTTGAAAAAAAGCTTAATGACAAAACTGTAAAGCCAGCTATAAGTTATACAACTTTAGAAAATTTTGAAAAACTAAAAGGGAAAATGATCTGGCCAGTTAAAAATGGTAAAATAGTACGCCGATTTGGAGAAAATAAAAATGATAGGTTAAATACTATAACTATAAATTATGGAGTGGATATTTCTACAAAACAACAAAAGGAAATTTATGCAGTTGCAGAAGGTGTTGTATCTGCTGTTGAATGGATTCCTGGTTTTGGATCTGTAGTAATTATCTCTCATAATAATGAATTCAGAACTGTTTATGGTCATATAACAAATATAACAGTAAAAGAAGGAGACCTGGTAAAATCTGGTACAGTAATTGGGAAAGTAAGCGAAAGTTTGGAAGGTAATATTTTACACTTCGAAATCTGGAACGAAAGAAATTATCAGAATCCAGAAACCTGGTTAGCAAAAAGATAATAACAATTAAATTAGAAAAATGAATAACAAAAAATTACTTCTACAATTTCTTTTCATATTATTAACAAAAATATCTTTTGCACAATATGGACAGATTAATCAAAACGAATTATTATTTGGTGGAGGCTTTGGATTAACCTGGATTAATGGACAACCACACTATGCTTTTCGCTTTTATCCAGAGTTTCAGTTTTCTAAGATTGGAATTGGTTTAGACCTGAATCTTGAATTTACATCATCAGGAAAAATTCGTACAGAAAATTTTAATGAGTTTACTGATTATTTGAGTATCATTCGTTATGTGAGATATGGTTATAAACACGATCCATTATACTTTAGAATTGGTGCACTCGATTATGCAACATTAGGTCACGGCAGCATAATTTATCTTTATAACAATAGTCCAACTTTCGATGCCAGAAAAATTGGAATGGAGTTCGATATGGATTTCGATAAGTTTGGTTTTGAAACCATTTATGGTAATTTTGGTAAGTCTGGATTAATAGGTATTAGAAGCTATGTTAGACCAATGCAATTTACTGATTTATCTTCTATTCCAGTTCTTGGTAAATTAGAAATTGGTACAACTTTATCAACAGATGCAGATGATAAAAGTGGAATTATTTCGGGAGAATATAATCCTGTAAACAATACATTTCTGCCATTAGAGGATGAAGGGAATATAACGATAGTTGGTTTGGATGTTGGATTACCACTATTGCGAACAAAAATTTTTAATCTGGATATTTATTATGATTATGCCAAGATTATAAAATTTGGTAGTGGTTCTGCATTAGGTACAATAATAGATTTCAATGGAATTAATTTACTAACAATGAAATTTAGATTCGAAAGAAGATTTAATAACGAACAATATTTACCTTCTTATTTTAACTCGTTGTATGAAATTGAAAGATTCAAAATAGATTATAAAAGTAATAATGTTATAAGTAAGATTCAAAAATTGAAAATAGCAAACGAAGGAAATGGTTATTTCGGTGAAATGTTGATTAGTTTATTAGGTAATTTTAATATAATAGGAAGTTTTCAAAAATTAGATAGACAATCAAACAGTGGAATTATGCATATATGGACTGTTGTAAATCCAGAAAATTTTCCATATATGTTTCGTGCTGGATACGATAAAGTAAGTATTAAAAACTTTAGAGATATTTTCAAAATGGATGATCGTTCTTTTCTTTTTGTTGAGACTGGCTATAAAATTAATAAATATTTGCTCTTTTCAATGATTTATTACTGGACATATACACCAGTGAGAGATAAAACTGACAACATAGTTGGATATAAAACTCAAAAAAAGGTTGAACCAAGAATTTCTTTTATATATCCGTTGAGTTTAAGTAAATAAGTTTTTTAGATGTTATTAATTATGAATTCTTTAAATTCTTCAACAGAGTAGAATATAAAATCAGTTTCTGAATTTGAGTATCTACTTCTTGAGAAATCATCCCAGAGCACAAGAGCACATTTAACTCCTGCTCCCCTTGATGCAATTATATCAGTTGGAGTATCTCCTACCATTAATGTTCTTTCAGGTTTTAAATTAAATGCAGATAAAAATTTATTAATTCCTTCTGGAGATGGTTTGTGTTCTTTAACATCGTCACCTGTAATAATTAAATCGAAGTAATCATAAAGTTTTATTGCTTTAAGTGTAATTATAGATGTATCTCTCCCTTTGCCAGTGAAAATTCCAAGCGGGATTCTTTTGGACTTGATAATTTTTATTACTTCTTCGAGACCAGGGAAAATATTTGCCATTTCATTGTGCTGAGATTCATAAAATTCGTAATAGTCTTTTCTGGCATTTTCATAATGTTCTTTCATCCATTCTTTAAGAATTACATCTTCAGTTGGACCAAAGAGTGCTATGATTTCATCAGTTGTTAATTTTTTATTGTAATATTTATTAATGACATAATTAAAACTTTCAAAAACTAATTCGTGAGTTGATGCTAAAGTTCCATCTATGTCGAAAATTATTCCATCAAAATTTTTCATTTTACCTCAACTTAAAAATTGTTATTGTTCCATCGATATTAGATGCAAGAAATTTGTTTTGCGATATTTGAATAATTGGATGAACAGGTGCATATCCTAAAAACAAAATCTTTTTGTTTTCATATTTTGTATTCAGATAATTTACAAATCCACTATCGCACCATAGGATATTGTTACCAGATTGAAATGGTGTTGAAAAAGTATACAAAAACGATGAGTCAATTTTAATTTTATTTTCAATTTTCTGTTTCTGAATAGAAATGATGATGAATTCTTTATTTGAACTTATTGCGTAAATAAATTTTTTGTTTTCAGATATTCCAATATTCTGCAGAATGTTTGAATTTTCGATTTTCCATTCGAGTTTTCCAAGTAAAAGGTTAATTGCATATAAAATTCCATCTTTTGAAACAACAAATAATCGTTTCCCATCACTTAAAATTTGTGAGTAAGAAAGATCTGTATTAACTTTTTCTTTCCATCTCCAGATGGTTATTCCACTTCTTGCATCAATGCAATAAAGATAACCATCTGTACTTGTATAGAAAATTTTATTATCTACATATAGAAGCTTGGAAGTTATCATATTTTTGCAATAGTCATTTACCCAGTATTCCTGAAGAGTTTCTAAATCGTAACAATAAATTTTTCCACTCGCCGTACCAAAGACTATAGCAGTGTTTGATGATGTGAGTTTTGGAATCATTAATTCTTTATCACCTTTATATTCAATTGAAAGCAAATCTGTTGTTATGTAATCTTCAAAACCAATGGATTGTATTTGTTCTCCTGATATTGCACTTAATGTAATTAAATCACCTTGAAAAGTGGATACAACAAACATTCTATCAGCAATTAAGGGACTACCAATAATATTTCCATTTGCATCAAATTCCCATCGAACTTTTCCTGTAGTATCTATGCAACTAATTAAACCAGAATAATCGGCAGTATAAATTTTTTGATTCCACCAGTTGCACGAAGTTAATAATGTAGTATTTAAGTTTATATTCAACTGGATATCACTTTCAAAAGATTTGAGTTCATCCTTTGATAATTTATCTTTTGAGATGTCAATTGTTTTGTCGTTTACTGCAAGAATTTTATCGTTGTTGTAAATTTTTACAGAATCGTTTGATATTTCTGTTATTATTAAATCAAGAATTTTATTGCTTGGTTGATTATTAAATTGAATGTCGAATACTGAATAACCAGACAAAGTTCTTAATTCTGTTTTATTGCTATTTGCATTAATTATTAACTTAATATTTTTTGTTGATAAAGTGTATAATAAGCTTTTCCAGTTATCTACGTATAAATCAATTTGAAGTGGTGATATGAAAAATATTTCATCACTTAATTTTAATGTATCGAGAGTTTCATAAAGCCAGTTTATATCTTCAACTGTATAGTGATTAATTTTTGTAAAAGGAATCGAAGGACTCAAACCAATTATAACTTTATTTCCATTTCTGATTGAAAATTTTTTATCGTAAAATTCATTAAAATAAACCCATCCATTGGCGTCTAAAAAATCATTTGTGGTGGGAAGTAAAAAATAAGGTTTATTAAGTTTATTCAATGAAGATTTTAAAATCACAAATTCTTTTTCTGAACCAGATGAAGTTAAATTACCGCATATTATAACAAAGGCAAGATTATCTATTTGATTAATTCTGGAAATTGTCGAGTCTAATTGTGAATAATTTCCTGTCTTTTCAATTGAAGCGGTTGATATTAGAGCAAAATTTATTTTTTGAGCATTTATTATTGTACCAATAAATAAAACTATGAGTAATAATTTTTTCATTTCCACTTTAGATTTTTCATACAAAATTAGCAAAACAAAATATGATTATGAATTTTTCAAGAAAAGATTTATTGAGAACTTCATGGATTTTATAGTAAATTGTAAATCCTTAACCTTATTTATATATTTGCCACTAAATTATTTAAGAGTATGCAAAACATTCGCAATTTCTGCATTATAGCTCACATAGATCACGGCAAATCGACTTTAGCAGATGGCTTATTAGAATTTACTCATACAGTATCTGAAAGAGAAGCAAAAGAGCAACTTCTTGATAGCCTTGATCTCGAAAGAGAGCGTGGCATTACAATTAAATCCCACGCAATTCAGATGGAATATTCTGCTAAAGACGGTCAGACTTACATTTTAAATTTAATAGATACTCCCGGGCATGTTGATTTTTCTTATGAAGTATCGCGTTCTCTTGCTGCATGCGAAGGTGCAATTCTTGTAGTAGATGCCGCACAGGGAGTAGAAGCTCAAACTATATCTAATCTTTATATGGCTATAGATGCTGGTCTGGAAATTATTCCAGTGATTAATAAGATTGATTTACCAAGCGCAATGGTTGATACCGTAAAACAGCAAATTATTGACTTGATTGGTTGTAAAGAGGACGAAATTATATTGGCAAGTGCGAAAACAAGAATTGGCATCGATAAAATTTTGGAAGCGATTGTTCAAAGAATTCCTCCACCAAGTGGATCAGAAGATGCTCCTTTACAGGCATTAATATTTGATTCTGTTTTTGATTCATACCGTGGAGCAGTTGCATACATAAGAGTATTTAATGGAGTTATAAAGGAACGAGATGAAATTACTTTTTTTGCAAGCGGAAAAAAGTATATTGCAGAAGAAGTAGGAATTCTTAGACTCAATAGAATTAGAACAGGAGAGCTGGTAGCTGGAAATGTGGGATATTTAATTGCTGGCGTAAAAGAGTTACGTGATACAAAAGTAGGTGATACAGTTACACATGCAAAAAATGGAGCAGAAAAACCTTTACCAGGCTATAAAGAAATTAAACCAATGGTATTTAGTGGTTTATATCCTACAAATTCTGATGATTATGAAAATTTACGCGATGCACTTGAAAAGTACCGCTTGAACGATTCATCAATAGTTTTTACTCCTGAAAATTCTGCTGCACTTGGTTTTGGATTTAGATGTGGTTTCCTTGGAATGCTACACATGGAAATTGTTCAGGAAAGATTGGAGAGAGAATTTAATCAATCAATTGTTACAACATTGCCAAATGTTGAATACTGGGTTTATAAAAGAAATGGTGAAAAAGTAATTGTTGATAATCCTGCTGATATGCCCCCTCAAGGAGAAATAGATCATATCGAAGAACCTTATGTAAGAGCACAGATTGTTACTCCCAGTGAATATATTGGGAACTTAATGCAACTTGCAATTGAAAAAAGAGGTGTGTATTTAAATACTACATACATTGACCCAACAAGAGCAGATTTATCTTTTGAATTTCCTCTTTCAGAAATAATTTTTGATTTTTATGATAAATTAAAATCTATTTCACGTGGCTATGCTTCTTTTGATTATGAATTTATTGGCTATAGACCTTCTGATCTTGTAAAGCTGGATATTTTGCTAAATGGCGAAAAAGTTGATGCTCTTTCTATAATTGTACATGAAAAAAAAGCTTATAACTGGGGATTAAAAGTTTGTTCGAAACTTAAAGAACTGATTCCACGTCAAATGTTTGAGATTGCCATTCAAGCAGCAATTGGAAGTAAAGTTATATCAAGAACCAATATAAAACCTTTAAGAAAAAATGTACTTGCAAAATGCTATGGCGGTGATGTAACCCGTAAACGAAAATTACTTGAGAAACAAAAAGAAGGAAAGAAAAGAATGAAACAGGTTGGTAATGTTGAAATTCCACAAGAAGCATTTCTTGCAGTACTTCAAATAGAAGATTAATATTTTATAACAATACAGTGAATAATTATGACTTCGGAAAAAAAAGAAAAATTAAAAACATTACAGAAAACTCCTTTGCAAAAGTTTTTAGAGTTTATTAAAAATTTGTTTTTTGCTGCTATTGCAGCTTTACTTATAAAAACTTTTTTAATTGAGACCTCACGAGTACCAACGGGGTCGATGGAAAAAACTATTTTAGTTGGCGATTTTTTATTTGTTAATAAATTTATATATGGCTCAACATCTCCAAGAATAATTCCTTTTACAAATATTAAACTCCCTTATTTTCAACTTCCTGCTTTAAGAGAACCAAGACGCGGAGACATTGTTGTGTTTGAATATCCTGGTGATAGAGATGAATTAGAACCTGCTGAAGTTAATAATTATGTAAAAAGATGTATCGGAATTCCTGGTGATACAATTGAAATTATTGACAAAGTTGTTTTTGTAAATGGCAAAGAAGCCTGGATTCCTCCTCATATTCAATATTTAAATCCTTATGTTACTCCTAAAGGAGTTCCTAATCCAAGAATTTTTCCTAAAGGTTCTAATTTCAATGAAGATAATTATGGACCAATAGTTGTCCCTAAAAAAGGGGATGTTATACCTTTGAACTTAGAAACTGTTGAACAATGGAGAACAATTATCGATAGAGAATATGGTAGAAGAGTTGTTACAGTAGAAGGAGATCAAGTTTATATTGAAGGGAAACCTGTTAAATCTTATACATTAAAAAAAGATTATTATTTCATGATGGGTGATAATCGTGATGATAGTGCAGATAGCAGATTCTGGGGATTTGTTCCTCGCGATAAAATTGTTGGACAGGCATTTTTAATTTACTGGTCATGGGATCCAAGCATTCCATTTTCAGATTTCTTTAAACTACTGGGTTCTGTTCGCTTAAATCGAATTGCCAAGTTAGTTCATTAATTATTTGTGTGTTCATTAAATAAAAATACTTTTTATATGCATTAACTTAAATATGAAAATTTCTTATTCAATAATATTCTTTATTATTTTTTTTATCTCTGTGCCCGCTCAAAATAAGTACTTTATTTATTTTAAGGATAAGGGGTTCTCGGAATCACAACTTCTTAAAAAAAATTCACAAGTATTTATACAGGCAGAAAAAGAACTTTCAACAAAAGCAATTGAACGAAGAAAAAAAGTTTTAGGCAACAATTACATAACAATTGAAGATATTCCAGTCAACGAAGAATATATTCAACAGATTGAAAAGCTTGGAGTAAAAATTATACACAAATTAAAATGGTTTAATGCAGTA
This sequence comes from Rosettibacter firmus, assembly GCF_036860695.1. Classification (NCBI taxonomy): domain Bacteria; kingdom Pseudomonadati; phylum Ignavibacteriota; class Ignavibacteria; order Ignavibacteriales; family Melioribacteraceae; genus Rosettibacter; species Rosettibacter firmus. The sequence continues at coordinate 143,020 of NZ_JAYKGJ010000003.1, read as the reverse complement.
TCGTGTTATTTAAATGAAGAACATATAATAAGCATAAAAAAGTTACCATTTGTTAAAAGTATTGAAAAAGTAAAATCAATAGTAAGCATTAAACCAGTAGATTTATATGAAAATTATTCAGTGGTTGATCTTAGAAAAACTGATTATTCTTTGAAATATGGATATTCTCAAAAGCAAAATTTACTTTCTGAAATACCTGCTGTCCATGATTTAGGGATTAATGGAAGTGGTGTGTTAATTGGTTTACTTGATACTGGATTTAGATGGAAAAATCATCCAGCATTTAGGAATATTACTGTAATAGGAGAAAAAGATTTTATTCAAAACGATAATTCTACAGCAAATGATACATCAAAAGGTGATTCCCCAAATCAAGATAAGCATGGTACAGCGGTTTTATCAATAATTGCAGGGTATGACGAAGGTAATTTGATAGGTCCAGCATATGGTGCATCTTTTCTTCTTGCAAAAACAGAATATGTGCCTACAGAAACTCATATAGAAGAAGATAATTATGCAGCAGCTCTTGAATGGATGGAAGCTCAAGGAGTTGATATTACCAGTAGTTCTATTGGATATAACACTTTTGATGCAGGCGAAAATTCTTATACATTTTTAGATATGAATGGTAAAACAACAATTGTTGCTCAAGCAGCAAATCTTGCTTTTGAAAGAGGAGTTTCTACATTTACTGCAGCTGGGAATGAAGGTAATTCAGATTGGGGTGCAAAATACGGTGATAATAAATATGGTAAAATTGTATCTCCTGCCGATGCTTTTAATATGATAGCTGTAGGTGCAGTTGATACTAATAATTTAGTAACTTCTTTTAGTAGCAGGGGACCAACAGCCGATGGGAGAATTAAACCCGATATTGTTGCTCAGGGTTCAAGAGTTTATTTTGCACTTGCTGATGGAGGATATGCTTATGGAAGCGGAACTTCATATGCAACACCAATTGCAGCAGGTATTGCAGCTTTGCTTAAGTCTGCTTATCCGCATTTAAACAACTATCAAATACGTCAGATTATTTTGGAAAGTGGAGATAATGCTAATAGTCCAGATAATCATAGAGGTTATGGTTTAATTTCTGCTCGAAGAGCAATTTCATTCCCGAATCTTGAGAAAATTAATAATCAATTTATTCTTTATAAAATTTTTATTGATTCTACGCAAATAAAATCAGAACCAGTTTATATTAATTATAAAATTGATAATAGTAACTATTATTCATACACATTGAATTATGATGGAAAATTAAAATATAGTTTTAATATACCTAATCTTAGGTATGGACAAAAAATTTCTTTTTACTTTTCCTATAAAAATGAATCTGGAGAAGTAAGAGATCCGCAATCAGGCTTATACGAATTCTATTATGGTTCTATGTTGATTCATTATAATGTCTATAGTGTTGAAGATACAACTGACTTTAAAAAAGAAATTATTTTTGATTATTACCTGTACAATAATTATCCCAATCCATTTAATGGTTCTACAAGAATTGAATTCTATTCTGTAGATAATTCCTATGCTGAATTGAGTGTATATGATTTGCTGGGACAAAAAATTAAAACTATTTTTTCTGGGAATTCTCAAATAGGTAGAAATGTTTTATACTGGAAAGGTGACAATGATTCGGGTATGAATGTTTCAAGTGGACATTATTTTTATGTACTTAAAATTAATGGGAAATATTTTTCTAAAAAGATGACTTTAATAAAATAATTTTATGAATAAAATCATTTACGAAAATCAATTAAAGTATATTGAATCGTTAAGAAATGAAAATGATCCATTAATTGAAGAGATGGAAAAATTTGCTGAGGAGAATAAAATTCCTATACTCGATAAAATTGCCGCTGATTTTTTAGAACAATTGATATTAATTCAAAAGCCTAAAAGAGTTCTTGAAATTGGAACTGCTATTGGCTATTCAACAATTCGCATTGCAAAAAATTTGAAAAAGAAAGCTTCGATCGATACAATAGAAAAAAGTCTGGATAACATTGCACTTGCAACTGATTATATCAGAAGATCAAAACTCGAATCGAAAATTAATTTAATTGAAGGAAATGCACTTGATATTTTACCAACTTTAACAAAAAAGTATGATTTAATATTTTTAGATGCAGATAAACAGGACTACGAAAAATTATTTTATTATTCCCTTATTCTTCTTAAAAAAAGAGGAGTTATTTTTATTGACAATTTACTATGGCATGGATATACTGCTTCTTCAAAAGTGCCAGATGAATATAAAAATTCTACAAAAATTATCAGGGATTTTAATAAGCTATTTATGAGTCAAACTTCTTTACAAAAAACTATTTTGCCAATTGGTGATGGGATTGGATTAGGAGTAAAAATTTAATGGACTATAAATTAGAAGCCGAAAAAATTTCTAATGCGGTTGAGGATTTAGCTAAAGGTAAATTAAAAAATAAAGAAGATTTGACCCGCATAATTGAGCTTGCATTTAGTTCAGGTAAAATGGATAAACTTCAAGAACTTGCATTTCAAGCAAAATATTCGCAAGGTATTTTAAAGATTATTCGGAGCAGGGATAATACTATTGACGATAAATATTTATCAACATTGCAGAATGAATTCATTGTATCCATTAGTAAAATTAAAAATATATTAGAAGAACTGCTTGAGGATTCATATCAATTTCTAAAAACTATTTATAAAGAAAAATTTTTCCAGCTTACATTTCAAAGCATGAATGCATTAAATGATTTGTGTAGCGATCTGGTTTATTTGAAGTACTATTTTAATGATAATAAATAAAGGGTTGTCTAAAGCAATTTCTGTTTCTTTAAACAACCCGTATAAATTCTTAACTATGTTTGCTTAGAGTTTCAGCATATTTTTCTGCAACTTCCTGAACAGACTTACTCGAAATCAAATTATAAATTCTGTTTCTTAAATCTGCCCATTCATCATGAAGTGGACATGGATTTTCATCAGAACATTCTTTTAAGCCAGTAACACATTTAAGATTAATAACAGGACCCTCAACTCTTTCGACAATTTCAAGTATAGAGCTTTTCTTTGCAAGCTCAGTTATTCTAAATCCACCACCTCTCCCTTTAAACGAATCTACATAGCCATATTTTGCCATTCTTTGTAAAATTTTAGCAAGGTAATGTGCAGGAATATCTTCGCTTTTTGCAATTTCCGAAGACATTATTAATTTATCTTTAGGTTGACGTGCTAAATATAAAATTGCTCTAATGGCGTATTCTCCAGTTTTTGTATAAATCATAATGTTACCTTTATTATTTTCGTAAAATTATTAAAAGAGTTTTATGTCTTTATTCAAATTAATTAAATAGATATATTTTGTCAATTTTTAATTGGTTTGAATCTTTATTTATACATTAATAAATCGCAGTCTTGAATTTTTATATGATGTTGAGAGTTAATTGTTAATTCTTCAATAAATTTGTTTTTTACTTCTGATGGGACCATACAGATAATTTGTGGTTCCTCTTCAAATAAATTTTTTTCGATTAGCGCGTTGTATTTAGAAATTGTTCTATGAACAAAATTTGATAGTTCGAATTGATATGTCAATACAATTTTATTATAAAGTTTCTTTAGGATTACCTCCGATTTATTTAGACATTCATAAGCTGTATCATAATAAGCTTTCCCTAAGGGACCAACTCCTAATTTTATACCACCAAAATATCTTGTGACTATTACAAGTACATTATTGAAATCAAAGTGATTAATAGCATTTAAGATTCTGATGCCTGCTGTTCCATTTGGTTCTCCATCGTCTGAATATTTTATTAATCCGTTAACAATTTTAAACGCATAACAATTGTGTGTTGCATCGAAATATTTTTTTCTTACTTCATTTAATTTTTCAGTTGCTTCAAGTTCGCTTGAAACTGGAAAAGCCATGCCAATAAAAAGTGAACTTTTTTCTTTTAATTTAAATTCTGTAGCTGAAGAAATTGTTTTTATCTGGTTAGGATAATTCATTTTTAAATTTATTTATTAGCATTGATTTTGGTTCTTCTATTATCTAAAATAACAGGTTGAACTTATACAAAATTATACAAATGCAACCATTGAATAAAATAATAATCAAAGGGGCAAGAGAACATAATCTCAAAAATATAGATTTGGAAATACCAAGGGATTCTTTAGTTGTTATTACAGGACTTTCTGGCTCTGGTAAATCATCATTAGCCTTTGATACAATTTATGCCGAAGGTCAGCGTCGTTATATAGAATCATTGTCTTTATATGCACGTCAGTTTCTTGATGTACTCGAAAAACCTGATGTAGATTTAATTGAAGGCTTAAGTCCTACAATTTCGATTGAACAGAAATCTTCTACAGCAAATCCAAGATCAACTGTTGGTACTGTTACAGAAATTTATGATTACCTTCGTTTACTTTATGCAAGAATTGGAAAAGTATATTGTTATAATTGTGGTAGAGCAGTAGAAAAACAATCATCCGATCAAATAATAGATACAATACTTAATAATTTTAATGAAAAGAAAATCTTAATTCTCGCCCCAGTTGTAAGAGGAAGAAAGGGGCACTACCGTGAACTTTTTCAAGAAATTATAAGAGATGGCTTTTTAAGAGTAAGAGTTGATGGAAATGTTTATGAATTAATAGATGATTTTAAGGTTGAGAGATATAAAGTTCATGATATTGAAATTGTAGTTGATAGATTACAGGTAGTTCAAAATTCAAGATACAGAATCAGGCAATCTGTTGAAGTTGCATTAAATTATGGTAATGGTAACATCATAGTTAATGATGGTAAAGAAGATTTCTGGTTCAGCAGAAATTTTGCATGTCCACAATGTGGAATTAGTTTTCAGGAATTAGCACCAAATTCCTTCTCGTTTAATTCACCATATGGGTCTTGTCCAGATTGTGATGGTCTGGGAGAAAAGAAAGAACTTGATGTTAATTTAATTGTTCCAGACTGGAATAAATCAATTAATGAAGGAGCTCTTGCACCTCTTGGCAAACCACGCTCTATCTGGATTTTTGATCAACTAAAAGGTATTGCAAACTATTATGGATTTTCTTTTAATACACCTCTTTCAGAATTAACAGAAGAACAGATAAATATTATACTTAATGGTACGAAAGAAAAAATCCCATTCACATATGTTTATGGCGGTGGAAGAGAAGTTACATATATGCACAAGTTTAGTGGTGTGATAAATTACATTAAACATTATTACGAAAATACAACTTCGAATAAAGTACGAGAATGGGCAGAATCTTATATGAATACATTGACATGTTCAACATGTAATGGGGGACGATTAAAAAAAGAATCTCTTTCTGTAAAAATAAATGGATTAAATATAGCTGAAGTTACTTCACTTTCAATTGAAAAAGCACTCAAGTTTTTCAAAGAACTTAAATTAAGTGAGAGAGAAGAACTAATTGCTAAACAAATTATAAAAGAAATTAAAACAAGACTTGAGTTTTTAATAAATGTAGGACTTGACTATTTAACACTTGGTCGTTCTGCAAGAACATTATCTGGTGGCGAAGCTCAACGAATTAGATTGGCTACTCAAATCGGTTCTCAACTTTCAGGAGTTCTTTATGTACTTGATGAGCCAAGTATTGGCTTACATCAATCGGATAATATTAAGTTAATAAATTCATTAAAAAACCTTCGCGATCTTGGTAATACTGTTATAGTTGTTGAACACGATAGAGAAACAATTGAAAACTCTGATTATATCATCGATTTAGGTCCGTATGCTGGTGAACATGGTGGAAAAGTGTGTCTATACGGAAGAACAGAAGAAATATTAAAATCTCCTGATGGAAAAAATTCTCTTACTGCACAGTATCTTAAGAATCAAAAACGAATAGAAATTCCTAAAGAAAGAAGAAAAGGTAATGGAAAATTTATTGAATTAATAGGAGCATCGGGGAATAACCTGAAGAATGTGAATCTTAAAATTCCACTGGGAACATTTGTTACTATAACAGGAGTTAGTGGTTCAGGAAAATCTTCATTAATTAACGAAACATTGGTAAAAATTCTTTTCAAAAAGATTTATAACTCTCAAGTAGTTCCTCTCCCATATAAAGAGATACGGGGATTAGAGAATATTGATAAGATTATAGAAATTGATCAGAGTCCTATTGGAAGAACACCTCGCTCAAATCCTGCAACTTATACTGGAGTATTTACACACATAAGAGATTTATTTGCACAGCTCCCAGAATCTAAAATGAGAGGATATACAGCAGGAAGATTTAGTTTTAATGTAAGTGGTGGACGCTGTGATGAATGTGGTGGAGATGGTTTGAAAAAAATCGAAATGAATTTTTTACCCGATGTATATGTTACCTGCGAAGCTTGTGGTGGAAAAAGATATAATCGCGAAACTCTTGAAATACTTTACAAAACTAAATCAATATCAGATGTTTTGGAAATGACAGTCGAAGAAGCATTGAAATTTTTTGAAGATCATCCTGTACTTCATCGTAAAATAAAAGCTTTGTACGATGTTGGTCTGGGCTATATGAAATTAGGTCAACAGGCTACAACACTTTCTGGTGGTGAAGCACAGAGAGTAAAATTAGCAACCGAACTAAGTAAAGTAAGCACAGGCAAAACATTATACGTTCTTGATGAACCTACTACTGGTTTGCATTTTGAAGATGTAAGTATTTTACTAAAGGTTTTAAATCAACTTGTCGATAAAGGGAATACAGTAATTGTTATAGAGCATAATCTTGATGTAATAAAGGTTGCAGATTATATAATTGATCTTGGACCTGGTGGTGGTGAACATGGAGGCGAGATTATTGCCGAAGGAACACCAGAACAAATAGCAGAAAATAAATTAAGTATAACAGGAAAATTTTTAAAAAAAGAATTAATGAGAAATAAATAATAGGTAAAATTATGAAAACAACTATAAAAGAATTCAAAAAGTATAGAGCAGAAATGAACGAAAGAATATTAAATTCAGGATTTGAAGACTTTAAAAAGTTTTTTGCTCTTGATACAAAAGCCTATATTAATGGAGCTTTACCTGCAAAAGTAAAAGAACTTATGGGACTTGTAGCTTCAATGGTTCTAAGATGTAATGATTGTATACTTTATCATATTGATAGATCTATAGAGGAAGGGGCAACGCGAGAGGAACTCTATGAATCTTTTAATATTGCTTTAATTGTTGGTGGTTCAATAGTAATTCCTCATTTAAGATATGCAATTGAAAAGATGGATGAAATTTTTGAAGAGAAAGTTGCGGAGAAAAAATGAAAATAATTTTTGCAAGTCAAAATACTGGTAAAGTTCGAGAAGTTAAATCAATATTTGAAAATTCTAACTTCGAAATCATTTCTTTATACGATTTAGGAAATAATATTGAAATTGATGAAACAGGTTCAACATTTAGTGAAAATGCTGTTATAAAAGCAAAAACAATTTATGATTATTATAAAGAACCTGTTATAGCTGACGATTCAGGACTTATAGTAGAACAACTTGATGGAAGACCTGGTGTTTATTCGGCAAGATATGCAGGAGAAAAATGTACTTTTGAAGATAATAACATAAAAGTAATAAATGAACTAAAAGAATTTCCTGAACCACACAAAGCTAAGTTTGTTTGTACAGCTGTTTTTTATGATGGTAAAAATATAATCGAAACGGTTGGAGAACTTAAAGGAAAGATTATTAAAGAACAAAGAGGCAATAATGGTTTTGGTTATGATCCAATCTTTGTCCCTGATGGTTATGATAAAACTATAGCAGAATTAAGTTTAGAAGAAAAAAATAAAATTAGTCACAGAGCAGAAGCATTTAATAAGTTACTTGCTAAATTAAAAAGATATTTTAAAATCTAAAAGCGAATGTTTATTGTTGTATTTTTCTTATAAATCAATAAGAAAATTATTAACCTTTAATTACTCCAACAGGTTTTAGTTTAGCAACTTTAGTACTTATGCCTGCATTGTGCATCACATCTACAACATCAGAAACATCTTTGTAGGCTTGTGGCATTTCTTCTGCAATTGTTTTATAACCCTTAGCCTGAATTATAATGCCACTATCTGCTAATTCTTTAATTAAATCTTTTCCTTTTGCAGATTTCATTGCTTGATGACGACTTTGAACTCTGCCAGCTCCATGGCATGAACTACCAAAAGTCTCATCCATCGATCTTTCTTTTCCAACTGTTATATAAGAATATCTTCCCATATCACCTGGAATTAAAACTGGTTGACCAACACTTCGATATTTTTCTGGAATTAATAAACTACCAGCAGGATATGCTCTTGTAGCTCCTTTTCGATGAACACACACTTTTTTTGTTATTGTTTTTCCATTCGAGTCGGTGATTTTATGTTCTTCTATTTTTGCAATGTTATGGCTAACATCATAAATTAAATGGAAATCAAGTTCGGCATCTGAAATAGAAAAAGTTTCTTTAAAACTTTTTTTAGCCAGGTGCATTATAATTTGTCTATTATTCCATGCAAAATTTGCTGCACATCTCATTGCACTTAAATAATCCTGTCCTTCTTGAGATTTAATAGGAGCACAAGCAAGCTGTTTATCTGGGAGTTTAAAGCCAAATTTTTTTTCTGATTGAACAAGCAGTTTTAAATAATCATCACAAATTTGATAACCCAAACCACGAGAACCAGAATGGATGAGAATAACTATTTGACCTTTAAATAATCCAAATACTTTTGCTACTTCTTCATCGAAAATTTCTTCTACAACATCAACTTCAAGAAAATGATTTCCAGAGCCAAGAGTTCCTGCCTGGTCTAATCCTCTTTCAATTGCTTTTTCACTTACAGATTCAGGATTGGCATCTTTGAGTTTTCCATTTTCTTCTGTAAAGATTAAATCTTCTTGAGTACCAAAACCATTTTCAATTGCCCATTCGGCTCCAATCTTTAAAATTCTTTTTACTTCCGATGGTGATAATTTTTTTATTGCACCGCTTGCTCCAACTCCAGTGGGAATGTTATTAAAAAGTACTTCTATTAACTTTTGTAATTTATTTTTTACAGTTTCATAATTTAATGAAGTACGAGCAAGACGAATTCCACAATTAATATCATAACCAACTCCTCCAGGTGAAATAACACCTTCATCTAAATCGGTTGCTGCTACTCCACCGATAGGAAAACCATAACCCCAGTGAATATCTGGCATTGCCAAACTAAACATTTGAATACCTGGTAGATGAGCTACATTTATTACCTGCTTTAATGCTTCATCATTTTTTATTGATTCTTCAAGCATTTTTTTTGAAGCATAAATTCTTCCGGGAACTATCATTCCACCCTGTACTGGTATTTCCCAGAGATAATCACTTATCTTTTCTAATTTAATACCATTTATTTCCATAGCTCCTCCTTATCTTTCCTTTTAAATATCAAATACAATTATCGTAGAAAAGTTCCCGTTTTTTTCTTCAATTTTCATTTTATGAAAAGTTACAGCTTTTATTTCTTCTTTAATTACATAATCCTTTTTTTTGATAGATTCTCCAAATACTTCAACATCCAGATGATAATTTTCATTAACCTTATGAATTAAAATTTTATTTATAAAATTTATAATCCATTTCTTGGTATAAAGTTGATAATTTAATTCACTTAAAAATTCAATCAGGAGTTCTTCTAAGGTTTTTGATGAGAAGAGAAATTTTTTCGATTGTTCTCTGGATTGAGAATTGGTTCCCATAACAATCTCTTTCCACGCAGAAAAAGCTGAAATAAAAAGTTCTTCGAGTGTCGAGCCTTCAACCTCGACTGCTACATCGGCTGTATGTTCAATAAATTTGTATGGCATATAAAAAAGTTACTTTTGTTTCTGATATTAATTTAGTTTTTTTAAGGTTGTGTGACAAATTTTCTGTAGAGAAAAAAGCTTCAATTGATTTTACATTTTTCTGTTATTATGTTTTTGTAGAACTCTATTTTGTCATATGATTATAATAACAAAAAATATAAGTTTTACATTTAATCTTATATTGTTCATTCTTTGTTTAATGATCCAAAATGTATATTCAGAACATTATAAAAATATTACTGAACTCAATATTAAAGGTAAAAAAGCACTTGAGAATAAAGATACTTTATTAGCAGAAAAGTTTTTCTTGGAATCCATCAGAAAATACAATGATGCAGATTCTTATTATCAATTAGGAAATATTAATCTAAAAAGAAACACTTATAATTTCAGAAATTTAGCTTATGAATATTTTAAGAAAGCTACATTATTAGAACCTCATAATATTAATTATCGATTTGCTTATGCTACATTAATGAAAGACTTTGCTAAGATTAGTGCTATAAGAGAATTCCAGAAAATTCTTGAAATTGATAGCACACATATTCCTACCTATCTAAGTCTGGCTGAATTAAAAAGTCTGGAATTTAATGAGTATAATAATTCAGTCAGAAAGTTAAGTGATGAATTTTATGCAAGTTTGCAGGATTATGCTAATAAGGATTTTTATGAAGCAGAAAATTATTATCTAAAAGCATTAAAGTTAGATTCGACTAATTACGAAGCAAACTTTAAATTAAGTTTACTTTATGAAAATGCTGGAAAACCAGAAAAAGGAATTCCATTACTAATTCGACTTATAAATTTGAAGAAAGATGATAAAGATATTCATCTATTACTTGGACTTCTTTATTATAAAACTTCAAAGTTTAATTTGAGTTATAATGAATATCGAAAAGCAATTGCTCTTATGAATCGAGAAGAAAAAGAAGATTTTACTTTTAATACAGTTAAGTTCTTGATTGAACCATTATATCAAAATGTAATTAACAGGATAAGTGAAATAGAATTAAAAAAATTTATTGATGTATACTGGAAAGTGATGGATCCGCTTTATATGACAGATTATAATGAAAGACTACTGGAACATTATTCACGAGTGGTATATTCCAATTTGCATTTTAGTGTACCTAAGTTAGGATTGATAGGCTGGAAAACAAATCGTGGTGAAATTGTTCTTCGATATGGAGAACCATTAAATTTTATTCGCCTGCGACCATCAATGGGAGAAAATGGTTTTATGATGAAAACAGAAATATGGGATTATGAAGATATGAGTTTTGGATTTACAGATATGGCATCTTCAGGTAATTATTTATTTAGTTGGCCTTCTAACGAAAAGGATAAAGTGCATTCACAATTTTCTGGCAATACATTGGATTACATTAATACATTAAGAAAGATTCGTTATTCGTTTTATGAACCTAAATACGAAGGTCCAAACTTTGATATAAATTATTCTGTTCTTCAATTTAAAAGTGAAAAGAAATTATATCAAACGGATATGTATTTTAATTATTTAATTGATGTTCCTGATTCACTGTTTAATACAAATGAAAAGATTAAACATAAAATTGGTATTTTCTTTTTTGATAAGTATTATGAAGAGCAATTGAAAAAAATAGATAGTATTATTATTAATAAAAATGAAAAAGATAAATATGTAAATACTTTGGCAGTCTCTTCTTATCCTGACTCAGGTTTTATCTCCTTTGAAATTATAAGAGAAGGTGATAATGGGACTTACTCGAATCGTGAAGATTTTGAAATAAAAAGATTTAGTAATACAGAGCTTTGTTTGAGTGACATTTTGCTATCAAAAAAAATATCTAAAGAAAAAATTAAGGGGATTTTAAGAAAAAATATTTATTTCACTCCTGATCCATTAAATCAATTTTCAAGAAGTGATTCAATTTATTTATACTACGAAATTTATAATCTCAGAAGAAATGAGAATGGTATTTGCGATTTTGAACAAAGAATATCAATTAAAAAGTATAAAGAAAAATCTGAAAGTGGTTTTGAAAAAATTGCATCTGCTGTTTCTAACATTTTTGGATTAAATGATGATTCTGAAATAATTGTTACATCAAATTATAAAACACTGGAAGATAGTCCTCAAATTATTTTACAACTTGATATGAAAAATTATCTTCCTGAGAAATATTCAATTACAATTACAATCAAAGATAATATAAGTAAAAGAGAAGTATCATCATCAACATTCATTAACTTATCAGAGTAATTATACACTCAGCAGAATAAATTTATTTGTTAATTATATTCGATTAATCTTTTTTATATTTCATAATAAAAATAAAAGTTAATTAACAAATGATAGAAATAAAAAACATTCACAAAAATTTTGGTGATAATTATGTTTTACGTGGTATTGATTTGAATATTAATACTGGAGAATCTCTGGCAATAATTGGAAAAAGTGGATGTGGTAAAAGTGTTTTGCTAAAACATATTGTGGGATTATTATTCCCTGAAAAAGGTGATGTGATAATAGATGGTAAATCAATATATCAATTAAGTAAAAAGGAATTATATAAAATAAGACAAAAATTTGGATTCCTCTTTCAGGGAGCTGCTTTATTTGATTCAATGACAGTTTTTGAAAATGTTAGTTTACCACTTATTGAAAATAATTTTGGTTACACAATTGGTGAGATAAAAAAAATTGTTGAAGAAAAATTAGAACTTGTTGGTCTACGAAATATTCTTGATTTAAAACCATCTGAATTATCTGGGGGAATGAAAAAACGAGTTGCTTTAGCTCGTGCTCTGGTTACAAATCCCGATTACATTCTTTACGATGAACCAACTACAGGTCTCGACCCAATTATGTCTGATTCAATTGATGAGTTAATCAAAGAACTTAACGAAAGATTAAATGTTACATCAATTATTGTAACTCATGATATGTTTAGTGTTAAAAATACTGCAGATAGAATTGCTATGATTCATGAAGGGAAAATTTATTTTACTGGCACACCTCAGGAATTTCTTGATAGCAAAGATCAAGTAATTGAAAATTTTATTAAAAGGACAGGCTTTTTGATTAATGAGTAAATCAAGTATAAAATATGTTTGTACACATTGCGGCTATGAATCAATTAAATGGCTTGGTAAATGTCCATCCTGTGAAAACTGGAATACTTTTATTGAAGAATTTGTAGAAGAAAAGAAAAAAGGATTACGCAAAAATATTCCTGAAATTTTACTCGATAAATTAAATTCAACAGTAATTGAAGAAGATCGGATTAAATCAGGAATAGAGGAATTTGATAGAGTGCTTGGTGGTGGATTAATGCCTGGTTCTGTTGTTTTAATTGGCGGCGATCCTGGAATAGGTAAATCTACTCTTGTGCTTCAGGCAGCTTCAAAGATTAATAGAAAAATAATTTATGTAACAGGAGAAGAATCATTAAGTCAAATTAATTTGCGTGCAAAAAGATTAAATATCTCTTCTGAAAATATTTTTATTCTTACCGAAACTGATCTTGATATAATTATTAATTCAATAGAAAAATACGAACCTGCAGTAGTTATAATTGATTCTATTCAAACTATCTATAAACCAGATTTAGAAAATACCGCTGGAACAATTACACAAATAAGAGAATGTACTGCAGAATTAATGCAACTGGCTAAAAAGAAAAAATGTGCTATTGTAATCGTAGGACATATAACAAAAGATGGAATGATTGCAGGACCAAAAATATTGGAGCATATCGTTGATGTTGTTTTACAATTTGAAGGTGAACGAAGTTATTCATATAGAATATTGCGTTCTAATAAAAATAGATTTGGTAGCACAAATGAAATTGGCATTTTTGAAATGCACGAAGATGGATTATATGAAGTAACAAATCCCAGTGAAATATTTCTTAGTGAAAGAGAAAAAGAAATTTCTGGTTCTGTTATTACTTCGAGCATGGAAGGAACAAGACCAATTTTACTCGAAGTTCAGGCATTGATAACGCCTTCTGTTTATGGTAATCCACAAAGAGTTGCAACTGGATTTGATTATCGTAGACTTTCAATTCTACTGGCAGTACTTGAAAAAAGAGCCAATTTAAAGCTATCTTCTCAAAATGTTTTTTTGAATATAGCAGGCGGAATTAAGATTGATGAACCTGCAGTTGATCTTGCGGTTTGCTGTGCAATTGCTTCAAGTTATACAAATCGACTTGCTAAAAGTAATTTGGTGGTAATTGGCGAAGTTGGTTTAGGTGGCGAAGTTCGAAGTGTTAGTAACATCGAAAAAAGAATTCAGGAAGCTGCCAAACTGGGATTTAAAGGAGTTGTCATTCCCGAGAACAACTATAAATCAATTAACCTTAAAAATTCTATTGAAATAATTCCTGTTGAAAATATTATTTCTGCATTGAAAAACGTATTAACTTCTTAGGTAAAATGATGAATGTGAACGTTCTTAAAAAATATCAAGGGAAAATCATTAAAGATATTTTGAGAATTTTTATTGGAGTTGTTTTTATTCTATCTGCTTACACAAAATTTATTTCTCCTGGCATTGTCGAAATAATATTAGTTGAACATGGAATTTTCCCTTCAAGAGAAATTGCGGCAATAGTTGTTCGCATATTAATCGGTATTGAGTTTTCTATTGGCATTTTGTTTATACTGAATTATGAATTGAAAAGAGTAGCTATTCCAGTAGCAATGATTTTTTTAATTGCTTTTACAATTTATTTATTCTATTCAGGCTATGTATTGAAAGATAATCAAAATTGTGGTTGCTTTGGAGAAGTGATTCCAATGTCGCCATTAGAATCGATAATTAAAAATGTAATTTTAGTAGCACTCGTACTTTTTTTAATAAAATTAAATCCGAATAATAAAAATAATTTTCGTCTTACATTGCTTATCATTCTTTTAATTCCATCTATAATGTTTATTGTTTTACCTTTTAAATCATATAAAAATTTTACATTTGGGGATATTACATATTTCGAAGGAAAAGGTAGAGTAGATTTAACAAGTGGAGAAAAGTTTATTGTTATACTAAATACCGAATGTGATCATTGTCAGCAATTAGCAAAAGAATTGGTGTCTCTAAAATCTAATCCAGAAATTTCATCCAAAATTTATGCACTTTTATTTTCCGAAGGTGAAATTTCTGTGGATTCATTTAAAACATTAACTGGATTTGACTTTCCCTATCACCAAATTGATATTAATAAATTTTTCGATTTAATAGGTAGCAATCCCCCAAGAATTTACTGGTTGAAAGATGGTATTGTAAAAGAATACTGGGATAGTGATTTTGTCAATAAGCTTTTAAATTCACAGAAGTAAATTTATTGTTAAGCTTATTAAACTTTAGTCTTATTATTTTAATCCAGCTCAATTCTATTTTTAGTTATGATTGAAATGATTAATAAAAATAAAATATATTCTGCAATTGAATTAATGAATAACTATGGTAGAAATCGTATCCCATTTTTATTTATTATAGACTTTGATATGAATTCTCCTATTATCTTGCCACAATCAGATTTAATGAAAGAAGGAATACTATTTGAAATTAATAACACTAAAAAGAAAAAGTATCATCTCAACAAAAAAATAGAATTCGAGAAATATCCCATTTCATTTTCAGATTATAAAAAAATATTTGAAAAAGTTTACGATGAAATTTATGCAGGAAATACTTATCTAATAAATCTAACTTTGCCTACCAGAATAAAAACTAATCTTTCTCTCCATGAAATATATTTATTAAGCGATGCAAAGTATAAATTGTTATATAAAAATAAATTTGTAGTTTTTTCACCAGAAACATTTGTAACAATTAAAGATGGATTAATTTCATCGTATCCAATGAAAGGAACAATAGATGCATCTATTCCAGATGCAGAACAAATTCTATTGAGTGATGAAAAAGAAATTGCTGAACATAACACTATAGTAGATTTAATTAGGAATGACTTAAGTATGGTTTCAAAAAATGTAAGAGTAGAAAAATTCAGATATATTGATAAATTAATTACAAATGATAAAACATTACTGCAGGTGAGTTCAAAAATTGTTGGTGAACTCGAAAAAAATTATAATGAAAAAATAGGTGAAATTATTTTTACACTTTTGCCTGCTGGATCAATAAGCGGAGCTCCCAAAAGAAAGACAGTTGAAATAATTCATAATGTTGAAATTGATGAACGTGGTTACTACACTGGAATTTTTGGAGTATTTGATGGCATAGACTTAGAAAGTGCAGTTATGATCCGTTTTATAGAAAATAAAGATGGAGAATTTATTTACAGAAGCGGTGGTGGTATAACATTTATGAGTAATCCATATTTAGAATATCAAGAATTAATAGATAAAGTTTATGTGCCGATTAATTGAAACAATAAAAATATTTGATAAAAAATTATTCAATATTGAATATCATAACAGAAGAATGAATAATTCAAGAAAGATATTATTTGGTTGCGATGATGAAATTAATTTATTAGATAAAATTATTATACCTTCATACTTAAGCAACGAATTATATAAATGTAGAGTTATATATTCGAAAGAAATAGAATCAATAGAATTTATTCCTTATAAGAAAAAAGAAATTTATAAAGTGAAAGTTGTGGAAAACAATGATATTGAATACGAACACAAGTATGAAGACAGAACTGCATTGACAAAAATGTTAATAGATTCAAATGCAGATGAAATTATAATAATCAAAAATAGATTAATTACAGATGGCTCATTTTCCAATATAGTTTTAAGTGATGGGAATTCATATCTAACACCTGCAACCCCTCTTTTAAAAGGTACAAAGCGTGCTAAACTTTTAGATGAAGGAATTATAAAAGAAGATGAACTAAAAGAAAAAGACTTGAAAAAATTCAAATATATTTTCTTTATTAATGCCATGCTCGATCTGGAAGATAATAACAAAATTCTTCTTGATAAAATTATTTAAATACTTCTGTGAAAAAATAATAACCAATTTGGTACAAAATAAAATTTTTATATATTTGCACAATTTGTTTTGACATCCATTGATAATCCTCCCATATTATTAAAGAATTAGGAGTAAAAATTGAGTATTCCAAAAAGTGTAACAAAACAAAAAGGAAAACTAATACTAAAAAATGGAAAAACATTTGAAGGATACATTTTTGGAAGTCATAAATCTGTAGCAGGCGAAGTTGTTTTTAATACAGGAATGGTTGGATATCCTGAAACTCTAACAGACCCATCTTATAAAGGACAAATCCTTGTCATGACGTATCCTCTAATTGGGAACTATGGAATTCCCCAAATGGATAGTGATGATATTCCACAAAATTTTGAATCATCAAGAGTTCAGGTTTCTGGTTTAATAGTTTCAGAAGAATCTGAAGCTTATAACCACTGGAATTCAGTTGAAAGTTTGAATGATTGGTTAAAACGATTTGATGTTCCTGGTTTATATGGTATTGATACAAGAATGTTAACAAAAATTTTAAGAGAACATGGAACCATGCTTGGTAAAATTGAAGTTGGTAATGAAAAAGTAGACTACTACGATCCAGATAAAGATGATCTAATTTCGAAAGTTACAGTTTCAAATGTTACTAAATATGGAAATGGCAAAAAAAGAATCTTATTAATTGACTGTGGATGTAAAAAAAGTATTTTAACTAATATTTTAGAAAGAGATGTAACAGTTATACGAGTCCCTTATGATTATGATGTAGAAAAGGAAGATTATGATGGCGTAGTTATTTCTAATGGGCCTGGTAATCCTGTAGTATATAAACAATTAGTTGCATCTACTAAAAAATTAATTCAGAAACAGGTGCCCATACTTGGAATTTGTATGGGACATCAAATACTTGCTCTTGCTGCAGGTGCCAAAACATATAAACTAAAATATGGTCATCGAAGTCAAAATCAACCAGTAAAAGAAGTTAATTCGAATAAGTGTTATGTAACTTCTCAAAATCATTCATTTGCTGTGGATACAAAAACATTACCACGTGGTTGGTATCCATGGTTCGAAAACCTAAATGATTATTCTAATGAAGGAATGATTCACGAGAGATTACCATTCAGAAGTGTTCAATTTCATCCAGAAGCAACTCCTGGTCCAGTTGATACTTCATTTATCTTTGATGAATTTTTAAAAGACATCTAATTTTCAACATTAATTTTCAAAAAAATTGGTTAATAAAAGGAGAAATGAAAATCAAAAAAGTATTAATCTTAGGAAGTTCTGCGTTAAAAATTGGTGAAGCAGGTGAATTTGATTATTCAGGTTCACAAGCTATAAAAGCATTAAAAGAAGAAGGGATTTTTACAATCCTGATTAATCCAAATATTGCTACAATTCAAACATCAGATTATCTTGCAGATAAAGTTTATCTCCTCCCGATTAATACACACTACGTAGAAAAAGTAATTGCAAAAGAAAAACCTGATGGTATTCTTCTTGGTTTTGGTGGACAAACTGCTTTGAATTGTGGTCTTGCACTTTATCGTGAAGGAATTCTTGAAAAATATAAAGTGAAAGTATTGGGAACTCCAATCGAAGCAATCGAGAATACAGAAGATAGACAATTATTCTGCAATAAACTTTCTGAGATAAATGTAAAATTTCCTCAGAGCAAAGCTGTTACAACAGTTGAAGATGCAATTGAATATGCAAAGAAAATAGGATTCCCTGTTATTATAAGAATTGCTTATGCACTTGGTGGATTGGGCTCTGGAATTTGTAGAAATAAAACAGAAGTTAAAAAACTGGCTACAAAAGCATTGTCATATTCTTCACAAATTCTTGTAGAAGAATATCTTGAAGGCTGGAAGGAAATTGAATATGAAGTAGTTCGTGACCGCTATGATAATTGTATCACAGTTTGCAATATGGAAAATATTGACCCAATGGGAATTCATACTGGAGAAAGTATTGTTGTTGCACCTAGTCAAACTCTTACGAATTATGAATATCACATGCTAAGAGAAGTTGCAATAAAAACAATTCGTCATCTTAATATAGTTGGAGAATGTAATATACAATTTGCACTCGATCCAAATTCATCAGACTATCGTGTTATAGAAGTTAATGCAAGATTATCAAGAAGTTCTGCTCTGGCTTCTAAAGCA
This sequence comes from Rosettibacter firmus, assembly GCF_036860695.1. Taxonomy (NCBI): domain Bacteria; kingdom Pseudomonadati; phylum Ignavibacteriota; class Ignavibacteria; order Ignavibacteriales; family Melioribacteraceae; genus Rosettibacter; species Rosettibacter firmus. The sequence goes on along the minus strand of NZ_JAYKGJ010000003.1, from coordinate 124,056 downwards.
ACAGGATATCCACTGGCATTTGTAGCTGCAAAATTAGCACTCGGCTATGGTTTGCATGAATTACCGAATTCAGTTACAAAAACTACAAAAGCATTTTTTGAACCCGCACTGGATTACATTGTTGTAAAAGTGCCTCGGTGGGATTTGAAAAAATTTAGACTTGTTAAACGTAACATCGGTTCTTCAATGAAATCTGTTGGCGAAGTTATGGCAATTGGTCGAAAATTTGAAGAAGCTATTCAAAAAGCAATGCGTATGCTCGATATTGGTGTGGAAGGTCTGACAGCAAGTAGAACAAAAATTGAATTCGATAATTTAGAAGAAGCATTAAGTCATCCTACAGAAGAAAGAATGTTTGCTGTTGTTCAGGCATTTAAGAAAGGTTATTCTGTTGACTGGATTCATTCATTAACACATATCAATAAATGGTTTTTATATAAAATTCAGAATATTGTAGAGATAGAAAAGAAAATTGCAGCTTCTAATAAATTAACAAAAGAACTTTTACTCGAAGCAAAACAACATGGATTTTCTGATAGACAAATTGCAAATATATTGAATAAAGATGCTCACGATATTTATTTATTAAGAAGAAAATATAATATTAGACCTTTTATTCAACATATTGATACACTTGCAGCTGAGTACCCTGCTAAAACAAATTATTTATATCTTACTTATAACTGTTCTGCTCACGATTTTGATTTTAAACTTAAAGACAGCATAATTATTCTTGGCTCTGGTCCTTATCGAATTGGTAGTTCCGTAGAATTTGATTGGTGTTGTGTAAATACTGTTAAAACTTTACGAGAATTAAAATATAAGACTGTTATGATAAATTGTAATCCAGAGACCGTTAGCACAGATTATGATGAATCCGATGCATTATTCTTTGAAGAATTAACAACAGAAACAATCTGGGAAATTTATGATACTATTAAAGCTCGCGGTGTAATAGTTTCGATGGGGGGACAAACACCTAATAATCTTGCTCTTAAACTTCATAATATTGGTGTGAAAATACTTGGTACATCTCCTAAATCAATTGACACTGCAGAAGATCGCAGCAAATTTTCTGCATTATTAGACCAATTAGGCATAGAACAACCAGAATGGAGTAAATTAAATACTATTCAAGATGCATTACAATTTGCTAACAAAGTTGGTTATCCAGTTTTAGTAAGGCCATCTTATGTTTTGAGCGGTGCTGCTATGGCAATTGCAACAGATGATGTTGAACTTACACGATATTTGCAAAAAGCTGTTGATGTTTCTCCAGAACATCCTGTTGTAATTTCAAAATTTCTTGTTAACGCAAAAGAACTTGAATTTGATGCGGTTGCTCAAAATGGAGAAATAATTTGTTCTGCAATATCTGAACACGTTGAAAACGCTGGTGTGCATTCTGGAGATGCTACACTTGTTTTACCTGCACAACGAACATATCTTGAAACAATGAAACAGATTAAAAAATTTTCAGCTGCAATTGCAAAATCTCTTAACATAAATGGTCCTTTTAATATTCAATTTCTTGCAAAGGATAATAAAGTGAAAGTAATTGAGTGTAACCTTAGAGCATCGAGAAGTTTTCCATTTGTATCAAAAACATTAAAGATTAATTTTATTGATTTAGCAACTAAAGTAATTGTAGGTAAAAAAGTTGAAAAGCAAGATGATCTAACATTTAATTATGACTATGTTGGAGTGAAAGCACCAGAATTCTCATTTACCCGTCTAGAAGGAGCTGATCCTACGACTGGAGTAGAAATGGCTTCAACTGGAGAAGTTGCATGCCTTGGTAATGATTTTGACGAAGCATTCTTAAAAGCATTAACAGCAGTGGGATATAAGTTTCCTATAAAATCAATTTTGATTTCTTCCGGTACAATTGAATCTAAATCTGAACTTCTTGAATCAACTAGACAGCTATTGAAATGTGGAGTTAAGTTTTATGCAACACCTGGTACTGCAAAATTTATGGAATCAAATGGAATTCCTGTTGAAACTCTTGATTGGCCATTAAATGGTAAAAGTCCCAATGCTGTTGATTTTATAAAAGCTGGCAAAATTGATCTTGTAATTAATATTCCTAAAAATTTCCAGGAAGAAGAGTTAACAAATGATTATTTAATAAGAAGAACTGCAGTCGATTTTAAAATACCATTAATTACAAATAGACAACTTGCGATGAGATTGGCTGAAGCACTCGTAAATAAAAATCCTTTGCAATTAGAAGCTAAAAGCTGGGATGAATATTAATAATACTTTATCTGAATAAAATATTTTGCATTGTTAACTTTTGATAATTCTAATCACAGTTACAACGAAATTTATTACTTCCAAAAAGTTGATGAAGTAATATTACTTCTTTAAACTTTCACCAGCAGTTTTTGTAATTAAATTATCCCGTCAGTCGTTTCTATTCAAACGTACAATGTTATTAAAATGTAATTAGTAATATGATTTAGTAGAAATGCTGTTGTGTTCTTTTTTATTTTATTTATTAAGGAAATCTTGTATTTTTAATTAATTAAAAGTTTATTAAGAAGATTTATAAATTTTACTTTTAATTTTAGCTTCTAAAAACTGTTAATGTTCTTTGTAAGAACCTGATATATTAAAAATAAACTAGGGGTGTATGCATGCTAGGTGGAAAGGCAGAAAAACTAAATAATACCCTAAGCAAAGAATCTATTAAATCTTTATTCGATTTTTTCCCATTACCAGTAATTATTTACAATATTAATTCATGCAAGATTCTTTATGTTAATAATGCTGCTATAAGAAAATATGGTTATAATAAAAATCAATTTCTAAAAATTAAATTTACACACCTTTATCCTACCAAAGAAAATTTTGAAATAAGTAACAAGAAAAATTTTACCAACCAGAACCATAAAACAAAATCCGGGAAACTTATAAATGTTCAGGTTGCTTCTCATAAAATTGTTTATGAAAGCCAGAATTGTGTATTTGTAATTATTCAAGATATAACTGAACATTTAGATACAACTCAAAAATTGATAAACATTGAATCACAGTTAAGAGCTACACTTTATAGTATTGGAGATGCTGTTATATCAACTGATGCGAAAGGTAAGATTGTAATGATGAATTCTGTAGCTGAGAAATTAACAGGCTGGAAAGAATCAGAAGCTAAGGGGAAACCACTTGAAAAAATTTTTAATATTGTCAATGAGTATACTCGTAAAAAAGTTGAAAATCCTGTAAAAAGAGTTTTACGAGAAGGTATTGTTGTTGGATTAGCCAATCATACAATTTTAATATCGAAAAATAAAAATGAAATACCAATATTAGATTGTGGTTCACCAATTAAAGATAAAGAAGGAAAAATTATTGGGGTTGTTCTTGTTTTTAGAGATCAAACAAAAGAGCGAGAAACTCAAAGAAAAATTGAAGAAGCTAAAATATTTGCAGAAAGTATAATTGCAACAATTAGAGAACCACTTCTTGTACTTGATTCTAAAATGAAAGTTGTTGCTGCAAACAAATCTTTTTATTTGACATTCAAAACTTCACCAGATGAAACTATTGGAAAATCTCTATATCACCTCGGAAATCAACAATGGAATATTCAAGCATTAAAAGAATTATTGGAGAAGATATTACCTCAAAATACTTCGTTTAGTGATTTTGAAGTTGAGCACGATTTCCCTCGAATTGGTAAAAAAACAATGTTACTTAATGCTCGTAGAATTTATAGAGATACTGGTAAAACAGAATTAATACTCCTTGCAATTGAAGATATTACTGAAAAGAAAATTGCTGAAGAAAAGATTCAAAAATTGACTCGTACTTATAGGATGCTAAGCGAGATAAATCATAAGATGGTTACAACACACGAACCAAATGAAATTTTTAATGCAATTAATCGTATTGCAGTTGAAGTGGGGAATTTTACTTTGTCTTGTATAATATTAAAGGAAAAGTTTGAAAATAATTATTACATAAATTCCGCTTATGGCTTTAATGATGAATTAATGAAACAATTTGAAGAAGATTTAAAAACACTCAGAAATTTATGGCAAATTAATAGAGTAATAAAAAGTGGCAAATCATTCATATCCAATAATGTGTTGAAAGATAGAAGAACAAGACTATGTCATCAAATTGCAAGAAACTATGGATTTAATTCATTTGCTTCATTCCCTATTAGGATGTTTGGTGAGTATATTGGTGTTTTTAATTTATATTCAAATAAAGAAAATTTCTTTGACGAAGAAGAAATAAAGTTACTCGAAGAACTTACGATGGATTTATCGTATTCACTTGAATACATTGAAAATGAAAGAGAAAGAAAAAAAGTAGAAGAAACACTAAAACAAAATGTTGAAATGTATTCTACACTTATAGAATCAAGCGAAGATGCTATATATCTTGTTGATAAGGAATGTAAATATCTCCATATGAATAAGAGATATTTGTTAAGACTTGGTGAGACGCTAAAAAATGTAGTAGGCAGACCGTATAGTGACTTCCATACTCCAGAAGGCTCAAAAGATTTTGAAGAAAAAATTAAAAAAGTATGCAACACTGGAATTTCAATGGTTTATGAATATCAAAGTAATAGAGATGGGAGATATTTTATTAGAACATTAAGCCCTGTAAAAAATCCACAAACAAACGAAACTGTTGCTGTAACAATTATTTCTAAGGATATTACACAGCTTAAAGAAGTAGAGAGAGCTCTTAAAGAAAGCGAACAGAAATTTAGATTTATTGCAGAAAGATCACGCGATTTAATTTTTGTCTATAGAATTAAACCCAGTCTTGGATTCGAATATATTAGTCCTTCAGTAACTAAAATTGTAGGTTATACACCAGAAGAATATTATTCTGATCCTATGCTTGGGATTAAAATTGTTCATCCCGATGATCTTCCAAATTTACAATCTTTCTTTGAAGATAAAATTTCCACCCAACCCGTGGAATTTAGATGTATCAGAAAAGATGGACAAATTATATGGACAGAACAAACGAACGTTCCAATATATGATGAAAAGGGAGTGCTAGTTGCTATTCAAGGGATAGCTCGAGATATCACAGCAAGAAAAATAGCTGAAGAAAATCTACGAGAAAGCGAAGAAAAATTCAGAAAATTAGCTGAATCGACTAATACTGCTATTTTTATTTATCAAGGAGCTAGGTTTGTTTATGTAAATACAGCAACAGAAAAATTGTCTGGATATTCAAAAGAAGAACTATTGAATATGAATTTCTGGGAAGTTGTTCATCCAGATTATAGAGAATTAATAAAAGAAAGAGGATTGGCACGTCAAAGAGGAGAAGATGTTCCTTCGAGCTATGATTTTAAAATTCTTACAAAAGATGGTAAAGAAAAATGGATTACATTTACTTCTACTTTAATTGACTATAAAGGAGAAATTGCTGCTATAGGAACTGCATTTGACATAACCGATAGAAAAATTGCTGAAGAAAAATTGAAAGAAAGTGAAGAGAGATTCAGAAATATTTATGAAAGTCTTACTATTGGTGTATATAGAACTACTCCCGATGGGAAATTGCTTCTTGCTAATCCAGCTTTTCTTTCGATGCTTGGCTTTGATTCTCTCGAAGAAGCACAATCAAAAATTAAAATGGATGAAGTTTATGCTGAAAAAGGTACACGCGATTTGTTCTTAAATATAATGATGGAAGAAGGTTATGTTTATGGATTTGAACAGAAATGGAAAAGAACGGATGGAAGAATAATTTATATTAGAGAAAACGCAAGAGCATATAAAAACCATGATGGTAGCATTGCATATTTTGAAGGAACAGCAGAAGATATTACAACAAAGAAATTAGCTGAGGAAGAATTAATAATTGCAAAAGAAAAAGCTGAACAGGCAGACAAACTTAAAACATATTTTCTTGCGCAAATGTCACATGAAATTAGAACCCCGCTTAATGTTATAGTTAGTTTCTGTAATTTTATAAAAGAAGAAATTAAAGATAAATTATCATCAGATTTGCTTCAAAGTTTTGATAGTATTGATATGGCTTCCAAAAGAATCACTAGAACGATTGATCTGATTTTAAATATGTCTGCAATTCAATCAGGATCTTATAAAACAAGTTTTAAAACAATAAATATTAAGAGTGATGTTTTGGAACCACTGGAATCCGAGTTCAAATTAATTGCTCAAGAAAAGGGCTTAGATTTTTCAATTGTTTATAGCACACAAGATTTAGAGCTTTTTGCAGATGATTATAGTATAACACAAATATTTTCAAATCTAATTGATAATGCAATTAAGTATACTTTAAAAGGCTGTGTAGAAGTGACTGTGGATAGAAATGATGAGAATAATCTTGTAATTAAAGTAAAAGATACAGGAATAGGGATTAGTAATGAATTTATTCCAAAATTATTTCAACCATTTACACAGGAAGAACAGGGATATACAAGAAGATTTGAGGGAAGTGGCTTAGGATTAGCACTTGTTAAGAAATATTGCGAAATAAATAATGCAGAAATTTTTGTTGAAAGTAAAAAAGATATTGGTACAACATTTACAGTTATATTCAAAAAATCTTAATCGGTTTATTTTAATACTTTGTGTAAAATCACTTTATATGTTTATTTGAAATGTTTATCTTAGTTTCGTAAATTTTTAGTGATTATAAACTTATTAGGGAACATAGTTATGTCTGAAATCAATGATAAAAATAAACCAAGATTATTAATAGTAGAAGATGATTTTGAAAATCAAAAATTTCTTCAGTTGTTTTTAAAACGAAAGTTCGAGGTAGATGTTTGTGATTCTGCCGAAACTTTTTATGAAAAAATGAACGAGAAAAAATTTGATATTATTTTAATGGATATTTCTCTAAGAGGAAGAAAAGATGGTTTACAATTGACAAAAGAATTACGTGAATCAGAAGAAACCAAAGATATTCCTGTTGTTGGTCTTTCTGCCCATGCTTTTCAAAGAGATAAAGACAATGCTTATAACGCAGGTGTCGATTTATTTATTACTAAACCAGTTCAGAATAGTGTTTTACTGGATTCTTTAATTAAAACTTATGAAAAGAAGACTGGTAAAAAGATAGAATAATTTTTTCTCAATTTATTATACTATACTTTTCTTTATCACTTACCATTTTTTAAACAAATTATTTAATAAAAAAATATATGTGCTTGATATGGTTTTAATTCTATATATAAACCCTGGTGATAAACTTCTTCAGAAGAACGAAAATAAGTTTGCTTATTGAGCTCATCTCTAATCTCAAATGTCTCGGGATAATTTCTTACATCTAATTTAATTCTACAAGAAGAAGTTGTATTCGAAAAGTTTACAACCACAAGACAATTTTCAGAATTTAAATTCCATTGCCATGCTAATAAATTAGTAAAAGTATGATTTCCATCCCACGAAGGTAAAGTTGAAAGTAGTTTCCAGTTTCCTTTTTTAAAAATGTCATAACTTTTGATATCAAGGAGCTTATCATAGAATTCCTTTAAGTCAGATTGTATCTGTTCTTCTGGCTCACGACCCAGTTGTAATGGCAATTTAATTTTTTTCCCTTCAAATTGTCCATCATGGAATAAACACATACCTGGAATTGTGCTAATTATTACTGCTGCAGCTTTTGATTTCTCTTTTCCTAATGATACTATTGCTCTTTCTTCATCATGATTTTCAATGAATCGCACAGATTTATATTGATATTCTTTATCCATAGTAAGATGATCATTAATGTCGAGTGCACTGCCAGATTTGAGTTTATCGAGTATGCTTTTATCGTAAGTATAATCGAATCCAAGTTGTTGTAAATCTTTCTCAAGATTCCAGTAAACTTCTGCTATGAATAAAAAATCATTTCTTTCTTTTTTAACTGTAGAAATAATATCGCTCCAGAATTCTGTAGTTAATGTATCTGAGTTACTTTTTTCTATTACTCCAGCCCATGTACTTTTAAATACATTATTTAATCCAAGCATTGCCATATCACATCTTACGCCATCACAATATTTTTTTAAATCAATTAATATTTTTTTGAAGTATTCACGGACATCTTTACTGAAATAGTTTACCTGAATGGTATCTTTCCATGCTGGAAAAAAAGGATCGCGACCGTGAGCAAAATATTTTTCGCAATCTTCAAAAGGTTTAAAAAATGTATTTGAATCTTTTTCAAATGTGTCTTTATCGACACTTAAAAAAAATGATGGATATTTTTTAATCAACTGGCTTTCTGCACTAAAATGATTCGGTACAAAATCAAGTATTAATCCAATGTTGTTTTTATTTAGAAAGTTTTTTAATTCCAGAAGCATATCAAAATTTCCAATTTCTGGATTGACTTCATAAATATCTATCGAATATGGTGAGCCAATAACATCATTCTTATTCCAGTCTTTTAATGCTTTTTGATAGCTTTGAATTAAATAATCTTCAAAACAATATTTTTCTATTACACTTTTATTTGTTTTCCATATGCCCATTAGCCAGATGTAATCAAATTTCTTTTGTATGAAATAATTCCAGTATTCTTCTGATATCTCATTTAATTTTGCACTTTTGCCGAAGCGTTTCAGGAATGTTCTAATGTTTATTTCGTAAAGAGTAGGATTCATTTTTTTACTTTTTGATTAAGTAATATTTTTTTTTCGTTTAATAATTCCTTGTTCCTATTAAGTAGTTCTATATGTAAATGTTCATCTTTTGTATTTTCCATTATTTTGATATTCGATTTGATTTCTTGTTCAATTTGATAAATCAAAAAATTAAGCACAGTTTCTATTGCATATTCAAGAGAATCTTTTTCTATTTTGCCATTTAAAGAGAATTCATCCCACTTTTGACTGATTGCTTCTTCGGTCATTGTAAGCTTGAAAATAAAATTCTTTAATCTGTCATTTGTAATCTTATCGATTAAATATGCTGGTGATATATTTTTATCGTTATATCCTTCGACAACAAGATTAACCAAATATTTTAGATCGGGATTGGTAAAATGATCTGGACTAATTTTTTCAAGAATATATTCTACAATATTCTCGTTTCCACTGTATAGTAATCTTATAATTTCTTTTTCATACGAAGATATATTTGTTATATCTGCAAATGAAGAAATATTATTTTCATATATAATATTTGAAGAAGTAGTTTTTAAGTTCTGAGGTATAGTTTTTCCTTGTTGAGAATCGAGGAATTTTTTTAATTCATCTTCTATTACTCTTTCTCTTAATCCAAATTTTTTTACTATTGATTTTATTAGAAGACTTCTTTTTAATTCATCATTAACAAGAGCCAGAGTTTTAACAATTTCTCGAATAGCCATAGTTGCAGTAGAAGGATCATTAAATTTTCCTTCTGATTCATATTGAGAAGTTTGATATTCAACAATATCTTTTGCAGATGAAATTAATTCTTCAAATTTCTCTTTACCAAATTTATTAATGAAAGAATCTGGATCTTCGCCTTTAGGGAGTGTCATTATTTTAATATCAAAATCCTGTTTCAATAATATCTCAATACTTCGAAGTGAAGCCTTTTGACCAGCAACATCTGCATCAAATAATAAAACAACATTTTTTGTAAATCTTGATAACAACTGTACCTGTTCTTCAGTTAAAGAAGTTCCAGAAGAAGCAACAACATTTTTTATACCTGCTTGATAGAGTGAAATTAAATCCAGATAGCCTTCAACAAGTATTGCTTTATCGAGTTTTCTGATTTCTTCTTTTGAATGAAAAAGTCCATAGAGTGATTTTCTTTTAGAATAAATTTGAGATTCTGGAGAATTAAGATACTTTGCAACATTTTCGCCTTCGACAAGAATTCTTCCACCAAAGGCTATTACTCTACCATTCGGTGAGAAAATAGGGAAGATGATTCTTCCACGAAATTTATCGTAATATTCACCTTTTTCGTTTATATCAATTAAGCCAAGTGCTCTGGCTTTATTTAGATCTATGCCATTGTCTTTTGCTGCTTTTAAAAAATTATCCCAGCCAAATGGAGCAAAACCAATTCCAAATATTTTTTGTGTTTGTGGTTTTATGTTTCGTTTTTTTAAGTATAGACGTGCTTCTTCTGCATCTGGACTTTTATTTAATATTTCTACAAAATATCGTGCAGCAAATACATTAATTTCATAAAGCTCTTCAAGTTCTTTTTGTATTCCAGTTAATTCCGATTTTTCATATTGTATTTTTATGCCTGCATATTCAGCAATTTCTTCAACTGCTTCTTTGAAAGAAATATTTTTAAAATCCATTAAAAACTTAAATACATTACCACCAGCTCCACATCCAAAACAATGATAAATTTGTTTTTCGCCGCTTACAGTAAAAGATGGTGTTTTCTCATGATGAAAAGGACATAAGCCAACAAAATTTTTCCCCCTTTTGCGTAAATGTACATAACCAGAAATAATATCAACAATATCAACGGCAGAACGAATCTCTTCTATTTTTTGTTCTGAAATTTTCAATAAAACGCTCCAGTATAAAATAAAGAAATATTACATTTTAAAACTTATTATTAATTAATAGTAGGAAACAAGATTGCTCATCAAAATTAATATTATTATTTTCGATTTGAAAATTATGGTGAGTCATTTCTATTTGGTAAAAAACAGTATCCTTTTAATCCTACCAGCTCAAGACTTTAATGAGCAGGAATATCTGGTAATATCGAAAGCTTTATTAAGTGATGGTAAAAAATTATTTATTGCATCGGATACTAATTCGTTATGTATTGGTTCTAATAATTTAAAAGTCAAAAATGATATTCTTCTTTATAATGTTCATGAAAATAACTTTGGTGGGATTATTTTTATTGGTGGAAAAGGAGTAAGAAATTACTGGAATAATAAAATACTTCATACAATCGCAAAAAACTTTAATCAAAGCAATAAAATTATTGGAGCAATATGTAGTGCACCAATAATTCTGGCAAAGGCAGGTATTATTAAAAAAGAAGCTACATGTTATCCTGATGATAAGCATGAATTAGAAAAAGAAGGAATAGAATTCAAAAATGAACCAGTAGTAATAGAGAAAAATATTATTACTGGAAGAGATCCTTCAGCTGCACCAGAATTTGTTTCTAAATTTTTATATGAATTATCTAAAAGATCTTAGAACTACTTATTTAATTTATTTGTTTTTTTAATATGATAAATAAAATTCAATCAATAAAAAAATATTGTAATAGTCTTACTCAATATTCAAGATATAAAACACGAGAAGTATATATTGGAGAAGTCCCGCTTGGTGGAAACAATCCTATTCGTATCCAGTCGATGACAACCACAAATACACTCGATACTATTGCAACAGTTGAACAGGCTATACGTATGATTAAAGCTGGTTGTGATTATGTTAGAATTACAGCCCCAAGTATAAATGAAGCAAAAAATTTATTAAATATAAAAAATGAACTTAGAAAACGTGGTTTTAATACACCATTAATTGCCGATATACACTATACACCAAATGCAGCTGAAGTAGCTGCTCGAATTGTAGAAAAAGTAAGAATTAATCCCGGAAATTTTGTTGACAAAAAGAAATTTCAAATTATTGAATATACCGATAAACAATATGAAGAAGAATTAGAAAGAATCCGTGAGAAGTTTATACCATTATTAAAGATTTGTAAAGAATATGGAACTGCTTTGAGAATTGGGACAAATCATGGCTCACTTTCAGATAGGATTATGAGTCGTTATGGTGATACACCTTTAGGAATGGTAGAATCTGCAATGGAATTTTTAAGAATATGCAACGAAGAAAATTTTCACTCAATTGTACTTTCGATGAAAGCAAGTAATCCACTGGTTATGGTTGAAGCTTATCGTCTTCTGGTAAATAAAATGGAAAGCGAAGGAATGAATTATCCATTGCATCTTGGAGTTACAGAGGCTGGTTTTGGAGAGGATGGAAGAATAAAATCGGCAGTAGGAATTGGCACTTTGCTCGAAGATGGATTAGGTGATACAATTCGAGTTTCGCTGGCAGAAGAACCTGAATTCGAAGTACCTGTTGCCAAAATACTTGTAGATAGATATAAAGAGAGAGAAAAACACTCGCCAATTATTGAAATAGAAGATATTCCAATAGATCCATTTAGTTACAATAAAAGAGAAACATTTGAAGTCTCAAATATTGGCGGTAAAAATGTCCCAAGAGTAATACTGGATTTCAGTAAGGAAGAAATTTCTTACTCTACCATAAAAAAAGCTGGATATAATTATTCTGCTAAAATAGATAAATGGTTTTTAAATGATACAGTTGCAGATTTTATTTACACCGGGAATAAAGATTTTCAAATTGAAATACCTGCTAATCTTAAATTAATTTATGATTATAGTAAATGGATAAATGTTACTAATAAATTGAATAGTATACCACTTTATTCTTCAATTGAAGAATTTTTAAATGCAGATTTACATTCAGAAGAAATTAACTTTGTTAAGATCAAAATCAATGATGTTTTTTCTGAAGCTTTTGAAAAAATAAAAAATAATAGAACAGTAGTATTTATTGTTGAAACCAATAATCTCCATGGCATGGCTGAACAACGAAGAATATTTTTTGAATTTATTTTAAGAGATATCACAAATCCGGTAATAATTAAAAGGGATTATCAAAATATCAATCAAGAGAAATTGTTACTCTATTCTTCTACGGATCTGGGAGCTCTGTTAATAGATGGATTTGGTGATGGTGTATGGATTACTTTTGAAAGTAAAGATTCAAATAATATTGATGTTTCATTTATTAATAAAACACTTTTTGGAATTCTACAGGCAGCAAGAGTAAGAATAACTAAAACTGAATATATTGCCTGCCCTTCGTGTGGAAGAACTTTATTTGATTTAATCGAAGTAACAAATAGAATCAAAGAAAAAACAGAACATTTAAAAGGAGTTAAAATTGCAATTATGGGTTGCATAGTGAATGGACCGGGAGAAATGGCAGATGCTGATTATGGATATGTTGGTTCTGGTCCAGATAAAATTACTTTGTATAGAGGGAAAGAGATAGTAAAAAGAAATATTCCATCTGAAAATGCTATAAACGAGCTTATTGATTTAATCAAAGCTGATGGTAAATGGGTTGAGAGAGGAGATTTTTAATCTCCTTCTTGAAGTTCTTATTTCATTATTATATATTTTGAATAGGTATATGGACAATTATTCAAAAAAAAGTATAAAAATATTTACCAAGTTATTCAAGGAAGTATTTAATGGAATGCACTCCAGTTATAATGGGGTGCATTTTTTTTATATATGAGCGCTGAAGAATTAACAGAATATCTTGAAAGCTGGTTTCCCCGTGGAGCCGCTTGGGAAAAAGATAATGTGGGACTTCAAATTGGCTCACGGGGTAACAGAATTAAAAATATAATGATTTGTCTTGAGCTTACGGACGAAGTCCTTAAAGATGCAATAAATAAAAATTGTAATTTTATATTCACACATCATCCTTTGTTATTTAATCCAGTTAAGAAATTGGATTTTCATTCGAACCAAACTTCACAATTAATTGAAAAAATAATTAAACATGACATTACGGTTTACTCTGCCCATACCAATCTGGATTTTGTCAAAGATGGGGTTTCCTTTGAATTAGCAAAGAGATTAAAACTTAAAAATATATGTTTTCTTAAAAATCAAGAAGCAAATCAATTTAAAGTTGTGGTTTTTGTGCCAGAAAATTATTTGGAACAGGTTTCAAATGCTGCATTTTCTGCAGGAGCTGGAATAATTGGTGAATATTCCAGTTGTAGTTTTAGAATTAAAGGTGAAGGAACTTTTAAAGGTTCAGAGAAAACAAATCCAGCAATTGGATCAAAAAATGTTTTTGAAAAAGTTGAAGAAATTCGTCTCGAATTTATTGTTGATGAATGGAATCTAAGCAATGTAATTTCTGCAATATTAAAAGTTCATCCATACGAAGAACCTGCTTATGATATTTATCATGTAAAAAATAAAAATGTAAATTATGGTGCAGGTGCAATAGGTTATCTTGAAAATAAGATGGACGAAAATGAATTTTTGTATCACATCTCAAAATCTTTGAATACAGAAGCTATAAAATATTGTAACGGAAAAAATAGAGTGATTAATAAAGTTGCTGTGTGTGGTGGATCTGGTGCGAGTTTGATAGATGACGCAATAAATTCTGGAGCAGATGCTTTTATAACAGCAGATATAAAATATCATGAGTTTCATAGTGCTAATAATAGAATAATGTTAATAGATGCAGGTCACTATGAAACCGAAGTTTTAATATTGGACGCTGTTAAGAAAAAAATAGAAAATTTCATAGGAAAAAAAAGCAATTTAAAAGTTTATAAATATAATAAAAGTACTAATCCAATAAAGTTTTATAAACATTAAGGAGTAATAAATTGGTAGAAAGATTAATGGTACTTTACGAGCTTCAACTTATTGATGATCAACTCGATGAGCTTGAGGATTTAAGAGGCGATCTTCCAGCTATTGTTAATGAGCTTACAGCACAAATCAATACAATTAAAGAGCAGATCGATACTAAAGAAGCAGAGAAAAAAAGATCTTTGCAAAAGCGAAAACAGAATGATGAAGATGTAGAACGACTTAAAGCAAACTTAAAGAAATTTAAGAGTCAACTTTATCAGGTACGAAACAACAAAGAATACGATGCATTAACAAAAGAAATCGATCATACAGAAGCTCAAATAGAAAAGCTGGAAACTGAAAGTATTGCTCTGGAAGATCTTGTACAAAAATTAAAAGCTGAGATTGCCGAAATTGAACCCCAGCTCAATGCATTAACAAAAGAACTTAAAGAAAAAGAAGCTGAATTAAAACAAATAATAAAAGCCAACGAACGTGAAGAACTAAAACTCAAAGAGAAAAGAGAAAAAGTTGCTGCTAAGGTTCGTAAACAGGATTATGCAAGCTATATGAGAATTAGAAAAGCATTAGGTGGAAAAGCAGTTGTAACTGTTGTACGTTCTGCTTGTTCTGGTTGCCATAATGTTATACCACCACAGAGACAACTTGAAATAAAACAGAATAAAAGAATCTTTTCATGTGAGTCTTGTGGAAGAATTTTAGTTTCTGCTGAAATAGCTGAAGAAGCAAAAAAAAGAATTCAATTGTGATTTTCCTGAAAAGTCAATTTCTTTTTAATTGACTTTTCAAAGTAACATTTTCATAATCTAATTTGATAAAAATGATATCTAAAGAACTGTTAGAAATTTTATGCTGTCCTGTTTCAAAAGCAAATTTAATTCTTGACAACAATTATCTTGTTTCTACAGATAAAAATACAAGACGAAGGTATCGAATAGAAAATGATATCCCGGTAATGCTTGTAGAAGAATCGGAAGAATTGGATTATGAAACATGGAAAGAAATAATGATTCGGAATAATATTAAAGTTGATTAACTTAGAAAAGTATAAAATGATAATAAAAAACAATCAAGACGAAATACAAAACTATTTATCAGATGCCTCCAATTATACAGGCAATTGTGAAGCAGTCTATATCCCCTCAGATGAAAATGAAATTATTAATATCATAAAAGAATGTAATAAAACAGGTAAAAGAGTTACAATCTCTGGAAATGGAACTGGATTAACTGGTGGTAGAGTTCCAGAAGGTGGCATTGTTTTATCACTTGAAGGAATGAATAAAATACTTGAGGTAAATAAAGAAAAGAAATATGTTACAATTCAACCAGGTGTTATACTAAAAGATTTACAGGATTATCTTGAAGAACAAAAATTATTTTATCCACCAGATCCAACAGAAAGGAATTGTCATGTTGGTGCTAATGTGGCTACAAACTCATCTGGTGCTCGAACATTTAAATATGGACCAACAAGAGATTATGTTTTGGGCTTAAAAATAGTTCTACCAGATGGAGAAAAATTAACTTTGCAAAGAGGAGAATATTTAGCTGATGGCTATAATGCTAATCTAAAAACAGAAAGTGGTAAAATTATTTCATTTCAATTACCTCAGATATTTATGCCAGAAACAAAGAATGCTGCTGGATATTACTGTAAAAAAGATATGGATTTAATTGATCTTTTCATTGGCTCCGAAGGAACACTGGGTATTTTTTCTGAAATCAAATTAAAGATAATCGAATTGCCTGAAAAAATTCTTTCGTGTGTAATATTTTTTGATGAAGAAATAAATGCTCTTAATTTTATTGAAGAGGCTCGTGACCTTTCTAAAAAGAAAATTACAAACGATTTATCTTTGATTTCTGCAAGAGGTCTTGAATTTTTTGATTATTATACACTCCAATTTTTATTGGATGATTATTCAAACATTCCAGCAGAGGCTAAAGCTGCTGTTTGGTTTGAACAAGAATTGGATGACAACGAAGATGAAATTATTTCTCAATGGATGGACTTGATAAGTAAACATTCGGGATTGGAAGAAAATTCCTGGATCGCAGCAGACAAAAAGGAACAGGAACAATTCAAAGATTTTCGACATGCTATTGCATGGAAAGTAAACGAATATGTTACAAGAAGAAAATTAAAAAAAGTTGGGACTGATGTTGCTGTTCCAGACAATGTTTTTAAAGATTTTTATTATGAAGCAAAAAAAATTGTAGAAGATAGAGGATTGGAATATGTAGTCTATGGTCACTTTGGAAATTCTCACATGCATTTAAATATGCTTCCAGAAAATGAAGAGGAGTATAATATTTCTAAAAATATTTATATGAAAATATGTGAACGTGCTGTTGAATTAAAAGGTACAATATCAGCAGAACATGGCATTGGAAAACTTAAACGAGATTATTTTTTAAAAATGTATAGTGAAGATGTAATTAAACAAATGGCAAAACTCAAATTGATATTCGACCCGAATAAAATTTTAAATGTGGGGAACATTTTTTACGAGAATTATTTTGACTAAAAATAAAATATTTATTCTCACTTTATTATTTCTACTTGCTTCTACAATTACTGCACAAAATAATCTTCTTGATAATCGTTTGAGATTAGCTCAGAGCTACGAAGAAGCAGGACAGCTTGATAAAGCTGAAGCCATATTGCGCGAACTTCAGAATAGCTACCCTGAAAACTATACATACTTTGATGCTTATACAAAAATTCTCATCAAACAAAAAAAATATACAGAAGCAACTCAATTGATTGAAAAAAGAATTTCGCTTACACCACAGGATATCAATCTTTTTGGTCTTCTTGGTTCGGTTTACTTTATGGCAGATAATGTTTCAAAAGCTTATGATGCGTGGGAAAGAGGTTTGAGAGTTAGTCCCAATTTAATTATTGCGTATCGTGTAATGGCTAATTATGCAATTGAGAGCAGAGCTTTTGAAAAAGCAATAGATATTCTTCAAAGAGGTAAAAAAATTTCTAATGATCAGGAATTGTTTTCTATAGATCTTATAAATATTTACCTTGCAAATATGAGATATAAAGATGCTGGAAATGAAATCTGTGATTTAATTATTAAAAATCCAGAGCAGATTAGTAACATTAAAGCAAGAATTAATTTTTATTCTGATAATAAAGATGCAATCAATCAATTTATTACTTCAATAGAAAATAAAATTAAGGATAATCCCAAACCAGCTTTGTATGATATGTTAGCTTATTATTATTCATTGATTGGTAAATATGATTATGCATTTCAAAGATTAATAGAATATGAAAATAAAATTAATGGAAATGGTAATACAATTATATCTTTTGCAAATAACGCTTATCAAAATAAAGTATATGATGTGGCTCTGAAAGCTTACGATTATTTAATAAAAAATAGTAATAATAAACAGTTATTACCTTTGTGGAGATTTTATTATGCATCATCACTTGAAATGCTTTTTGAAAGTACTATTAAAAGTGAAAATGAATTATGGAAACCTTATAACAATTTTAATTTAATTAAAGAAGAAAAATTACGAGATGTTATTAACTCCTATGAGTCAATTATAAAGGATTATCCAGAGAATTCATTAACTCCACAAATATTATTTAGAATGGCAGAAATTTATTTTAATCGTGTGGGTAATTATCAAAAAGCAGAAAGTTTGTATACATTAATAAATTTAAGAGCATCAAATACCGAGTTTTCAGTTCTTGCATTTTTGCAGAAAGGGAAAATATCGATATTAAATAATCAACTGGAAGATGCTAAGTCGTATTACGAAAAAGTTTTAATTAATAATCGAAGTAATTTAAATCATCAATCAGAAGCAAATTATTATTTGGGAAAAATCAATTTCTGGAGTGGAAATTTTACAGATGCAATTAAATATCTTTCAGAAACAACCAAAATTCTTTCTAACGATTTTGCAAACGATGCTCTGGAACTTATATCATTAATAAATTTTTCCAAAAGCGACTCTTTGAATTTAATAAAATATGCAGCTGCAGATTTAATGTTATATCAGAAAAAATTTAGAGAAGCTGCAAGAGAGTTTAAAGATTTATCAAATACCCAAACTTTCAGTTTAATCAGTGAATATGCAAAATATAAACTGGCAGAAACTTTAATAGCAATGAATGATTTACCAACTTCTATTGAAGTGCTTGAAGAATTAGCAGAAAGTTCAAAAACAGGAATTTTTAGTGATAAATCACTCTTTTTATTAGGGAAAATCTATCATTTTGGAATTAAAGATAAAACAAAAGCAGTCTCTATTTATCAGAAACTTCTTGAGAAATTCCCAAATTCATTATATTTTGAACAAGTAAGAGAATATTTAAACGAATTACAAACAAATAATGGTTGAAAATGGGTGGACATAGAGAACCAAAAACAATTAGATGTTCCTTTTGTGGGCGAGACGGAAGTGAAGTATCCAGTATGGTTGCTGGACCCGACGCCTATATTTGTGACATATGCATAAAGACCAGTGTAGAAATTCTTAAAAATAATGTTTCTTCTTTCGGGAAAAAAGAAACCGTTAATCTTTCTTTAACTCCAGAACTAATAAAGAAAAGTCTTGATGAATATGTAATAGGCCAGGAACTTGCAAAAAAAATTCTTGCAGTGGCTGTTTATAATCATTATAAAAGAATAAATGCCCCGGTTTCTTATTTTGATGTAGATGATGTTGAAATTGAAAAAAGTAATATTCTTTTAATTGGTCCTACAGGAGTAGGAAAAACATTACTTGCACAAACGCTGGCAAGAATTCTTGATGTTCCATTTGCTATTGCAGATGCCACTACTTTAACAGAAGCTGGTTATGTGGGTGATGATGTTGAAACTGTTTTGGTTCGATTACTCCAAGCAGCAGATTATAATTTAGAAAAAGCTCAAAAAGGAATTGTGTACATTGATGAAATAGATAAAATTGCCCGTAAAAGTGAAAGTGTTTCAATAACAAGAGATGTATCAGGTGAAGGTGTTCAACAAGCATTATTGAAAATTCTTGAAGGAACAATTGCTGGAGTTCCACCACGCGGAGGAAGAAAACATCCGGAGCAAAGTCTAATTAATGTAAATACAAAAAATATTTTATTCATCTGTGGTGGTGCATTTGAAGGCATAGAAAATATAATTGCATCGAGAATAAATAGAAATCCTGTTGGCTTTATTACAGATGTATCTGATAATGAAGACCTCGATAAAGATAATCTTGTTCAAAAAGTTCAACCAGAAGATTTAATTAAATTTGGATTGATTCCAGAACTTGTGGGTAGATTACCAGTTATTGCACCATTACATTCTCTCAGTCCAGAAGCATTAAGAAATATTTTAACAGAACCAAAAAATGCAATTATTAAACAATATAAAAAATTATTTGCGCTCGAAGGAGTTGAATTAGAATTTGATCCATTGGCTTTAGATGAAATAGTTAAAAAAGCAATTGAAAGAAAAACCGGTGCGCGTGCCCTTCGATCAATTGTTGAAGGTATTCTTCTCGATATTATGTATGAAATTCCAACTATGGAAAATGTTGACAAATGCTTGATAACTCGTGACGTAGTAGTAAAAGGAGAGAAACCAATTTATATCGAATCCGATAGAAAGATAGCTTGATAATTTTAATTTGCTTTGCGCCTTCTTTGTGTTTTTTTACGGTTTATTTTTTAACCGCAGAGTTCGCAGAGAAGGCGCAAATTTTTTAAAGCATTCTTTTTTCTTCATAGAAATTTATGAATTATGAAAAAATTATTTCTAATAAATTTTCTTTTTGCTTCCTTAATACTTGCACAAGCAAAAATTCTTATCTACATGGATTTGAATCAAACTGATCATCTCAAAGCTTATGGGATTGCATACAATGCTCTAAAAGATGGAATGGTTGGTGATTGGCTCTTAAATTATCGTGGTGGTTCATTTATGTTTGATTATTCAGAAAAATTAGCAGCAAAATGTAGAATTAAAGGAGTTGCATTTCAAACATTAACTCAGCAAGAAGCAGTACAAATTTATTCGCTTGTTCAAAGTGAAGAACAGAACATGGAAGTAGTACGACTCGAAAAGGCTCCTAAAATTGCTGTTTATGTTCCACCTAACTTTAAACCTTGGGATGATGCAGTAACATTAGCACTTGATTATGCTGAAGTGCAGTATGATAAAATATGGGTCGAAGAAATTTTGAGAGGTGACCTTGAAAAATATGATTGGTTACATCTTCATCACGAAGATTTTACAGGGCAATATGGAAAGTTTTATGCTTCATTCAGTAATGCCCCATGGTATATTGAACAGCAGAATATTTATGAAAGAGAAGCTAAAAAACTTGGATTCAAAAAAGTATCTGAAATGGAAAAAACTGTAGTATTAGCTATAAAAAATTATGTTGCTCAGGGAGGATTTTTATTTGCTATGTGTTCTGCAACTGATTCTTATGATATTGCTCTTGCCGCATTGAATGTAGACATAGTTGATAAAATGTATGATGGTGATCCACCAGACCCGGATGCACAAAATAAACTTGATTATTCTCAAACATTAGCTTTTCAGGATTTCAAACTTGAAATGAATCCTTTGATATATGAATACAGCGATATAGATATTCAACCTGCTGAAATTGGTAGTGAACAGAATGATTATTTTACGCTCTTTGAATTTTCAGCAAAGTATGATCCAGTTCCTACTATGCTTACACAAAATCATGTTAATGTTATTCATGGTTTTATGGGACAAACTACAATGTTTAGAAAAAAATATATAAAAAGTTCTGTCTATATTCTTGCAGAACGAGCAGGAACTGATCAAGTGAAATATATTCATGGAAATTTTGGAAGAGGTACTTTTACATTTTATGGTGGCCACGATCCCGAAGATTATCAACATGCAGTTGGCGATCCACCAACAGATTTGAGTTTATTTAAAAACTCGCCAGGTTATAGATTAATTCTTAATAATATTCTTTTTCCCGCCGCAAAAAAGAAAGAGCAAAAAACCTGAAATTGCATTTTTTGATAGTTGTAAAATTTCTATATTTGCACGCCAAATATTGGAAAGTACTTAATATAGTCTGTTTATAAAATTTAGTTCTATTGTTAAGATTAATTTCTTGAAAAAGTTTAGCCAGGCCTTAGATCGGCAGGTTAATACCCAACCCCGCCAGGTCCGGAAGGAAGCAACGGTAAGTATTTAACCTGGGTGGTCTGGAGGCTTGGCTTTTTTAATTATTTACTGGTTTTGTTCTGGATGGTAATGATTAAATATAATTTTTGCTTTTGCTTTTCCAATAACTTCAGCTAATCTATTTTCTTCCATGTTTTTAATTTCATCAATACTGAATTTTGAAAGAAGTTTTTGAGCAACTTTTTCTCCAATTCCTTTTATTTCGAGTAATTCACTTGTAAATGTACGTTTATTTCTTCTTTCTCTATGAAATGTAATTGCAAAACGATGAGCTTCGTCTCTAATTTGTTGTAAAAGTTTCAAACTCGATGAAGTTTTAGAGATTAATAGTGGGTCTTCTTCATCTGGTAAATAAATTTCTTCTAATCTTTTTGCCAAACCAATTATTTCATAATCTTTTATGCCCAGATTTTTTAATACTTCAATTGCACTTGAAAGCTGTCCCTTTCCTCCATCAACCATAATCAAATCTGGCATTGGTTCATTTTCTTCAAGAAGTTTAGAATATCGCCTATAAAAAACTTCCTGCATACTTGCAAAGTCATTTGGTCCTTCAACAGTTTTGATTATAAATTTTCGATATAAACTTTTTTTAGGTTTTCCATCAACAAAGACAACCATACTTGCTACAGAATCACTCCCCTGTAAATTCGATATATCGAAGCATTCAATTTTTCTTGGCAGCTTTTTTAAATGTAAATCTCTTTGAAGTGCTGAAAGTGCATAAGGAACATTTCCTTCTTTTTTCATTCTTTGTAATTGAATTTCTTCGAGATATAATTGTGCATTTTGTTTACACATCATTAAAAGAGCTTTTGCTTCACTTTGCTTTTGAGGAATTATAAACTTGCATTTCTTTAATGCTCTGCTATTTAACCATTCAAGCAGTGTATCGGAATCCGATGGTTCAACTTCAACAATTATTTCCCTGGGTATTTCAACATATTCATCGTAATAAAATCTAATAATTGCTGAATAAATTTGATTTATTTCTTCATTCTCTTCTGATATGAGTGCAAATTGTCTTTTACCAACAAGCTTACCAGAACGAATATTTAAAATTGTAGCTGCAACATCTTTACCTTCATAAGCTGCACTAATTATATCTTTATCTTCTAAATCATTAGAAACTACTTTTTGTTTTGAAGAATAAATTTGAAGTTGTTCAATTCTATCACGTAATTCTGCAGCTTTTTCGAATTCAAGTTTTTCAGCTGCTTCGTTCATTTGTTGTTTTAGTTCTTCTATTAAATCATCAGTTTTACCACGTAAAACTTTTACAACCTGATTAACCATTTGATTGTACTGATACTGAGAAATTAAACCTTCGCATGGTCCATCACATTTCTTTATGTGATAATCAAGACATACTTTGAATTTCTTTTTCTGGATTGCTTCTTCTGTTATTTCATACTTACAACTTCTAATCTTAAAAACCTTGTTAATTAATCTCAAAGATTGTTTCATGTTTTTTACATCTGTATATGGTCCAAAATATTTTGAACCATCTTTAACAATATTTCTTGTGGGATAAATCTGAGGATAGGGTTCATTAGTTACTTTAATGTATGGATAAGATTTATCGTCTTTTAGATTAACATTGTAACGAGGTTTGAGTTCTTTAATTAAGTTGTTTTCAAGAACAAGAGCTTCAATTTCGTTATCTGTAATAATTAATTCTATATCATGAATTTTAGAGACTAATGCAGCAGTTTTAGGTGAATCAATATTTTTTTGAAAATATGAACGGACACGATTTCTTAAATTTTTTGCTTTACCTACATAAATAACCTTCCCTTTTTCATTCTTGAACTGATAAATGCCTGGTAAAGCAGGAATATTTTTTAATTTATCTTCTAATAATGGATTCATAATTATTTTAGATAATACATTAATAAGCTATTTAAAAATACATTCAAGTTATTTAAGAATAAATATTTATATTCATTTGTGGATTAACATATATAAAAACATTGAGAAAAGAGTTACCCAAAAATAGAATTTACTACTCTAATAAATAATGAATTGATGTTTTCAGGAACACACGAAATAAAATTCGATGCGAAAGATTTATCAACTGGAATTTACTTTTATGTGTTAAGTAATGATAAATACAATTCAGTAAGGAAAATGATTTTTTTAAAATAATTTTTAATGAATTGCGATTTAATCAGATTAATTTTAGTTGAATTTATAGTTCTTGGGAATTACAACAATCCCTGTTTCTGAAACAGTAAATCTTTTTTTATCCATTTCAATATCAAAACCGATTTCTGTTCCTTCTGGTATAATCACATTTTTATCAATTATCGCTCTACGAATCCTTGAATGACGACCAATATTACAATTATCCATTATTATAGAATCTGTAATATAAGTGTAACTATTAACACGAACATTAAAACCAAGAATTGACCGCTCTACCAATCCACCAGAAATTATTGTACCATCTGTAATCAATGAATTAATTGCACGACCAACTCTTTCACCTTCGTGCGAAACAGTTTTTGCTGGTGGAAATTGCCTTTGTTCGGTTCTTAATGGCCATTCCTGATCATAAAGATTAAAATGAGGATTAACACTGATTAAATCCATACTCGCAGCATAATAACTTTCAATAGTTCCTACATCAACCCAGTATGGTTGTTCTTTTTTATTTTCATCAATGAATCTGTATGCCTGAACATGATAATTATTTTTTATCATATAGGGAATTACATTTTTCCCGAAGTCAATATTTGGTACTTTCTCGATTTCCATTCTATTCATTACTTCTTTAATTACAGGGACATTAAAAACATAAATACCCATATTTACGAAAGAGTAATCTGGCTTGTCTGGAATAATAGGAGGCTTTTTAGGTTTTTCCTGAAAAGAAATGACTCGATAATCTGGTGCAATTTCAAGTACACCAAATCTATAAGCATCGTCTTTAGGAATTTCGATTGCTGAGACAGTCAAAGCAGCTTTCTTTTCGATGTGATATTGAATCATCTTTAAATAATCCATTTTATATATATGATCGCCTGAAAGTATAAGTAACCATTCATAAACATTATCTGTAATTAAATTAAAATTCTGGTGTATTGCATTTGCAGTTCCTAAATACCAGTCTCTACCAGTTTTAAATTGAGGTGGAATTGAATAAATAAATTCACCAAGTTCTGGATTAAAAATATTCCAGGCTTCATAAAGATGACGATTTAATGAATCAGATTTGTATTGAGTAAGAACAAATATTTTTCTAAAACCTGAGTTTAAGCAATTTGAAAGAGTGAAATCAATAATTCTATACTTACCACCAAAAGGGACTGAAGGTTTTGTCCTTTCTTTTGTTAGTGGATATAATCTTTCTCCCTGTCCACCAGCTAAAATCATTGTTAATGTTTTTCTCAAGATTTCTGAACCAGCATAATTTCTCATGATAGTCTCCAGTCTTTACATAAAATATATTTAATTATGAATTGATTGGCAATTTAAGAAATGATTAACTTTGCAATTGAATATATAAAATATCTACAATTTAATGACGATTAAGAAAAATCCATTTGTTATAGCAATAGTAATTGCATTAACATCAATTTTATTCTCAGTTTTTGTAATTATTCCATTAACAAAGAATATTCTTCCTTTTATTAGCAAATCAGTAAGCTATTTGAATGTAGGTATACAAACTCCACAACTTGATAATAAATTTATTGAAGAATATAATCCGCCTACTCAAACAAAGCTGGATGTATTGCATTATAATATTCATATCGAATTAAATCCTGATTCCAAGTTTATTAAAGGAGATGTTGAAATTAAGTTTATTACAAATAATCCTTTAGTTAAAGAGATTGATATTAATTTTTATGACAATCTCAAGATTATAAATTTATCATTAAATGATAAAATAGCTACTTATAAAAGAGATGATACTATTTTAAAAATATTGCCAGAATCAAATCTTAAAGACACATCAGAGATAAAAATAATTTATGAAGGAGAGCCAAAAAATTTAGGATTCGGTTCTTTTTCTTTTGAAGATATTAATGGTAAAAATGTTGTTTATACTATAAGTGAACCATTCTATGCTTCAACATGGTTTCCATGTATCGATAAACCAGATGATAAAGCTTTAGTAGATATTTTTATTACCAATGATTCATCTTATGTGTCTCTCTCTAATGGTAAATTGATTGAAATAATTTCTAACAAAGATAAAAAAACATATCACTGGAAAACTTTCTATCCTATTTCAACATACTTAATTGCAATTTACTCAGGCAATTATAAATCTTATCATCAAAAATATGTTTCAATTACAGGGGATACACTACAGCTTTATTGCTATGCTTTTCCTGAAAAGTTTAATGATGCAATTAATGATTTTTCTGGTCATTCTAAATACATTTATACTTTTGAAAAACTTTTTGGTCCATATCCATTTATAAAAGAAAAGTATGCAGTTGCAGAATTCTTATGGCCATATGGTGCAATGGAACATCAAACAATTACAGGTATAGGTTCTAAATTCATAACTGGTAAAAAATTTTTTCAGGATATGTATATTCATGAACTTTCACATCACTGGTGGGGAAATGCAGTGAGTCCAAAAACCTGGAAAGATATCTGGCTCAATGAAGGTTTTGCAACTTATTCAGAAGCTTTATACTGGGAATATCAGGCAGGTAAAAGTGCTCTTATATCAACCATGAAATCGAAGTCAATTAAATTTCTAAGTGGAACTTTATATAATCCAGAGAATAATTTGTTTAGCAATCTTGTGTATAATAAAGGTGCATGGGTTCTTCATATGTTGAGAAGAGAAGTGGGAGATAGTTTGTTTTTTAAAATACTCAGAACATATTTCGAGACTTATAAATATAAAAACGCATCTACTAAAGATTTTCAAAATATATGCGAAAAAGTTTCCAAAAGAAATCTAAGTTATTTTTTTGATCAATGGATTTATAAGGGAAAAGAAATAATTAAAGCTGAATATAGCTGGAAATATTTTCCTATTAAGGATGGTTATAAAATAATTTTTAAAATCCAACAATTACAAAATGACTATGATATTTATAAATTTCCTGTTGATTTGAAAATTATTTTTGAAAATGGAGAATCTGAACTAAAGAATATTTATGTTAAAGACAAGAAGAATAGTTTTGAATTTATAACTAAATATAAACCATCATCAATTGAAGTTGATCCAGATAATTGGTTACTTGCAGAATTTAAATTAGCAGAATAAATTTTATGAATTCATTTAAAACATATTTTTTTATTTCTGATTTACACCTTGGTCTGGAATCCAGGGATGTTGAAACTGAGAAAGAAAAAAAATTGATTTTATTTTTAAACTATGCTAAAAGTAATTGTGACGAATTATTTATAATGGGAGATTTATTTGATTACTGGTTTGAATATAAAAGAGTAATTCAAAAAGGATTTTATAAAACATTTACCGCATTAAAAGAATTTACAGAAACTGGTAGAAAGCTTCATTATTTCATTGGTAATCATGATTTTCTACATCGAGATTTTTTTGAAAAAGAAATTGGGGCAAAACTTTATTATCAGCCAGCTCACTTTGAATTAAATGGGAAAAAATTTTTTATTGGTCATGGTGATGGCTTAATTAAAAATGATATTGGTTATAAAATATTGAAAGCAATATTGAGGAATAAGATTCTTCAGAAAATGTATTCATTTATTCATCCTGATTTAGGAATTAAACTTGCAAGTTTATCAAGCAAAACAAGCAGAAATTATAATTCAAAAAAATATAATAAAGATTGCCTTTTTGAAGTAGCTAAAGAAAAAATTAAAGATGGATATGATTATGTAATATTTGGGCATTCACATGTATTATCGAAAGAAAAATTTGAAAATGGATATTATATCAATCTGGGTTCCTGGTTACAGAAACCATGCTATGGAAAATTTATAAATACTTTTGAAATTATTGATTGGGTACAAAATGATAAAAAGTCAAATACCATTTAAAAAAAAGAATAAAAAAGGGAAAGGATTCAAATTCTTTTTATTGTTTTCAGGATTAATAATTCTTGTTATATCAATTTTGCTAATTCAGTATATTTTTGAAGGACTGCCTTCACTTGATGAACTCGAAAATCCAAAACCACAACTTGCAAGTAATGTTTATAGTATTGATGGTGAACTTATTGGACAATTTTTTAAAGAAAACAGAGTTGAAGTAAGTATTGATAGCATCCCGCCACATGTAGTAAATGCATTAATAGCAACAGAGGATAGAAAATTTTATGATCACTGGGGTGTTGATTTAGTAAGATTTATAAAAGCAATGTTTAAAAATGTTTTTTTATTCAAACGTGAAGGGGCAAGTACAATAACTCAACAGCTTGCAAAAAATTTATATGAATTGAAGTCGGAGAAAGAATCATTATTTGATACAGTAATCAGAAAAATTAGAGAATGGATTACTGCTGTTCAAATTGAAAAAACTTATACAAAAAGAGAAATACTTGAAATGTATTTTAATATACAATGGTTTGGTCATGGAGCTTATGGAATTGCTATGGCATCTAAGGTATATTTTGATAAAGATGTGAAAGACTTGACCATAGAAGAAGGAGCTTTATTAATTGCACTCTTGAAATCATGGGTCTATTATGATCCTTATGAAAAATATGAAAGAGCACTTCAAAGAAGAAATTTAGTACTTAAAAATATGGTTGATATGGACTTTTTAAGCGAAGATGAATATGAAAGATTGAAAGTAAAACCAATTAGATTATCATATAAAAGAATTGAACAGGGAATTCGAGGAACAATTGCTCCTCATTTTGTTGAATATGTTCGTCAACAAATGGAAAAGATTTGTGCAAAGTATGGTTATGATTTGTATAGAGATGGATTAAATATTTATACAACTCTCGATAGCCGAATGCAAAGAATAGCTAATCGAGCTGTTGAGATTCACTTAAATGAATTTCAAAAGCAATTCGATAAATCATGGTCATGGAATAAATATAAAGGTATGATTGATGATTTAATTGATAAAGCAATTAAAGATAGGATTGAATATAAAACTGCAACAAGTGAATCAGAAAAAAGAAATATTTATTACAGATTAAAAAATGATCCAGCATTTATAGATTCAGTTAAAAATGCAGCAAAAAAAATAGAAGTTGGTTTTGTTGTGATGGATGTTAAAACTGGTGAAATAAGAGCAATGGTGGGAGGGAGAAATCAAAAATTTTTGTATGGATTAAATCATGTTACTCAAATTAAACGTCAACCTGGTTCTGCTTTCAAACCAATAATTTATACGGTTGCAATTGATAGAGGTTTGTATCCAGCTTATCCGATATTAAATCAACCATTTAATTACAATGGATGGAGTCCTCAAAATTTTGATTTATCAACAGGTGGATTTACTACATTGCGACAGGGATTAATGTATTCTATAAATATTGTAGCTGCTCGATTAATAATTGAAGATTATGCCCCTCTTCCCGAAATTGGTAGAATTGCCGAAAAATTAGGAATAAAAAGTAAACTGGAACTTTATCCATCAATCGCACTTGGTACTTCACTTGTTACACCTCTTGAACTTACTTCTGCTTATGCAACACTGGCAAATCATGGAATTTATAACGAACCAATTTCTATTTTAAGAATTGAAGATAAAGATGGAATGCTGATAGATAAATTTGTATCGGAATCGAGAGAAGCAATATCAGAGGAAACTGCTTATATTGTAACTGATATGATGAGATCTGCTATTGATCAGGGAACAGGTGTTGCTGCAAGATATCGTTATAATTTTCAAAGACCTGCTGCTGGTAAAACAGGTACAACACAGGATTATGCCGATGCCTGGTTTGTTGGTTTTACACCTCAACTTGTAGCTGGTGTATGGGTTGGATTTGATGACCAGAAAATTTCTTTTACAGGAGATTATGGACAGGGGGCAAGAGCAGCTTTGCCTATCTGGGCAATTTTTATGCATGATGTATACGAACAATTAAATTTACCACTCGAAGATTTTCAACCTCCTGCAAGTGGTAATGTTGTCCCTGTAAAATTTTGTAGAGAATCAATTTTTGAATATGGCAATCCTAAACTTTATTCCAATGATTGTAGAGGTGGAGTTTATACAGATATTGCAAATATTAAAAATTTACCTGAAAGTTTTGATGCTTTTATTGACAATAGAATTACTCCTCCCAGATTTATGAATAATGACACAACAACTGGATTTAAGTAAGATAACTTTGTTTTCAAAATCATTGTAATTATTTTTGAAATGTATTTTTGCCCGGATGGTGGAATTGGTAGACACGCTAGCTTCAGGAGCTAGTGGCGGTAACGCCGTGCAGGTTCGAGTCCTGTTCCGGGCACATAATTTTTTTCATCTAAACTCTAATTCCCCTGATTACTATATTGATTTCCTTTTACTACTTTTACAAATAGATGAACTTTATATTATGCATAATTTTTATAATAAAGTAACATACACTTAAAATAAATGCATTTTTTGAATAAACAGCATAGACTTATAAATAAAGCTTATAAAGAAGCAATAAAATTTACCAAGTCGCATTATGAGAATTTTCCAGTTGTTTCTTTCTTCCTTCCTAAAAAATTAAAAAAACACATAGCAATAATTTATCAGTTTGCTCGCCAGGCAGATGATATTGCAGATGAAAATAATTATCCTGTAGACTTTCGATTGATGTTGCTTGAAAATTATAAAAATGATCTAAAAAATTCTCTTAATGGAAATTTTAAAAATAATTTCTGGATGGCATTGAATAATACTATTAACAAAATGAATCTTTCACCAAAACACTTTTATGATCTTTTAAGTGCATTTGAGCAGGATATTACTGTAAATAGATATAAAACTTTCGATGATGTTCTTAATTACTGTGAAAGATCTGCTAATCCTGTCGGAAGATTAATACTGGAATTATTTAATATCCGTAACAGTGAAGTTGTTGAATATTCAGATGCTATATGTACTGCACTTCAGCTTACAAATTTTTATCAGGATATATCCATTGATTATAAGAAAAATCGAATATATCTATCCCTTGATGATTTAAAAAAATATGACATTGATGAAAACACTTTTGAGTTAAAGAAAAATAGTGCTAACTTTAAACAGTTATTAAAATGTAATATTGAAAGGACAAAAGAGTTTTTCAATAAAGGGGAAAATATATTAAAATTTTTACCTGGTAATTTAAAATTTCAGATTAAACTTACTATACTTGGAGGAAAGAAAATATTAGATAAGATAGAAGAAATTGATTATAATACATTGAACATTAGACCTGTTTTATCTAAGAAAGATATTATAAAATTATTTTATAAAGCTTTATTTGAATAATGCAAGATCAATCTAAAATAATTACTAAAGAAAGCAAAAGTAGTTTTTATTATGCTTTTAGCTTATTACCCCGAGAAAAACGTGAGGCAATGAATACTGTTTATGCTTTCTGTAGAAAAACCGATGATATTGTTGATGAAAGCAACGAAGACGAAAATATTAAATATGAACAATTAAGAAAGTGGCGTAATGAATTAGAAAAAGCTCTTCATGGCCAATCAGAATTTTTTCTTTTAAATAAATTAGCAAAGATTATTAGACAATTTAATATTCCGCTTGAACCTTTCTTTGAGTTGATTTCTGGCGTAGAAATGGATCTCCAGAAAAAAAGTTATATAAGTTTTGATGATCTTATTCATTATTGCTATAGAGTTGCTTCGACTGTAGGTTTAATGTGTATTGAAATTTTTGGTTATAAAAATAATTCCGCTAAAGATTATGCTGTTAATCTTGGCATAGCAATGCAATTAACTAATATTTTGAGAGATGTTGGTAAAGATGTAGATAAAGGTAGAATTTATCTTCCCCAAAAAGATCTGATAAAATTTAATTATACAGAAAAAGAATTAATTCAGAAAAAATATAATAGTAATTTCAAACAATTAATGGAATTTGAGAGTGAGAGAGCTTTATACTACTTTCAAAAAGCAGAACAATTTATTGATTATGAAGATAAACCTTTATTATTTCCAGCACGTGCCATGCAACATATTTACCTTAAACTTCTGAAAAAAATTAAGAATAAAGAATATGATGTTTTGAATAATCAAATTAGAGTAAATACGTTTGAGAAAGCTGCTATTTCACTTGGTGTATGGGCAAAATATAGTCTTATTTATTAATGAAATCATGTTTAATTATTGGTGGTGGTTTTGCAGGCTTAAGCTCTGCCGTTTACCTTTCTGAAAATTTTAAAGTTACCTTATTAGAAGCCTCTCCAAAATTAGGTGGTCGTGCTTATTCAATTTATAATTCACAGCATGATGATTTTTATGATAATGGCCAGCATATCTTGATGGGCTGTTATAAGTATACTCTTCGATTCTTAAAAAAAATCAATGCACTCAACAAAATTCAATTTCCAGATGCTTTAATAATAAACCTGGTTGAAAAAAACGGAAAGATTCATCGATTAAATTCATCTGGACTTTTTTATCCATTCAATTCAATAAAAGCTTTTTTACAATATTCTGCTATTGATATAAACTCAAGAATAAAAATAATCAGATTTATATTTGAAAATTTTTTTATAAGAAATCACGCACTCGAAAAATTAACAATAAAAGAATGGTTGAGAAAGAAAAATCAAACTGATGAATCGATAAAATCTTTCTGGGAAATTCTCACAGTAGGAGCTTTAAATACGAATACAGAATTGGCTTCAGCTAAAGTATTTTCTGAAATTTTAAAAAGAATTTTTAAGAGTTCAAAATCGCAAACTATTTTAATACCAGAAACAAATTTGACGGATTTGTATGTAATTAATTCTGAAAAATATATTAAAGACAGGGGCGGAATAATTAATAAATCCGAAAGAGTTATAAAATTTGTAGTTGAAAAAAATAAAGTTATCAAAGTTCTCACTAATAAAAATTGCTACGAAGATTTTGATTATGTGATTTCAGCTATACCATTACATTCATTAAAAAAAATTGATATTGAAAACTCTGAGCTTTCCAGTAATTTTTTTTATTTACCAGAATTAAAATATTCCCCAATTTTAAATGTCCATTTATGGTTGAAAGAAAACCCATTTAGCGAAAAGTTTTATGGTCTGATAGATTCACAAATACACTGGCTTTTCAATCATGGAAAGCATATTTCGTTAACGACAAGTGCAGCAGAAAAAATTATTAATTTGAAAGACAATGAATTACTCGAACTTTTTTATTCGGATTTAGAGAGATATTTTCCTATATTCAAACGTCAATTTGTAATTGATTATAAAATAATTAAAGAAAAAAAAGCTACTTTTATTCCAGATATTAACTCAATAGATGAAAGAAAAAAAATAAAGAATTTGTTTGATAATTTATATATTGCAGGAGATTGGGTTAATATTAATTTACCGTCAACAATAGAAAGCGCAGTGTTGAGTGGATATCAAGTATCTAAGTTGATAAAAAAATCTAAATAAATTATTCCTTATTAACTTTATTCAAAAAAAATGTAGGGGGATATATGTCATCCTTAAAAGAAAAATTATTAGAGAAAATTATTCAGGAAAGGCCACGCACAGAAAGGCTACTGAAAGAATATGGTGATGTAAAAGTTGATGAAGTTAAGATTAATCAGGTAATAGGTGGGATGAGAGATATTAAATGTCTGGTTACAGATATTTCGTATCTCGATCCATACGAAGGGATCAGATTTAGAGGTCTTACAATTCCTGAAGTGCTTGAGAAACTTCCTAAAGTACCAGGAGCAGAAATGCCTTATGTAGAAGGTCATTTTTACTTTTTGCTAACTGGTGATATTCCAACAGAACAGGAAGTAGAAGAAGTTCACAAAGAGTTTAATCAAAGAAAAGAAGTGCCATCTTATGTTTTTGATGTTATTCACGCATTACCAAAAGATTCACATCCAATGACAATGTTTGCTTCAGCAATTATGTCAATGCATCGTGAATCAGTTTTTGCAAAAGAATATCGAAAGGGCTTAAAGAAAACCGATTATTGGGCTGCTTATTATGAAGATGCTATGAATTTACTGGCTAAAATCCCAGAAATCGCAGCACATATTTACAGATGGAAATATAAAGATGGTGATATTATTCCAGGTGATCCTCATCTCGATTTTGGTGGTAATTTTGCTCATATGATGGGAATTGGTAAACCATATGATGATGTTTCCAGACTTTATTTTATTTTACATAGTGATCACGAAAGTGGTAATGTAAGTGCACATACAGGTCATTTAGTTGCAAGTGCTCTTTCAGATATTTACTATTCAATCAGTGCTATGCTAAATGGTCTTGCAGGTCCACTACATGGTCTGGCAAACGAAGAAGTTTTGCGATGGTTACATGGTGTAATGGAATCTATGGGAGGAAAGATTCCAACTGAAGATGAAATGAAGCAATTTGTATGGGATACTCTTAAAGCAGGAAAAGTTATTCCTGGATTTGGTCATGCAGTGTTAAGAAAAACTGATCCTCGTTATATGGCTCAAAGAGAATTTTGCTTAAAACATTTGCCAGACGATCCAATCTTTAAATATGTTGATTTACTCTTTAAAGTTGTTCCACCTATATTGATGGAACAGGGAAAAGCAAAAAATCCATGGCCAAATGTTGATGCTCAATCAGGTGTTATCCAATGG
This sequence comes from Rosettibacter firmus, assembly GCF_036860695.1. Taxonomy (NCBI): domain Bacteria; kingdom Pseudomonadati; phylum Ignavibacteriota; class Ignavibacteria; order Ignavibacteriales; family Melioribacteraceae; genus Rosettibacter; species Rosettibacter firmus. The sequence continues at coordinate 89,787 of NZ_JAYKGJ010000003.1, read as the reverse complement.
CATTATGGTGTAAAAGAATATGATTTCTATACTGTTCTATTTGGTGTAGGAAGAGCTCTTGGTGTTTGTTCAAATATTATCTGGGCTCGTGCTCTTGGTTATCCGATTGAAAGACCAAAATCGGTTACTACTGCAATGCTGGAAGAAATTGCATTTGGTAAAAAATAATATGCTTAACTAAACAAGCCGGAGAATCTTACTCCGGCTTTCTATATTTCCAGTTAATATTTTTTATAAAAACAATTCGAGTTTCCTAATCTTTTATTTCTTGACATCTAATTTTTTATTTTATAAACAGGAAATTTTATATTGCAATCAATGATTTAATATAACGTTAATGTCATGAACAATAAAAATATTTTTGTTACCGTAGGGATAAGTTTAACTATTATAATTTCTCTGCTTTCGTTAATTATGAGTTATATGGCATTTAAAGAAAGAAAAAATATTCAACAGGTTGTTGTTAAAGTAGAACCCGCAGATTATAAGATTTTTATTCCTCAACTTCCAGAAGAATTGGATTTTTGTGGTGAAAAAGTGCCACTTAATGATCTTGATGTTAAAGAACGCATTGAAAGAGAATTGTTTGTTAATGCTTACTGGCATTCTTCAACAATACTTGCGATGAAAAGAGCAAACAGGTGGTTTCCTGTTATAGAACCAATATTGAAAAAGTATGGAATACCGGACGACTTTAAATATCTAGCAGTGATAGAAAGTAACTTATCAAATGTAGTTTCAAATGCAGGAGCTACAGGTTTCTGGCAATTAATGGAAGCATCAGCAAAAAAATATGGACTGGAAGTTACAAAAGAAATTGACGAAAGATATAATATTGAAAAATCTACTGAAGCTGCATGCAAATATTTAAGAGAAGTTTACTCAAAATATAAAAGTTGGACACTGGCAGCTGCTTCTTATAATTATGGAATGAATGGGATCGATTTACAGATTAATCGTCAAAAAACAAAAAATTACTATAATCTTTTTCTTAATACAGAAACATATCGATTCGTTGCAAGAATTATTGCAATGAAAGAGATAATGAGAAATCCAGAAAAATATGGTTATTATCTTAAAAAAGAAGACTTATACCAGCCAATAGAAACAGAAAAAATTATAGTTAAAAGCTCCATTAACAATCTAGCTAACTTTGCAGAAAAGCATGGAATAAACTACAAAGTGCTCAAACTTTTAAATCCATGGCTTAGAGATAATTATCTTCCCAATAAATCAAATAAAATTTATTTAATTAAAATTCCCAAAAACAATGAATACTTTGCTTTTGATGAATAAAAAATGAAATTTTCTCTTAATCACTAATGATTTTTTATAGACAAATCAACAATTTTTCTTATTTTTCAACCCGTGATTTTCTACCATAATATTGTAGTTTAATGTCCCACAAGAAAAAAGTTAAGTATATTTTTATAACGGGAGGTGTTGTTTCTTCCTTAGGTAAAGGAATAACAGCTTCATCAATTGGGCTACTCTTAAAGTTGCGTGGTTATAGTGTCACAATTCAAAAATTTGATCCATACATCAATGTAGATCCCGGTACAATGAACCCATTTCAACATGGAGAAGTATATGTTACAGATGATGGTGCTGAAACAGACCTTGATCTTGGTCATTACGAAAGATTTTTAGATGTTGATATGACGCGTGATAATAATACTACTACAGGACAGGTTTATTACGAAGTAATTAATCGCGAAAGAAGAGGTGATTTTTTAGGAGCTACAGTTCAGGTAATTCCTCATATTACTGACGAAATAAAAAGAAGAATGAAATTACTTGGAGAAACCGGGAAATATGACATTATTATAACAGAAATTGGTGGAACAGTTGGCGATATTGAAAGTTTACCATTTATTGAAGCTATGCGACAGATTATGCTTGAGATGGGAAGAAAGAATGCTATTAGTGTACATGTAACACTTGTTCCTTATATTTCCTCTGCTGGAGAAATGAAAACAAAACCAACTCAACACAGTGTTAAAAATTTATTGGAACTTGGTGTACAACCAAATATTCTGGTTTGTCGTTCAGAAGAAAAATTATCAAAAGAAATTCGCGAAAAGATTGCATTATTTACAAATGTAAAAACAGAAGCTGTAATTTCAGCTTACGATTGTTCAACAATTTATGAAGTTCCTCTGGTACTTTATGAACAGGAACTGGATAGAATTATTCTCGATAGATTAAAATTACCAGATATTAATATTCATCTTGATGAATGGATCTCGTTTGTTGATAAAATTAAAAATGCAACGGAAGAAGTTAAAATAGCTGTATGTGGTAAGTATGTTGAAAATAAAGATGCATATAAAAGTATTTCGGAAGCATTTGTTCATGCAGGAGCAGAAAACAATGTTAAAGTAATTGCAGACTTTATTAGCTCAGAAGAAGTAGAAGCAAAAGGTCCAGAAGTAGTTTTAAAAGGTTATCATGGATTATTAATACCCGGCGGTTTTGGTGAACGAGGAATTGAAGGAAAAATTTTAGCAATACAATATGCTAGAGAAAATAAAATACCATTCTTTGGAATTTGTCTTGGCTTACAATGTGCAGTTATTGAATTTGCAAGAAATGTTTGTGGACTTAAAAAAGCTAATAGTGCAGAGTTTACAAAAAATAATGCTTATAATGTGATTCATATAATGCCAGACCAGGCAAGAGTTAAAGTGAAAGGTGCTTCGATGAGACTTGGTGCTTATCCCTGCATAATAAAAAAGAAAACAAAAGCATACGAAGCTTATAAAAAGCAAAAAATTTCTGAAAGACATAGACATCGTTATGAAGTTAATAATAAATTTAGACCAATACTTGAAGAACATGGTATGATATTCAGTGGTCTATCTCCAGATGAAAAGTTAGTTGAGATGATTGAACTTGAAAATCATCCATGGTTTGTTGGTTGTCAATTTCATCCAGAATTAAAATCCAGGGCAACAAAAGCACATCCGCTATTCCGTGAATTCATAAAAGCAGCGGTTCAATATTCAAAGGAGAATAATAAAAATTGAAAAAATATATCTTATTAATTGCGCTGTTTTTATCTTTTTCTAACCTGAGTATCTCACAAACTACAACAAGTCAACTTCTGAAAAAAGCATTATCTGAAGCTTATAATATGAATATTGATTCTGCTGAAAAAATATTAAAACGTGTAATTCGTAGAACACCTCGTCTGCCAGATGGTTATTTTCAACTTGCACAAATTAACTTCTGGTGTTTTCTTGGTAGCAGAGATGTTAATCGTTTTAATCAATTTATTAAATATGCTGATATAACCCAGAATTTAATAGATTCGATTCTTAATAAAAATAATAAGAACATTAAATTTACTTACATGGCTGGTAAATTAGCTTCTTATAGAGCAATGATAAATGCGCTTAATAATTCAACTGTGGATGCTCTATGGTATAGTAAAAAATCAATTGATTATTATGAAAAAACTCTGCAATTAAATCCTAAATATTATGATGCTTATTTTGGTCTTGGACTTTTTGACTATGCAATGAGTTTTGTACCCGATTTTTTAAAATGGGCTGTAAATCTTGCTGGTCTTTCATCAAATAAAAATAGAGGCCTGGATTATATCAAAATAGCTTACAGGAAAGGATTTTTTGATAAAACTGAAATTGAATATCATCTTGCAAAAATTTATTCAGATTACATTGCTGCTTATGATAGTTCATACTTTATATTAAAAAAGTTAATAGCACAATATCCAAATAATACTTTGTTTCGTTACCAGTATGCTGTAACTTTAATAAAAGATAAAAAATTAAATGATGCTAATAGAATTTTGAATACAATTATTAATCTGGATAATAAACATTTCCCTCAAATAACCTCACTTGCTCACTTTAGAAAAGGTGAAATTTATTTCAAAAAGAATAACTTCAAAAAGGCAATTAATCATTTCAAAATATTTCTCGAAACTACAAGAGAAACAGATTTGAAAGGTTTAGCTGCATTGAACATTGCAATAAGCTATAAATTATTGGATAATGAAAAAGAGTTTAATAATTATCTTAAAAGAGTCAAAGAAGGGAATCAGGATTTATTTGAAGATGCTTATGCAAAAGAAAAAAGCGAATATTTTTTAGAACATGGCATTTCCAGTTACGATATTTTTTTGTTGAGAATGAAAAACAATATCGATGCTGGCAGTTATAAGCTGGCATATGATAGTCTTAAATCAAAAATTGACTCTCTACATTATGGTAATAAAAAATTGGGATTAGCTTATTTAAGTGAGGTATCACTATATCTGGGTAAATTACAGGAAGCAATTGATTATGCTCAAAAAGTTATTTCATTTAATAATAAAGAAGAAAGATGGGTAATTCCATTTTCGAATTATATTATTGCTAAAGCAAATTATTTTTTGAATAAGAAAGCCGAAGCAAAAGAATATCTTAAGTTAGCAGAAGAAAATAATGATTATGAATTCAGAGATTATATTCAATCTCTAATAGAAAATCTCAAAAGAAAATTAAGTCGCAAATATTTATTTAAATAATTCCAGAAGAGTTCATTGATTATTCATTCCATTTTGGATAAATTTTATTAAAAATAAAATATGTTAAATATAGCTGTTTTTGTATCGGGAAGAGGCTCAAACCTTAGAGCAATTTATGAAAAGGTTCCTAAATCAAAAGTTGTAATAAGTGCAGTTGTTAGCGATAAAAAAGATTGCAAAGCTATAGAATTTGCTAAAGAGAAAAATATTCCTGTTTATTTTGTTAGTTCAAAAGAAAAAGAAGATTTTATAAGTTATTTTAAGCTGATTGATGAATTAAAAAGATTGAATGTTGATTTAATTGTATTAGCTGGATTTCTAAAAAAAATTCCAGATGAGTTTGTGGATGCTTTTGAAAATAAAATTATAAATATTCATCCAGCACTTCTTCCATCTTTTGGTGGTAAAGGAATGTATGGAATATATGTTCATCAGGCTGTATTTAATTCTTCGGCTAAAGTTTCTGGAGCTACAGTTCATTTTGTAGATAAAATTTATGACAATGGAAAAATTATTGCACAAAGAGCTGTAGATATTGAAGATGTGAAATCACCAGAAGAAATTGCAGAAAGAGTTTTGAAAATAGAACATGAATTACTTCCTTATGTAGTAGAAAAATTTGCTGATAATAAAATTAAAATAGAAAATAATCGCGTATTGATTTTAGAATAAATATTGGAGTAAACTTGGATAAATTTGCTTTAATAAGTGTTTCTGATAAAACAAATATAGTAGAATTTGCAAGAGAACTAAACTTTCTTAATTACAAGATTCTTGCTACAGGTAATACTTCAAAACTTCTACTTGAAAACAATATTGATTGTATTGAGATTAGTACTTTTACTTCTTTTCCCGAAATATTTTCAGGGAGAGTTAAAACCCTGAATCCCAAAATATTTGGTGGTATTCTTATGCGAAGGGATAACCCTGATGATAAAGTTCAAGCAGAAGAAAATAAAATCTTTCCAATTGATATAGTTTGTGTTAATCTATATCCTTTTCCTCAAGTTGTAAATAGAGAAGATATTTCTTTAGATGAAAAAATTGAAAATATTGATATTGGAGGTCCAAGTTTAATTCGTGCGGCTGCTAAAAATTACAAATACGTTTCTATACTTACTAATCCTTTGCAATACGATGAATTTTTATCTGAACTTAAAAGTGGTGGAATAAGTTTAGAAACCAGAAAAAAATTGGCTTACGAAGCTTTTGCTTATACATCATATTATGATACTTTAATTGCTAATTACTTCGAAAAAGAATTTAATCAACCTAAAAAGGAAATAAGAATAAATTATAAATTATCTCTTAATTTACGATATGGTGAAAATCCACACCAAAAAGCATATCTATTTGGTAACATTGATGAATATTTTGATGTTCTGCATGGAAAAGAACTTTCATACAATAATATTGTCGACTTATCTGCAGCAGTAGATCTTGTAAAGGAAATGGAAAAAAGTGGTTGTGCAATAATTAAGCATACAAATCCATGCGGAGCTGCAATTGGAATTAATACTAAAGACGCATACGAAAAAGCTTTATCCTGTGACCCTGTTTCTGCCTTTGGAGGAATTGTAGCTTTTAATACAGAAGTAGATGAAGAAACAGCAATTAAATTAAATGAAATATTTCTGGAAATTATTTGTGCTCCTTCGTATACAGAGAAAGCTTTGGAAATATTAAAATCGAAAAAAAATCGTAGATTAATAAGAGTAAAAAATAAATTTAATGAGAACGAATTTGAGATTAAGAGCGTTCGGGGTGGCTTACTTGTTCAGGAAAAAGATAATTCCAGATTAGATGACTCAATTTTAAAATTTGTTACAGAAAAAAAATGCAGCGAAAAAGAATTAAGCGACTTGAAATTTGCTTGGATAGTTTGTAAACATACTAAATCGAATGCAATTGTTTTTGTTAAAGATAAAAAAGCAATTGGTGTTGGAGCTGGTCAAATGTCACGACTTGATTCTGTAAAAGTAGCAGCAATGAAAGCTAAACAATATGGTCACGAACTAAATGGAGCTGTTGCAGCATCAGATGCCTTTTTCCCATTTGCTGATGGAATTCTTGAGATTGCATCTCATGGTATTACTGCTGTAATTCAACCAGGTGGTTCTGTTCGAGATGAAGAAGTTATAAAAGCTGCAAACGAAAAAAATATTTCTATGATTTTTACTGGCATTAGAAATTTTAAACATTAAGAGGAACTATGGGATTATTTGATTTATTTACAACAGATGTTGCAATTGATCTTGGTACTGCTAATACCTTAATTTATATTAAAGGTAAAGGGATAGTTTTAAACGAACCATCAATTGTTGCATTTGATAGAAATACAAAAAAAATAATTGAACTTGGAAATAAAGCAAAGGAAATGCAGGGAAGAGAACATCGCGATATACGTGTAACAAGACCGATGCGTGATGGTGTTATTGCAGATTTTGAAATTGCTGAAGGAATGATTCGAGCATTTATTAAAAAAGTTACACCAAATACTTTTACAAGTAAAAGAATAGTTATTGCTGTCCCGAGTGGTGTTACAGAAGTTGAAAAGAGAGCGGTACGCGACGCAGCTGAACACGCAGGAGCTAAAGAAGTCCATCTCATCGCTGAACCAATGGCTGCCGCTATTGGAATTGGTATTGATGTAGAAGCTCCAGTTGGAAACATGATTATCGATATTGGGGGAGGTACAACCGAAATCGCTGTTATTGCTTTGGGAGGCATTGTTAACGAAGAATCTATTCGTATTGCTGGCGATGAGATGAATAATGCTATTATGCAATTCTTTAAGAAAAATTATAATCTTTTAATTGGTGAAAGAACAGCTGAAGCAATTAAATGCGAAGTGGGTTCTGCAGTTCCTCTTAAAGAAGAGATTACCATTCAAGTTAAAGGTAGAGATCTTGTTGGCGGTATTCCAAAAACTACAGAAGTTAGTTCTGTAGAAATTCGTGAAGCTTTAAATGAAAGTATAACTCAAATAGTTGATGCTGTACGTCAGACTCTTGAAAGAACTCCACCAGAGCTTTCTGCTGATATTCTGGATAGAGGCGTTATGCTTACAGGAGGAGGTGCATTATTAAAAGGATTGGATGAAAGAATTAGAATGGAAATAAATCTTCCTGTTCATGTAGCAGACGATCCATTAACAGCTGTTGTTCGTGGTACTGGTAAAGCACTTGAAAATATGAATAAATATTCTAAAGTCTTTATTCGTAAAAGAACTTACTGATGATAAAATTCTTACAAAGATTAATAAGTAACTACAAAGAATACTTTTTATTAGTAATCCTATCTATCATAAGTATTACACTTCTTTCATTAAATAATAAACCTGAAATAAAAAGACTTAGAACCTTTGCTTTTGGAAATTATGCTCTTTTGAATGAAATATTGAATTATCCTCTATCAATATTTAAAAATGATTATTCATTAAAAGAGCTGGAAGAAGAAAATGCAAAGTTAATGTTAGAAATTAGTCGATTGAGAAGTAAAAGCCTTGAAAATGAACATCTTCGCTCTATGTTGAACTTTAAAGACACAAGTAGTTTCTCTTTGATAAGTGCAGATGTTATTTCCAAACTTGTAAATAAAATGCAGGGTAATTTTATTATAAATCGTGGCTCTGCAGACGGAGTTCTAATCGGAATGCCTGTTCTTAACTTTCAAGGATTGATAGGAATTGTAGTTGATACAGCTAAAAATTTTTCTATTGTTCGAACACTCTATAACAATAATCTTAACATAGCTGTTACAATTGAACGGCTGAATATAGATGGTATATTAAACTGGGATGGTAATAAATTAATAATTAAAAATATTCCTTCTACTTATGAAATAAAAGTTGGTGATAGTGTTGTTACTTCTGATTTCAGTACAATTTTTCCACCAAGAATTCCAGTAGGAATAATTTCTAAAAGAGAAGAAGTGCCAATAGGATTACTTCATAATCTTACAGTAAAACCTTTTGTTGATATTAATTCTGTTGATAATATATTTGTTCTTAAAGTTATCCCAAGTAAACAAATAAATCAGTTGGAAATGAATTTATTAAAGAAATAATATGCTCTGGAATTTTTTAAAACCAATTTTAATATTTATACCAATTGCATCAATTCAACTTGTGATTGTTCCTTTACTTTCAATAAATGATATAAATCCAAACATAATTGTAATATTAATTTGTTTCTATACACTAAAATATGGACAGATTTATGGTACATTACTTGGTTTTGTTATTGGATTAATTTTCGATTTAATTTCTGGTGGATTGCTTGGTGCTTTTATGCTTACATTTACTATTGCAGGTTTTTCAGCTGGATATTTTTATAATGAAAACAAGGTTGATATTTATACAACTTCTTATGCATTTATAATTGTTGTATTCTTATGTTCTACAATTAATTCATTTTTATATACTTTAATTTCCAGTACAGATAAAGATTTTAATATTTTCTATCTTATCCTTGAAGGAAGTATTTTACCGGGTCTTTATACTGCTTTCTTTTCATTACCTGTAATTATATTGAATTCACGAAAGGCATTTGTATGAATGACACAGGTTTTGGATCAGTATTAAGAGCAAGAGTAATTTTTGCAGTAATAATTGGCTTCTTTTGCATTTCGGTATTTCAATTATTTAATATGCAAATCCTTCAGGGGAAAACTTATACTGTAAAAGCAAATGAAAATAGTATAAAACCAATTTATCAAGTAGCACCAAGGGGAGTTTTTTACGATAGATATCATAGAATTCTTGTTGGTAATAAACCAACATTTACTTTGAGAATTATTCCGGCTCAATTTAAAAGAGAATTATCACCATATATTGAAAATATTCTCGGGATGAAACCCGGATATATTGATAGAATATTAAAACAAACTCAACAATATTCTCCTTATATTCCAAGGAGAATTGCAAAAGATGTTCCTTTTAATGTTATAGCATGGTACGAGGAAAATTCAGATAAACTTCCCGGTGTAGATTATGTTGTTGAAACACAAAGAGATTATTCATATGGCGTTAATGCTTCGCATATGTTTGGATATACCAAAGAGATTCCACCAGATATTTTAAGAAAAAAGAAAGATGAATATATGATGGGTGATGAAATTGGCTTTGTAGGACTTGAAAAAACATATGAAAATTTTTTGCGTGGTGAAAAAGGGGTCAAATATGTTCTTGTTGATTCCAGACAAAAAATTATTGGAAATTATAAAAATGGTGAACTTGATAAACCTGCAATTAAAGGATATGATTTGATCTTATCTATAGATAAAGATGCCCAGATGGTAGCAGAATCAGCTTTTGTAGATAAACGTGGTGCTGTTGTAGCAATTGAACCTTCTACTGGTGAAATTCTTGCTTTTTTAAGTTCACCACAATACAATTTAGCAGATTTTGCTTCAGTTACACCAAATGAAGTATGGAAAAAATTAAATTTAGATAAGGACAAACCCTTATTTAATCGTGCTACTATGTCAATTTATTCTCCTGGTTCTACTTTTAAAATGGTTTCTGCATTGGCAGCTTTGGAAGAAGGTATTATTGATACAAATTATAGAACATATTGTGGTGGAGGATTTCAATTTGGAAATCGATTTTTCAAATGTCTTCATGTTCATGGTACTGTAGATATCGAAACATCAATTGAAAAATCTTGTAACACATTTTACTACCAATTAGCACTTAAAATTGGAATTGAAAAGTGGTCTGAATATGCTAAAAAGTTAGGCTTTGGTAAAAAGACCGGCGTTGATATAAGCGAAGAATCTCCTGGAATTGTTCCAACCAAAGAATTTTATGATAAAGTATTTGGAAAAGATCGCTGGCCAAAAGGAATTTTAGTTAGTTTGGGTATTGGACAGGGAGAATTGAGTGTTACACCAATCCAATTAGCTCAGTATGCTGCAATTTTAGCTAATTATGGTAAAACAGCAAAACCACATTTTCTTAAAGGTTATGTAGAAACTAAAACTGGTAGATATGTAGAAATTAAACCTGAATATTTTGATGTAGGAATTAGTAAGCATACTTTTGATATTGTAAGAAGAGCAATGTATAAAGTAGTAAATGGAGCTGGAACTGCAACCAATATTCGAATGCCTGATATTGAAATAGCTGGTAAAACTGGAACAGCTCAAAATCCACATGGAAATGACCATGCAATTTTTATTGGATTTGCACCTTATAAGAATCCTAAAATAGCTATTGCGGTAATCGTAGAAAATGCTGGTTTTGGAAGTGTAGCTGCTGCACCTATAGCTCGGGATATAATTAAAGCTTATTTGAAAAAAGATAAATTTAAAATGGAACAACCACGTTATCTGAGTAAAGTGAGTGATTTCAGGAAAAGTAAAAATGAAAATTGAATATAAACTCAATGATAAGTTTGATTTAATAATTTTTATTCCTGTAATTCTTCTTATTACTATAGGTTTAATAGCTATATATAGCTCTACAGCTAATCATCCTACTGCCAGTGGAAATTTTCAAAAACAACTTTTTTTTGTTGTCTTATCATTGATTGTTTTTTTTATTGTGTATTCTCTCCCACAACAAACATTTAAGAAATTCACAATACCAGCATATATTTTTTCTATATTCCTTCTTTTACTTGTTTTAATAATGGGAAAAACTGTTTATGGTTCTAAGAGCTGGCTTAGTTTTGGTTTTATAGGTTTTCAACCTTCTGAATTTGCCAAGATTGGTACTATACTGGCATTATCTTATTGGTTAACAAATAATGATAGAGATATAAATAATATCAAAGATATTGGAATTGCATTAATAATTGGTTTCTTACCTGTGATATTAATTTTGCTTGAACCAGATACAGGCACTGCAATTGTTTTTGCATTTATAACTCTTTTCTTAATTTACTGGAGTGGTATAAGTTTGTTTGGATTATTTGTAGTCCTTTCACCGGGAATTGTTACATTTATGTCGTTGTTTGGAACAGTGCCATTTGTTCTTTCGCTTGTGGGTGTTATAATTGCACTGATTTTATTTAGAAAAGATATTTTTAACAGCACGATTGTTTTTGTTATCAATTTGGGTGCGAGCTTTTTCTTTGATTATGCTTATAAACTATTGAAACCTCACCAGCAGAAAAGAATAGCAGCTTTTTTAGATCCATCTGCAGATCCTCTTGGTTCTGGTTATAATGCTCTTCAGGCAAAACTTGCAATTGGTTCTGGCGGTTTATTTGGTAAAGGTTTTATGCAGGGAAATCAAACTCAATTGAGATTTATTCCTGAACAGTGGACCGATTTTATTTATTGTGTAATTGGTGAAGAATTTGGTTTTATTGGTAGTGTAATTGTTTTAACATTGTTCTTAATAATCTTTTTGAGATTATTAAAATTATCTTCACTGGCTAAAGATAAATTTGGTGTTTTAATAATAGTTGGATTTTTGTGTTTATTATTTTCACATTTCGTAATAAATATTGGAATGAATTTAGGATTAACTCCTGTGATAGGTTTACCACTTCCTTTTTTGAGTTATGGTGGTAGTTCTTTGTTGACTAATATGATTTTACTTGGAATAGTCTTAAATATTTATCGAAACAGAAAACTTCATGCTTAAAATAAATTATGACAGCAATCGAAAAATTATATCAAAAACTTAAGAAAAATTTTCATATTTGTGTTGGTCTTGATACCGATATAAATAAAATTCCAGACTACTTAAAAAAAGAAAAAAATCCAGTTCTGGAATTCAATAAAATAGTTATTGAAAATACATACAATCATGCAGCTGCATATAAAATTAATTTTGCTTTCTACGAAAAAGATGGCATTAAAGGTATAGAAAATCTTTTATCTACAATTGAATTAATTCCAGAAGATATATTAATTATTGGCGATGCTAAAAGGGGAGATATTGGCAACACTTCTAAAATGTATGCTGAATCAATTTTTAATACATTTGGTTGTGATGCAGTCACACTTCATCCATATATGGGTTATGATTCAATTGAACCATTTTTACTTTTTAAGGATAAATTAAATTTTATTCTTGCTCTTACATCTAATAATGGAGCTAATGATTTTGAGAAGCTCCGTCTTAAGAACGATAAGTTTTTATTTCAAACCATAATTGAAAAAGTAAAAGAGTGGAACTTTAATAAAAATTGTGGAATTGTTTTTGGAGCAACAAATGTTGAAGAATTAAAAGAAAATGCTGATATTTTTGGTGATTTAATTATATTACTTCCAGGAGTAGGGGCTCAGGGGGGTGACTTAAATGAAGTTGTTAAAATCTTTGATGAAAAAAAGAATAATAATTATTTGATTAATGTGAGTCGTTCTTTAATATATTGTGATGATTCGAAAGATTTTCCTTATTCGGTCGAAAGAGAAATTAGGAATTTAAATCGAATCGTACAATCATAATAAAAGTTGTAGCTTTTAGAAAAATATAATATTAATTTGAAAAAGTAGATAAGACAATTCATTAAATAAAATATAATTGACGGACCAATGGGTTCAGTTTCAAAAGTTCAAGAGAGCAAACTCTACGAAATCTGGCAGAAACAAAACTTTAATGATATCATAAAGACTTCCGATGAGTATGATATTTTTATTATCGATAAGGGGAATCGAAACGAAGATTCTGCAGGTCCCGATTTTAGAAATGCAAGAATTAGAATTGGAAATCTTACTTATGTAGGCGATGTTGAGATTGATTTAGATTATTCTGATTGGAAAGCACATGGACACAATATTGATAATAAATACAACAGTGTAATCCTTCATGTTACTCTTACCAATAAAAATAGACAGGGTTATGTATATACGAAAAATGGTAGAAAAGTCCCTTCAATATGTATTTCTGATTTAATCCATAACGATTTGATTGAACAACTTAAAAATAGTATTGAACAGGAAGAAAAAAGTGATGCTGTAAATTTACTGAAATGTACTGAATCAATTCATTTAGTTCCGTTCGAAACAAAAGAAAAATTTTTAATTCAACTTGGTGTTGAAAGATTTAATAAAAAATGCAAAAGGATTTATGAAAGATTAAAGGAACTTCAATTTCTAAAAGAATTGAATATAAAAGAACCTGTTGTTTCTTATGAATTGACACAAAAATTTCACGAAAGACAATTCAAGCATTCAGATTTTACAAATAAAGAAGTCTGGCAACAATTATTTTATGAACTCGTTTTTGAAGCTCTTGGCTATTCAAAAAATAAATCACAAATGATAACACTTGCACAATATGCAAATGTGGACTTCCTTAAAAAAATTGAAAAAGATGGAGTACTTATTCAAAAATATGAAGCAGCGTTGATGAATATTTCTGGTTTGATTAATTCAAGTGAAAAAATCATAGATGAAGAAAGCAAAAACTATCTTGACAATATTTCTCTTCACTGGAATTCAATAAAAGTATTTTATGATAGTAAATATATGAATGAAACACAGTGGCACTTTTTCCGTCTTCGTCCACAAAATTTTCCTACCATAAGAATAGCAGCAGGTGCGAGATTATTAAAAGAAATATTACACGAAGATTTAATTTCTGTAATTGCAAAGAAAATAGCCGAAATACAAAAGTTAACAGTATTAATCAATTCTTTACGTTCATTATTTGTTATTAAATCTGATGGATACTGGAAAACTCACTATGTATTTAATCAACCAGCTAAAAGTGAAATTAAGTATTTTGTGGGAGCTACTCGAGCAGACGAAATAGTTATAAATGTTGTTTTACCATTTTTTGCAGTTTATTTTGAAATGTTTGGAAATAAATTGTTACCTAAAAAGATAATGAAAATATATAGTATTTATGAACAGAAATCAGAAAATCAGATAATTACAGATGTTGGCAATGCAATTTTAATGAAAGATCATATTAACCGTACAATAATATCACAGGGAATAATAGATTTATTTAGAAGTTATTGCTCGAAGGGAAAATGTCTTGAATGTGAAATAGGGAAAGTTGCTTTTAATTAATAATTAAACAACATTCAGATTTAATTCTGCTTTCCTTTTAATTTGTTTATTTCATCTCTTAATTTAGCAGCACGTTCGTAATCTTCTTTTTCAATTGCTTCGCGAAGTTGATCCTGTAATTCGGCAAGTTTTGTTTCTTTAGTAATATTTTTATCTAATTCTTCTTCTTTCTCATCTACTTCAGAAGAAGTATCTTCTTCAATGTCTTCTGTAGAAGGAACAAAAGCTGCAAGTCTCATCACTTCTTCTGCTACATAAAGTGGTGAACCTGTTCGGACAGCCAGAGCAATTGCATCACTTGGACGGGAATCTATTTCGTGAGTAAACGATGCAATTTCAATTTTGATTTTTGCATGAAATGTATTGTCTTTTAATTCATCGATAATAACCTCAATTACTGTTCCGCCAAGATGTTCTATAACACTTTTGAGTAGGTCGTGAGTAAGTGGTCTTGGTGCTTTAATTCCTTCCATTTCAAGAGCAATGGATTGAGCTTCAAAAGAGCCAATAATTATTGGAAGGCGTCTTACGCCGTAAACCTCTTTAAGAAGCAAGGCATAAGCCCCTCCAGTGGAAGGGCTTGCTGATAAACCTAATATTTCAACCTGAACTTTGTTCAATTTGATTTTACTTTTTTTAGTTCTTCAATCATTGCTGGAACAATTTCAAAAACATCACCAACAATTCCATAATCAGCTATTTGAAAAATAGGTGCATCTTTATCTTTATTTACAGCCACAATATATTTCGATGATCTCATACCTGCAAGATGCTGTATTGCACCTGAAATACCAAGAGCAACATATAAAGTTGGCGAAACTGTTTTTCCTGTTTGACCTACCTGTTCACTATGTGGTCGCCAGCCTGCATCAACTACAGCACGAGAAGCACCAACAGCTCCCCCCAATAACTCTGCCAGTTCTTCAATTAGTTTAAAATTTTCTGGTGCTTTCATTCCTCTACCACCGGATACAATAATATCTGCTTCTGCTACATCTAATTTAGTATCTGTTTTTTTAATCTCAATAACTTTTGTTGATAAATCTAAATTATCAACATCAATAGTTTTTACGTCTGCTTTCATATCAGAAATTTTATCTGCTTTAAATACATTTGGACGTAGAACAAAAATTTTTTTAGTGCTTGTTACTTTAAAATCTGCTAAAAGCTTTCCAGCAAATATTGGTCTTGTTGCAATTAATTCATTGTTTGTATAGTTCAAAGCTATACAATCGCTAATTAATCCACAATCTAATTTTGCAGAAATATGTGGTGCTAAATCTTTACCAAGTGAAGTTCCCGGGATAATTATTATTTCAGGATTTGTCGAATTAATATGCTCTAATAGAATTTTTTTATAAGCACTTGTTGAATAGTTTTCTAATTCTGGATTTCTAAAATGAACAACATTAGAAACTCCATAATTACCTGTCTCTTCAATATTCTCAATATTATTTCCAATAATTACTGCTTCGGTTTCATAATTAATTCTGGAAGAAATTTCAGAAGCTACTTTTACAGCTTCAAAAGAAGATTTTTTTATTTTACCATTTCTTTGTTCTAATATTACTAAAACTTTATTAGCCATTTTTTCACCTTAAATTACTTTTGCTTCTTCTTTAAGTAGACGGATTAATTCTTGAACTGCCGATGCATCTGTTCCAATAATTCTACCTGGTTGTTTTGATGCTGGCTTTTTCATTTCAATTAATTCAACATTATTTTGATAATTAGCTGGAATTTTTTCAATTATATTTTTTTTCTTTGCAGCCATAATTCCTTTTAAAGAAGCGTATCGTGGCTCATTCAAACCTTTCTGTGCTGTAATAACAACAGGTAATGTGGTCTCAACAATTTCTTTTCCACCTTCAATTTCTCGTTCTGCCGTAATCTTATTTCCTTCAATAATTAATTTAATAACATTGGATACTGAATTGTAATTTAATAACTCGGCAACCATTTGTCCAATTACACCATTATCGAAATCAACAGACTGTTTGCCAAAGAAAACAATTTCAGCATTTTGTGATTTGATTTCATCTGCAAGTGCTTTTGCAACCGATAAAGAATCACGATAACTTTCATCCTTTAATAGAATTGCTTCGTCAATACCCATAGCAAGTGCTTTTCTTAATGTCTCTTTATTTGCATCGCTACCAAGACTTATAGCAACTGTTTCTCCACCAAATTTTTCTTTTGTTTTAAGTGCTTCTTCGATTGCAAATTCATCATAAGGATTAACAACGTATGCAACTCCTGCAGTATCAATGCTTTTACGGTCGTTTCCAATATTAATTTTTGCTGCTGTATCAGGAACATGGTTAATACAAACTGCAATTTTCATTCTGCCTCCACAAAAATATTCTATCTTTAAAATCTAATATATTATCACAGACTTGAATTTTCAAAGAATAATATAAAAATAATATTAATAAGAGTACCAAAAAATATAATTTTTAGATTAAAGTTATGGTAATAAATTTATATTATATTCTTATTTAAAGTTATAAAAATATGAGAAAATATTTTGAATTCATTTTTATAATTCAATTTTATAATTTAGTAGAAAATAGGGGAATTAATTATGGAAGAAATTAAACCAGGAAAAGTTGAACCAGTAGTTGAAGAAGATGTAACAGTGAATCTTCCATATAAAGTAATTCTCTATAACGATGATGTTCATACTTTTGATGAAGTAATTGGACAATTAATAAAAGCAACAGGTTGTAGCTACGAACAAGCCCGCAAATATGCATTCGAGGCACATGTAAAAGGGAAAGCAGTAGTTTTCTCCGGTGAATTAAGTGATTGTCTAAAAGTAACTTCAATACTTGAGGAAATTGCATTACATACCCAGATAGTTTCTTAGTTAATTCGTGCATATTTATAATAAACATCAGTTGATTATTTAGAAAATTAAAAAAGAATTATTTTTAATCACTTATTCTTTATTTGTTATATTAACACAATGAATTTTTGAAATTAATTTTTTGAGAAAATCAAATGCAAATTGGTTTAGTTGGATTACAATATTCTGGTAAAACAACTCTTTTCAAAACTCTTTCAAAAACCTCATCGAACATAAGTTCACAGAAAGAAGAAGCATCAATTGAAGTAGTAAAAGTACCAGATGAACGATTAGACAATCTCACAAAAATTTTTAATCCTAAAAAGCAGGTTAATGCTACTATCGAAGTTTTTGATATTCCTGGTTTAAAAATGTCAGAGGAAAATAAAGTTAAAATAACCTCAACTTTTCTTAATAGTGTTCGAAATAATGATGCATTATTTTATGTCATAAGAGCATTTAAAGATGAAACAATAATTCACCCGATGGGAGATGTAAATCCTGTAAGAGATATCGAATTTTTAGAGACAGAATTTTTACTTTCTGATTTAGCTTTTCTTGAAAATAGACTGGAGAAGCTTAAAAAGGATTTACAAAAATCAAAAGATGAAAGATTGAAAAGAGAATTTCCTGTAATTGAAAAATGTTATGCACATTGCGAAAAAGAACAACCTCTCAGATCACTTCATCTTGATGATAATGAATTAAAAATGTTATCAGGTTATCAATTAATTACTCTTAAACCTCTTGCCATTGCAATTAATTTTGATGAAGACTCAATTCAATCTGTTGATAAAGAAATTAATGATATTAAAAATCAATTAATTAAGTTAGATGTTCCTGTAATCCCATTTTTTGCAAAAATAGAGCTTGAACTTTCTAATTTAAGTGAAGAAGACCAGAAAATTTTTATGGAAGATTATGGAATTAAAGAATCTGCTCTGAGTAAAATATTAAGAACTTCCTATGAAATGCTTGGTTTGCAATCATTCTTTACTGTAGGAGAAGATGAATGCAGAGCCTGGACAATTAAAAAAAATTACAATGCACAACAAGCCGCAGGTGTTATTCATTCAGATTTTTACAATAAATTTATTAGAGCAGAAGTTGTTCACTATGATGATTTTATAAAATATGGTTCATTTAGTAAATGTAAAGAAGCTGGAGCCTGGAGACTGGAAGGGAAAGAATATATTGTAAAAGATGGCGACATTTTGAATATACGACATAATTAAATAAGAGAATATTTAATGTCCAAGAATGTTATTGAAGGTTTAATCCCCGAAATTTTATGGGAAAAATTTTATGAAATAAGTCAAATACCCCGCCAATCTAAACATGAAGATAAAATAAGAACTTACTTAAAAAATTTTGCAGGTGTTAATAATCTCATTTATAAAGAAGACAGAGCAGGAAATATTGTAATCTACTTACCTCCCGTCCCTGGATTTGAAAACTCTCCAACCATTGTTTTGCAAAGCCATGTAGATATGGTATGTGAGAAGAATAAAGATAAAGTTCATGACTTTGAGAAAGACCCAATAGAATTAATTAGAGATGGTGATTGGATTAAAGCTAATGGTACTACACTCGGAGCTGATAATGGAATTGGTGTGGCTGCTGCTTTATCTATTGCTCTCGATAATTCTTTTGAACATGGACCAATAGAATTATTATTTACAGTTGACGAAGAAACAGGTTTGACAGGTGCAGATAGTCTTGAAAGAGATTTTATTACAGGAAAATATTTATTGAATTTAGATACCGAAGAAGATGGTGCTTTCTATATTGGTTGTGCAGGAGGAATGGATACAGTTGGTACTTTTAAAATTGAATATGGAAAATTTAATAAGGAGTATACTCCTTACTATTTATTTATCTCGGGATTAAAAGGAGGGCATTCAGGAATTAATATCCACGAAGGAAGAGCCAATGCAATTAAATTATTGGGACAAATTCTTAAAAATCTTGAAGGACTTAATTATCAGATTAGTTACATTGCTGGTGGCTCAAAAAGAAATGCAATACCCCGCGAGGCAGAAGCTATTTTATGGTTACACCCCGATGATGAATTAAAAGCAATTGAAAGTGTAAATGCTTTTGTAATAGAATCAACTTTTGAGTATAAAAATAAAGAAAGCGATATAAAAATTATTTTTGAAAGAAAAGAAACAAATGGTTTAAGCAAAAAAGTATTTAGTTCCGATTTTGTTAATAAAATTATAAATGTAATTCTTGCAATTCCTCATGGTGTTATTTCAATGAGTGCAGAAATAGATGGACTTGTTGAAACCTCTTCAAATCTTGCTACATTGATTATTGAAGATGATTATTTGAGAATTGGAACCAGTCAAAGAAGTTCTGTTGAAAGTGCAAAAAGAAATATTGGAAATTCAGTAAGAGCAGTATTTGAACTTGCCGGTGCCGAAATTAGTGTATTAGATAAATACCCTGCCTGGCAACCCAATACAAATTCAAGATTATTAGAACTCTCGAAAAATGTCTATAAAAAATTATTTGGTGCTGAACCTGAATTTAAAGCAGTACACGCAGGATTAGAATGTGGAATATTAATAAATAAATTTCCATGGCTTGATATGATTTCTCTTGGTCCTACAATCGAAGGAGCTCACTCACCAGATGAAAGAGTTAAAATTTCTGACGTTGAAAAATTTTATAAACTTCTTAAAGCTATTATTTCTGAATTATCAAAAGAAAGGACTTAAAAGGAATTGGATATTATTCTATAACTAAATAAATGAACAATTATGAAACATGAATTAAAACTTTATAATGTACCAAATATTCAATCAATCCAGGATATGATTTTGCAATCAGCCAAAAAATTTGAGAAAAAGATTGCACTCGAAGATTTAAATGATACTCCAATCAAAAAAGTTACATATGGCGAATTACTTGATAATATCTTAAGATTTGGGAATGCACTTAGAAAATTAGGAATTCCTGAAAGAACTCATATTGCTGTAATAGGAGAAAACAGAGTTCAATGGGCAATAAGTTACTTAACTGCGATGTGTTTTAATTATGTTATAGTACCTATCGATAAAAACCTTACAACAAATGAAATAATGAACATTATTCACGAATCTGATACCGAAGCAATTATATTTTCTGGAAGCTTTGCTGGTATAATGGCAGAAGGGAAGAGCTTCTTAAAAAAATTAAAGTATTATATCTGCATGGACGAAACAAGTGAAGACAAAAGTTTCTTAATAATGAAGGACTTAATTGATAAAACAGAACCTGCATCTATTAGCGATTTACCTGAAATTAATCCGGATGAATTAGCAGAAATTATATTTACTTCTGGTTCGCTTGGGAGAGCAAAAGGAGTAATGTTATCACAAAAAAACCTGGCATCTAATCTAATGGATATGGTTAGCATGATTTTAATAACAGAGCAAGATCGATTTCTTTCTGTACTTCCAATGCATCATACATATGAATGTACCTGTGGTATGTTGTGTCCTTTATATACAGGAGCTTCTGCTCACTATGCACGTTCTTTAAAAACTGTAGTTGATGATATTCAAAAAGTGCATGCAACAATTTTACTTGGAGTACCATTACTATATGATAAAATGTTTAGAAGAATTATTAAGGGAATTAAAGAAAGTAAATTAAAATCGATTATAGTACCACCATTAGTTAAACTAACCAATCTTATTGCACTTGCTGGTTTTAAAAATATTAAGAAAAAAATATTTGCCGAACTTCATGAAAAGTTTGGAGGAGCAATTAGAATATTTATTGCAGGTGGTGCTGCCCCGGATCCACTCGTAGCAAAAGGTTTACGTGAGTTTGGTTTTACTTTCATTCAGGGCTATGGATTAACAGAAACATCACCAATTTTAGCTCTTAATAGACTGGATAATTTTAAAGATGATGCTGCTGGATTACCATTACCTCATGTGCAAATAAAAATTCATAATCCGGATGAGAACGGAAGTGGTGAAATCTGGGCAAAAGGACCAAATGTAATGCTTGGTTATTATAAAAATGAAAAAGCAACTAACGAAGCCTTTTTTGATGGATGGTTCAAAACCGGTGATGTAGGTTATATTGATGAAGATGGTTTTCTTCATATAAATGGTAGAAAGAAAAATGTTATTATTTCAAAGAGTGGTAAAAATGTATTTCCCGAAGAAATAGAAGACATATTAAATAGAAGTCCATTCATACTTGAATCTTTGGTTTATGGAGAAAAAGACCCAAAGCAGGATGAAATTATTGCTGCAAAAATTGTTGTAGATGCCGAAGCATTAATAGAATACGCAGAGAACAAGAA
Source organism: Rosettibacter firmus (assembly GCF_036860695.1). Classification (NCBI taxonomy): domain Bacteria; kingdom Pseudomonadati; phylum Ignavibacteriota; class Ignavibacteria; order Ignavibacteriales; family Melioribacteraceae; genus Rosettibacter; species Rosettibacter firmus. The sequence goes on along the minus strand of NZ_JAYKGJ010000003.1, from coordinate 68,118 downwards.
AATTCAAATTACAGAAGAACTTATTAATAAAATTATTTCTGAAGAAGTTGAAAAAGCCAATAAACAATTAGCAAGTTATAAACAAATCAAAAAGTATTATATCAGAGAAAAAGAATTCGAAAAAACAACAACACAAAAAATTAAAAGATATTTAGCGAATAATGGTAATTAGTAATTAAGTTAATAAGAATTTTTTAAGATAAATTTACTAAAACCATATTCCTGATAGCTGGTATTGAATTATATCAACCAGTATCAATTTTATTTAATTAAGTAAAGTAGTTGATTATTACTACCAGTAATTAAATTTTGTTAATTAAATCACTCATTTCAATAGCAGTAAGAGCAGCATCCCAGCCTTTATTGCCAGCTTTAACACCAGCTCTTTCTAATGCTTGTTCCATATTATCAGAAGTAATAATTCCAAAGATTACTGGAATACCAGTTTCCAGACCTACATTAGCAATGCCTTTAGAAACTTCTGCAGCAATATATTCAAAGTGTGGTGTATCGCCCCGGATAACTGCACCAAGACAAATCACTGCATCAAATTTTTTTGTGAGTGCAATTTTTTTTGCTATTAATGGAATTTCAAATGAACCAGGTACCCAGTATACTTTTATATCTTTCTCATCTGCACCGTGTCGAATTAAACAATCATCTGCACCATTTAAAAGTTGATTGGAGATTAATTCGTTAAATCGTGATACTACAATTGCAAACTTTTTTCCTTTAGCATTAAGATAACCTTGAATTACTTCAGCCATTTTTCCTCCAATTGTTTTTTATTCTGGTAAAATATTTTTTAAGGTATTTTCATTAAATAAATGACCAAGTTTTTCTTTTTTTGTTTTGAGATATTTAATATTGATTTTGTTTGGTGGAATTTCAATCGGTACTCTTTCAACTATTTCGAGATCATAACCTTTAAGACCAATAATTTTTTTAGGATTATTTGTAAGCAATCTAATTTTAGAAATTCCGAGATCTTTTAAGATCTGAGCACCAATTCCATAGTCCCTTAAATCAGCTTTAAAACCAAGTGCTTCGTTAGCTTCTACTGTGTCTTTCCCTTTTTCTTGCATTGAGTATGCGAATAATTTATTAACAAGTCCAATTCCTCTACCTTCCTGTCGCATGTAAAGAAGAACACCTCTACCTTCTTTTTCAATCATCTGAAGAGCAGTAGTTAATTGATCTCCACAATCACATCTAAGTGAACCAAATACATCTCCAGTTAAACATTCTGAGTGGACTCTAACAAGCACAGGTTCTCCATCATCAATTTTTCCTTTAACAAGTGCAATAGCATTTTCAGATGGATCTAAAATGTTTTCGTAAAGATGAAGTTTGAATTCACCATATTTAGAAGGGAGATTAACACTTACAACTTCTCTAACTAATTTTTCTTTTCTTCTTCTATATTCAATTAAATCTGCAATAGTGATTATACATAAATTATGTTTATGAGCAAACTTCTGGAGATTTTCTCCACGACACATAGTTCCATCACTATCTAAAATTTCACATAAAACTCCAGCTGGATATAATCCTGCTAATTTTGCTAAATCAACGGCAGCTTCTGTATGACCTGCTCTTTTTAATACTCCACCTTTTTTTGCCACCAGCGGGAAAATATGTCCTGGTTTCGCAAAGTCTTCTGGCTTAGCATTTTTATCTGTAATTGCTTTTATAGTTTTAGCTCTATCGAAAGCAGATGTTCCTGTTGTGGTTCCGTGAATATAGTCGATAGATACAGTAAAAGGAGTTTGATGCAACGAAGTATTTTCTTTAACCATCATTTGAAGTTCTAATTCCTGTGCACGTTCTGGAGTTATTGCAACACACAAAATTCCTCTTGCTTCTTTTGTAATGAAGTTTACAGCTTCTGGAGTTATAAATTCAGCAGCCATTATTAAGTCGCCTTCGTTTTCGCGATTTTCATCATCAACAACTATAATCATTTCTCCATTGCGAAATCTTTTAATCGCATTTTTGATTGTCTCTATGTTATATTCTTCCATTTTTAATAACCTAAGTTTTTTAATCGCAATTCTTTTAAATCACTCTTCTGTGAAAAATAATTATTAATAAAATTTTCTATATACTTGGCTGTATAATCAACTTCAATATTTACCAGATCATTTTCTTTTTTGAATTTTAAAGTTGTATGCTGCCATGTATGTGGAATAATTGAAATACTGATTGTATTTTCAAATTTATCTGCTACAGTTAAACTAATACCATCAACTGCTATTGAACCTTCTTTTATAATATATTTCATGAGATCGTCTGGCAATTCTAATTTAAGTAAAAAATTTTCACCTAATCTTTTAAGTTGTTTGATTCTGGCAGTATTGTTAATATGTCCCTGAATTAAATGTCCTCCTATTCTTTCATTAAATTTTATTGCTCTTTCAAGATTAACATAGGATTTATTTTTTATTTTTTTTAATGTAGTTTTTTTGAGAGTTTCTCCAACTACATCTACTGTGAAATTATTATTATTAATTGAAGTTACTGTTAAGCAAACTCCATCAACAGAAACTGAATCACCAATTTTGAGATCATCAAAAATTTTACTGGCAGATACTGTTAATCTAATTCCACCTTTTATTGTATCAATTTTTTGGATTTGACCAATATCTTCAATTATTCCACTAAACATTTTTACAATTAAATTGTTCGAAATAATTTTTATTTAATTCTTTTGCTTCATTTTCGAGTAAACCGATTTCTACTTTAATACCAGCATCTATTAATTTTTTAACTCCGTTACCATTAACTTTTGGATTGGGGTCTAAAGTACAAATAACAACACGAGCAATTTTATTTTGAATTATTAAAGGAACACATGGTGGAGTTTTTTTATCTGTATGGCTACAGGGTTCTAAATTACAATAAAGTGTAGCACCTTCGAGATTTAATTTAGAATTTTTAATTGCATTAGCCTCAGCATGTGGTCCACCAAAATATTCATGCCAGCCTTCTGAAATTATTTTATTATCCTTAACAATTACAGCTCCCACCATTGGATTTGGCTCAACTTTATCTTTTCCTCTCAATGCCAGTTCTAAACAATGTTTAAGATATTTAATATCGTCATTCACATTAAACCATAAAAAAGTTATAACAAAAATACTCTAAATTTTTTCAGGAATAAATAGAGTAATGGTGTAAAATAAGGTAACTGTTGTTATATACTTAATTTATCTTAATGAGTAAATCTTCAAAGTATTTATTATTTATAGTTTATCTTTAACTTTTTTATTTTACTCTGCAGTGTAGTTGGTTTTAATTTCAAAAGTGCAGCTGCACCATCTTTGCCATAAATTTTACCATTACAGAGTTCTAAAGCTTTTTTAATAATTTTTTTTGTCTCTTCTTCGAAAGAACCAATTGATATATTATTTTCTTTAATAAAATCTTTTGTTCCACTCTTTTTTTCAAAGATTAAATGAGAAGCTCTTATAGTTCCATCTTTACTTAGTATTGCAGCTCTTTCGAGTGTATTTTGAAGCTCTCGTATATTTCCATACCATGGATTTTCATTTAATAATTTCAAAGCTTCTTTTGTTATGGTAAATTTTTTATTCTCAAATTTTTGGGAAAGTTTTTCTAAAAAGTAATTTGTTAATAAGTAAATATCTTCTTTTCTTTCTCGAAGTGGGGGAAGATAGATAGGAAATACATTTAATCGATAAAATAAATCTTCTCTAAATTTTCCTTCTTTTACTTTTTGTTCGAGATCGACATTTGTAGCACAAATAATTCTAACATCAGCATGAATAGTTTTTTCGCTGCCGAGTCTTTCAAATGTTCCTTCTTGAATTGCTCTGAGAAGTTTTGGTTGAATTTCGAGCGGGAGATCACCAATTTCATCAAGAAATAAAATACCACCATCTGCAAGTTCAAATCTACCACGCCGTGTTGATGTAGCTCCGGTAAAAGCTCCTTTTTCGTGACCAAATAATTCACTTTCTGCCAAGTTGTAATTAAGAGCAGAACAATTTAATGTTATGAAAGGTTTTGATGATCTCTTTGATAAAGCATGAATAGCTCTTGCTACAAGTTCTTTACCTGTGCCTGTCTCACCTAAAATCATAACATGAGAATCTGTGGGAGCTACTAATTTAATTTTTTCAATTACCTGTAACCATACAGGTGTATTTCCAATTAATCCTTCATAAACTGTATTTATATCTCCAATAAGTGAATTTCGTTCATAAATTAAAGTTTCCTTTTCACTCATAAGAGTATCATTTACAATGGTTTGTGCAAGAGCAAGTGCAATTAATTTTGTTAGAGAATTTGCAATACTTACTCGTTGTGGTGTAAACATATCGCATTGACTATGATCAAGTGTCATAAGTCCAAATGGTTCTCCATTAATTTTTAAAGGTGCAAGCATACATGAATGTCCAATTGGTAAATCAACAATCCCTTTGTATGTATCAACATGTTCTGGATTTTTTGTTTCTTCTACAAGTTTTACTTCACCAATTTGTAAAACTTCCTGTATATCCGGTCGACTTGATAAAGGTATTTCATAGTTTTTAAGTCTTTCATTTACAAGACTTCCTCTTACATATCTTACTTTTAAATAGTCATTTGGTTCTTTGCTTAAAATTACAGCAAGCTCATAAGGAATTATTTCACTAATTGTATCTAAAACTATTTCCATTGTTTTCTGAGGAGTTAGGTAAGTTAGTTGTGATTGTAAAAGTTCAACCTCATTCATTTTTCACCGATATTTAGTTGGCAACTATATTTAGTTATGCAATATTACTAAATATCGTTGTTAAATAAAAGTAGATTAAAAAAACTACTTATTTGGTTTGTTTTCAAAAATAAAATTAATGGCATAAAGATTGGCTATAAAGATAAAAAACAATGGAGGTTGGAAATGGAAATGATATTAAGTAGTGTTTCAAAAGCTAAGATAGCTGAAATTTTAAAGCCTATTCTGGCAGATCAATTTGTGCTTTATACAAAAGCAAGAAATTATCACTGGAATGTTCAGGGTTCTCAATTTTTAACACTTCATAAAAAATTCGAAGAACTTTATAACGAATTAGCTGATGATATTGATGAAACAGCAGAAAGAATACGTGCTTATGGTTTATATGCTCCAGGTACTATGAAAGAATTTTTGAAAATTGCACAATTAAAAGAAGAAGCTGAAGGAAATTATCCAGATCAATTTGAAATGGTAAAAAGAATTGCTAATGACTATGATTTCCTTGCATCAAGGATTAGAGATATTGGTTACGAAGTTCAATCTGAATTTGGAGATGAAGTTACTGCCGGGAAATTATATAGCATTGCAGAAAGATATGAAAAACATGTGTGGTTATTAAAATCAATAATTGAAGGAGGGAATTAAATGGTATGCGATTGCAGTTATGGTAGAAAATTACTTTTTAGTGAAATCTATAAGTTATTTTCAAAATTAATTTCACTTGTTAGAAAGAATTCATACAAACTAAATAATGCATAAAATAAAAATAGGAGATTATTATGGAAGAGATTAAGAAAGGTATTCCTCTATTAGGCGAAAGAATGCCCGGTATCGAAGTTCAAACAACACACGGAAAAAAAAGAATTCCTGAAGATTATGCTGGTAAGTGGATTGTTTTATTCAGTCATCCTGCAGATTTTACACCAGTATGCACAACAGAATTTGTTGCCTTTGCAAAACGGAATGAGGAGTTTAAGAAATTAAATGCAGAATTAATTGGTTTATCGATCGATCAGGTTTTTTCTCATATTAAATGGGTTGAATGGATAAAGGAAAATATTGGAGTTGAAATTCCTTTCCCGATTATTGCTGATGATATGGGAAAAGTAGCAACTACATTTGGAATGGTTCATCCTGGTAAAGGGACAAACACAGTAAGAGCAGTTTTTATAATTGATCCTCAGGGAATAATTAGATTAATGATTTATTATCCACCTGAAGTAGGAAGACAGATTGATGAAATTTTACGAGCATTAAAAGCATTGCAAATTTCTGATCAGAATAAAGTTGCTTTACCAGAAAACTGGCCTAATAATGAATTAATTCAGGATAAGGTTATAATTCCACCACCAAAAGATATTGTAGAAGCAGAAAAAAGAAAGAAAGAATTTGAAGGTTATGATTGGTGGTTTACTTATAAATCATTATAAATTTTTAAGAGGATGACATAATTTAAGTCATCCTCTTAAATTCTTTAAAATGCAGAAACTATACCTATAGAAAAATTCCCGAATTCTTTTTCAAAATTGTATGTAAACTCGCTAATCAATCTAATATTTCTTTTTATTAAATATCCAAGATTAAGAGTGCTACTGATATAGTCCAGGTCATCAAAATCAGAATCTATCCAGTTATAAAGTGCACAAGCATACCATTTACTTTCGTCGCCTTCTGGTGTAAAAATTAGCTCACCAAATAAGCCTTTAGTTTTAAAATCACTGAATTGATAAAAAGCCTGCTTATCAATCCTTTGTGCATATTGAAAATTAAATTCTATTCTATCTTTTAATTTAATTTTTAAATCCGGTCCCCACATCGAAAAAGTATTTGTGAATTTTCTTTTTAATTCATCCTCGATATTTTCTTTCCCATAATAACCAAATAAACCCAATCTTATATCATTAACAATATCCTGAGAAACTCTACCAAAGAAATTTTTGTAGTTATCATCATCAAAAATTTTGAATTTATTTGCAGAACCCACTCCTGTTCCATTTAGAATTTCAAAGACTATGTCTGTTCCGGTAGGTAATCCGTATGTTAACATAATACCTCTATCGTAAGTTAAATTTGCTTTAGTTAAACCTGGTTTAGTTCTGTAAATCTGATAATCTTCGAAAGTTAATCTTAATTCTCTTTTGAACAAAGGATCAGATACCTGAAACTGTCCAGCATACAAATCTAAGTCTTGATTAAATAAATTATTGAACATAATGAAAGCATCTTCAAGACCTGCAATTTCGCCACGTTCACCTAGGAAAAAGTAGAAGTAATAAGAAATATTTTTTGTTAGAGCTCCTCCAGATATTAATTTCAAAATGTAAGGAGCAGAAAAATCCAATCTTTCAGATTTTAAATTATTATAAGTAACATAAGCTTCCAATCTTAAAGCAATTGGTATTTCTCGAAGAAGAGATAATTCTTCGTCGCCTGTATCGATGAAATATCTTGGAGCATCTTTAACTGCAATAACAAATCCATTTCCTGCAAATTCATCTCCGTAAGGTTTTAATTTTGGGAAGGGCGAATGACAGGTCTGGCAACTCATATTGTATTTACGTGCAAATGCAGGAATTGCAAAATTATTTTCTAATAATAAAAATAAAGAGATTGTGATACAAAAAAGGATAAATGTTTTTTTCATATTAACCTCTATTGAAGGATAGTAAGTTCTGTTGAATGTTCATTTACTTTTACAATTTGAGATTCGCTCTCGGGAACACCAAGAAAATCTGCAACAGGTTTTACCAGAAGTTGATAGTTTAATGTTGCAGTAACTTTTAATTTTCCGGGTGGTGCGTTATCAGGGATTTTAAATGTGAACGTTTCTATTTTAGTTTCGCGTGGACCAATTCTATAATCAACCCCAAGAGAAGCTGTATTCCATTGTTGAATTGTCATTCTTCCCTGGGGATCAAAATATGGCATTCTAAAAATTCTATCTCCGATTGGAATTCCATCTCGTTGAACTCCTTTGAAATCAGGTATATTTAATGCTATTCCCATATCCTGATAAGCTAAAGCATTGCTTCCAATTGTGTATTCTTCTCCTTCAAAACCTTTTTTATCAACCGGTAAATGATAAACATTTCCTTTCGAATCAACAGCTTCAACATGAAGCCATACGATTCTATCTTCTACAGAGCCGGTTGGAAATTTATGTCCGGTCTTTTGATTGAATAATGCAACAGTAAACTTAACAACACTGCCCGGTTCTACCTCTTTAACATCAGGATTAATTCTTAATTCTATTGCACCTCTTACTTTTCCCGGATCGTGAGCACCATGGAAAAGATGTAATCTTGCATCAGTATATTTATTTCCCATCGATGCAGTTTTCATTTCTGCTTTTGGCATATGACAATCCTGACATTGTACACCTTCTTTTGCATAAGGTCCTTCTTTCCACTCAAGTTGTGTTGATTTAACCCAGACACCATAAGGTGATTTTTCATTGTGGCAGATTCCACAAAAATCTCCTGACTTTAATAAAGGATTAACCTCAATTTCATGTGCAGGTGATTCTACTTCAGGCTTGCGTGATGAGAATTTTGTTTTACCTGGTTTCATAATATAGTTATAATTATAAGGTGTATCTCCAGCATAACCAGATATGCTATGACAAACGTCGCAGGAGACTGATTCATTTGCTCGTGAATTTTTGCTGGGTAAAGGTGGTGGAACATCTCCTGCTAAAAATGCAATTGGTGAATGACATCCATTACAACCGGCTTTTACTTCTGCAACTTTTTCATCTTTTTCTGCATGCGGTACAGCTAATTTGAAATATTCAATTTCATCCCACTCATGAGTATATGCCTGAGACATCATTGCTTGACTCCATTGCTGATAAAAATCTGTATGACATGAACCGCAATATTTAGGAGTTTTAAAATCATCATATTTAAAACTTCCCAAACCACTTTGCCCATTAATACACATAAATGAAAATATAAAGGTGAAGACAATAAGTTTAAATAGTTTCATCAACCCTCCGCTTTATTTTTTTAATGAAACATAAATATGAGAAAATTTATAAGCAACAAAAATTTAGATTAAATAATATTCATTTGATAAATCAATGATGTTCGCCAATACTTCTTTTAGCTGTTGGCTCGTAGAGTTGCTGTAATTCTCCATTCAAAAATTTTTCTATTGCTTCTTTCACAGACATTTTTCTTGCTAAGTAAACTTTGCTTTTAGTAGTATTAATCATTTCAAAGGCATGTGGACCAATATTACCTACTAAAAATATTTCAACTCCCATATCTAAATATTTTTGTAAGTTTTCATGATGATGCCCATGTTCTGTGTTTTCAAATACTTCATAAGTTTTAGTTTCAGTGTTATATAGTATATAATAGTTTGCATGTCCAAATCGTTTTGCTACTGGACTATCAAGATTGTTTGAATCTGAGCTTATTAAAATTAGCATTTGTTACCTCGAATTGTTTAAAAAATATTTGGGTACAGGTTAATAATAAAATGTTTTAGTGCATTCCTAATTGAATTTCAATATTATTAATTAAAGTTCTTTTGCAATAAAATATCCACTTTGAATTGCTGAAACTGCATCACCAATTTTATCTGCATCTCCAACAACATAATATGGAATTTTATTTTCAAGTTGTTCAATTAATTCTTTATTTGGTCGCATTCCTGCTGCAATTACAAAAACATCAATGTTTTCAAGTATATGTTCTTTATCAGTTCCATTTGTTTGAGTAAAATAAACTTTACTACCATCAATTTTACTTACTATTGAATTTGTAAAAATCTGGACATTTGCTTTTTTCAGTTTCATTAAATTCAATTTACGAGTAACCATTTCCATATCGCGGGCAATATCATCAAGTGCTTCGATAATGGTTATATTATTTCCATAATCAACCAATGTATTTGCTATTTCAACTCCTATTAATCCACCGCCAATAATTAGCACATTTTTATTTTTGGGGAGATTAAATTCATAGAGAATTTCTGCCCAGTGATATTCTTTTAATCCTTCTATCGGGGGAATAAATGGTTTTGAACCGGTTGCAATTATTACTCCATCAAATTTTCCGATTAAATCATCTGCAGTTGCTTCTTTGTTTATGACTTCAATTTTTTTGTCTTTAATTTCATTAACAAAATAATCAATCTGTTTCTGCAATGAATTTTTCTGTGAAGGAAGTGGTGCAAAGTTAAATTGTCCACCAAGTTTATCTTTTTCAAATAATGTTACTTTATGACCGCGTTGTTTTAATGCTAAAGCAGCCTGCATTCCTGCTAATCCACCACCAACAACAGCATAATTCTTTTTTTCTAAAGCAGGAGTAATTTCTTCAAGCTCTCTTCCGACAAGTGGATTAATTTCGCATTGCAATCCTTTACCAATTTTTATTCTTCCAAGACAGCCTGTTAAACACGAGCTACAAGGTCGAATTCTTCCTTCAACTTGTTTTAAATATTTGCCAACAAAATCAGGGTCGGCAATTAATGCTCTTCCTATTGCTATAAAATTTGCTGCATTGTTTGATAAAATTTCTTCGATATCTTCTGGTTCATTTATTTGTCCAACTGTAATGATTGGGAGTGTAACTTTTTCTTTAATCTTTTTTGCAAGTTCCCAGGTTTTTCCTTTAGGAATAAAATGATGCTGATAATACCAAGGTGGACTCATACAGGCATCTCCACTTGTAATGTGAAGAGCTGCAATTTTTTCCTGTTCAAGAATTTTAGCAATTTCAATTGTTTCGTTGATTGTTAATCCACCTTCATATTTCTCATCGCCACTTAATCTTACAATGATTGGAAGGTGAACAGAAGATTTTATTCCTTGCAATATTTCCAAACCAAATCTTAATCGGTTTTCCAGATTACCACCATATTCATCATTTCTTTTATTTGAATTTGGTGAGATAAATTGAGCAATTAGATATCCAAGACCAAATTGTAATTCAATAAAATCATAACCAGATTTTTCTGCACGAATTGCTGCATCAACATATTGCTGCTGAACAAGTTTTATTTCTTCGATTGAAAGTGCTTTTGGTTTCTGTCCACCGTTTGGACATTCAATATCTGATGCGGAAAGATAAATATTATTGGGCAATTTCGGATTTGCCATTCTACCCGGATGATTAATGTGTGCAACTGCTTTTGCTCCATTTTGATGAACAACTTCAACTAATTTTTTATGTCCTTCAATTTTGTTGTCATCATCAATCCCAATTTGAGTTGCAAGTTCGCGGACTTTTTTATCAATAAAGAATGGTTCAAATATTACTGCGGCAACATGTTTAGATCTTTTATCCCAGAAGGCAAGATGACGTTCAGTAATATTTCCTTCTGAATCTCCATAACCAGTCTTTACAGGAGACATAAAAAAATTGTTTCGTAAATTAATATCTCCTAATTTCATTTTATTTCTTACATGGTTAAAACTACTAAATGACCTGTTAATGGTTTATTTTTAATTTCATTGATTATTCTTAATTCAGCTTTTTCAGCTAAGTACTTTATGCCACCGTTTCGAATATAACTTTTGTAATTATTGTAATGTTCACTGCCAGCAAGAAACTCAATCACTACATTTAAAAAAGAAAAGATTCCAGGATGTTCAGGAACAGAATAATCTCCAATGATAATTTTATCAGCAATCCGTGAAAGCTGTTTTAAAAACTCAACTCGTTCGTCTTCATTAACTTCATGAATTACATAAGTCATAACAGCGTAATCAAATTTTTCATTTTTTGAAATCATTGAAGAAATATCGGTATGGACAAAAGAAATTTTTTTATCTGGATTTTTCGAAAGATTTTTATTTGCTCTTTCAATATTCTTTTGTGATAAATCAATACCAACCACATTTGAAACTTTATCTGCAATAAAAAAAGATAATCTTCCAGTTCCACAACCAACATCAATTACTGATGAAGCTGGTTCTATAATTTCTTTTATTTGAAAAAACAATCTATCCTGGTTAGGAGCTATAATGAGATCATAAAACCAGCCATCATACCAGTGAGTTTTGTTTAAACTATTTTTCATTTTGTAACAATTGATATAAAATTTTCAATGTCGTTTAATGCATTGTTCATTGACTTACACTGTTTATCTTTCATCACTTCATTCATAAATGCAGAGTTAATTCTTGCTACATAGGTTTTTCCATCAGATTTTTCATAAACAGAGATTCTGCAAGGCATCATTGTTGAAAACAATTTAAACTCTTCTTTACTCAAGACATTAAAAGAATAATTTGGATTACAAACTTCAATAACTTTAACAGGTAAAACTTCTTTACCATTTTTCTTTAATGATGTCTGTAAATCGTGAACGATGATTACCTTCCATTTATTTTGCTCTGCTACTTTTGTAAGTGAATCAACAGTGGTAGAAAAATTATACTTACTTTGGCTTTCTATAATTGGATTAACAGTCTGAGCATTTATAGCTATTGTATATATTAAAACAAAAAATGTGATGATTAGTCTTTTCATGTTGAATCCTTTCTTTATTATTAGCTAAAAATATTTTTATGAAATTAGATTCAATAATAATGGAAAGGATTCTCAATCTTAAGCGAGTGATTAATAAAAGGAGTGCTTATTTAAGTAATAGTTATTTTAATCATAATCCTACTGCAAGTAAAATCAATCCAATTGTAATTCCTATAATAAAATTAAAGGTCTTCAAAAGCATTGAATCTTTTAATGAATAAGATAACATTGGTAGCATACCATGACCATCCTGAACAATGGAACTTGTTAATAAAACAGAAAATGGGATTAATCCTTGTGCAAATAATGTAACAAAAATTAAATGAGGACCTGATTCAGGTATCAGTCCAACTAAAGCTCCAACAAAGAGAAAAACAATTTTATATTGTGATGTAAATTCTTCCAGATGTAAATACTTTAATCCAAACTCAACAACAGCAAGAGCACCAAATGTCCAGAGTGCAGTTTTCCAGAGATGTTTTTTAATTATGTGTTTCCAGATATGCTCTTTAATATAATGCTTAAAACTATTCTCTTTTGGATGAGTTATCATCTCTTTACAATTTTCGCAAGTTGGGATTTTATATTTCTTAACAATCAAATCAATAAGCCATCCGCTAAAAACTCCAATTACAAAAAGAATAGCAAATAGAATTAATGCCTGTTTAGGAAACATTGCAAGCATAACAAATGCCTCATCACCAGAAACAGCAACCATCGCTCCTGCAAGTGCCCCAAAGCTTATCAATCCGTGAATGTAAAGAGAAACATTTGTAAATCCACCAATGCAACCAGGGACTGTTCCGATTAATGAAGCTAAAATATATTGCTTAAACTTTCTTGCGTTAATAAAAAAAGATTCAAGTTTATTTTTTGTGGAAACATTTATTAAATCGACTAATATCATCATCACCGCTACAAGCAGTGAAATTTGAATTGATTCTTTAACAGGATTTAAAAGTGTATCAATCATAAATTCTAAGTAAATACATAATTGATGGATATTAGATGTTGAATTAAACAATAAGTCACGGTCTTATTAAAAAATATTTCTTGGAATTATTTATGAAATTTTAAAATAATCTGTATACCTTAATATATTAATTTAATCAAATGAAATTATTTTTGGAAAGGATATTAATCATAGGAAGAATGTTCTTGAATTACTAATCTTTTGATGAGATTTCAATTGATAAGATCAGAAAATAAACATATGAAAAATGTATTTGTTTTAGTTATATCCATTAAACGAGATGGAAATGTTTTAAGTGCTATTTTTAGAAATACTTAAGAGATGATTTTTAAATCAATGAGATTCCACAGAAAAAACAGTGTTGAACTTATACTTACTGCTTTTCTACTTGATAAATAAATACTCAAAATAATATATCATGAATATTAATATTTATAGAAAAATTTAATTTTGCTATATGCATTTAAAGGCATATATTTAAATAGTAAATAAGAGTAAGTATGGAAAAAGATTACTACATAGAAAGATTATTGACAGCAATTTCGCATCCTAATAGAATAAAAATATTAAGATTGCTGAAAGAAGAAAAGACTCTTTGTGGATGTGAAATTTTATCTGCTATTGGTATTGAACAGTCAAATCTTTCCAGACATTTGAATACACTTGTACAGGCAGGTGTTATTTATGCATGGAAAGAAGGGACAAGAATGAATTATAAAATTTCTGATAAAAGAATATTTGACATTCTTGACATTGCAGAGCAAATAGTAAATAAAAAGCTGTCAAATTTGAAAGTACTTGTTTAATAAAATTTTTTTAAATATATATATGAGTTATTGAGCATATAATCATAATTAATGAGATGGAGTATGGCAGAGGTATTTAAGAAAAAAGCAGTTTTAATTTGTACGTGTAGCTTTGCATGTCCAAGCATGAAGGATATAAATTTTGGGGAATTATCAGAAAGAATACGAATGGAATTGCCCCACGATTATATGTTACTTCATCCGAGATTGTGCGAAGAAAATGGTGAAAATCTTTTAGCTGATTTATTAAAAAATAATGTATTGTATGTTACACCAGCATGTAAAGAAGAAAAACAGAAAAAACTATTACGAGATGGTTTTCAAAAAGCTGGTGTAGAAATGAATGATAACTGGAAACCTGTTTCTATATCATTTAAAAATACCGATACAGCTTTTAATGATATTAAGAAAGCACTGGAGGAATCATAATTATGACTGGAAGAGATTATATGGGTATCCCAAGGGAAGAAATACCTTGGTATCCTACTATAAACACAGATCTATGTAATAGTTGCGGCAATTGCATTGATTTTTGTAGTAATGATGTTTTCAAAGCTGGAAAACTTTATACAGAAGTGGTTAATCCATATTACTGTGTTGTTGGCTGTTCATCCTGTGCTAAATAATGCGAAACAGGTGCAATATCTTTTCCAGCAAAAGAAGAACTTATTGCTAAATTAAAAGAATTGAAACAAAAATATTCTATTTATGAAAAAAGTAGTTTTCGGGATTGTTTTGAATATCCTGAATTTTGTGTCTTACTGAATTTTTATAGAAAACAATCTTTTTTAACTTTTTAGAGGTTGCAAAATGAATTGGAAAGAACAATATAAATCTTTTTTGTGGATTCTTGGGTTTTTCTTATTCGCATACTTTATGCCTTTAGATTCAGAAAATTTTAGAAATGCAATTATAAATGCTTTCGAACTTACTAAATGGTATGCACAGGAACATGTGTTACTTTGTTTGGTGCCAGCTTTTTTTATAGCAGGAGTTATTGCTGTTTTTATTGGTCAGGCATCTATTGTAAAATATTTTGGTGCAAAAGCAAAAAAATGGAAAGCCTATTTAATTGCTTCGATTTCAGGTACCATATTAGCAGTATGTTCATGCACTGTTCTGCCACTTTTTTCATCAATTCATAAGAAAGGAGCTGGTTTAGGTCCAGCAATTGCATTTTTATATTCAGGACCAGCAATTAATATTCTGGCAATAATTTTAACAGCACGTATTTTGGGAATTGAGCTTGGAATTGCAAGAGTTATTGGAGCTGTTTCATTCAGTATTATAATAGGATTATTAATGGCTTTTATTTTTAGAAAAGAAGAAAAGGAAAAAGAAGATAATCAACTTACAATGCCAGATATTGAAGAAGCAAGACCTTTCTGGCAGACAGCCATTCACTTTTTTATTCTTGTTGCAATTCTTGTTTTTGTTAATTGGGGAAAACCAGTTAATGATACTAATAGTTTCTGGTATCATATTTATGCTAATAAATGGTTTATTACTTCATTGTTTGGGATTGCATTTGCTCTCTCAATGATTTTTATAATCAAAGTAAAAAAAGTATATGTAATACTTGGTGCACTCGGAGTTGTTTTATCTGCACTTTTATTTTATGATAATCCCACCATACCATTTTTAGTAGGAGTGATTGCAACTACTATTGCTTTGACATTTTCAGAAGATGAACCAAATCAATGGCTTGGTGAAACCTGGGGATTCACAAAACAAATTATGCCACTACTCGGTGCAGGTGTTTTAATTGCAGGTTTCTTGCTTGGTTCTGCAAATGGTAATGGAGGGATTATTCCAAAAAACTGGATTTATACTTTAGTTGGGGGTAATTCTTTATTCTCAAATTTCTTTGCTTCACTCACAGGTGCGTTTATGTATTTTGCAACTTTAACAGAAATACCAATTCTCCAGGGATTAATTAATAATGGAATGGGTAAAGGTCCAGCACTTGCTTTATTACTTGCCGGTCCTGCATTATCGTTACCAAATATGCTGGTAATTAAAAGTGTTATTGGAATTAAAAAAACTGTAACATACGTTTCATTAGTTGTTATTATGGCAACAATCAGTGGTCTAATTTACGGTTCTTTATTTTAATTGAAAGGTAAAATAGATGAAAGTAAAACTCGAATTTCAATATTTCGATGAATGTCCTAATCATAAAAAAATGTATGAAAATTTGCTTTATGCAATCAAAGATATTGAGGATAAAATTGAGTTTAATCTAATTTTAGTTAAAGATCAATTAAAAGCAAAGCAAATTGGATTTAGAGGTTCACCTACATTATTAATTGATGGAGAAGATTTTGAAGGATTGCCAGAACCTGAAAATCCTAATCTCTCATGCAGATTTTATATAAATGGAATTCCATCACCTGATGAAATAAGAAAAAAAATAATTCAGAAAATAAATAAGGAGGATTAACAAATTATGATTAGAATTAAAATTCTTGGTCCAGGTTGTAAAAAATGCCAGACTCTTGAATCAAAAGTAAAAGAAATTGTAAATAAAGAAGGTATTGAAGCAATAATTGAAAAAGTAACTGATATAAGTGAAATTATGAATTATGGTATAATGATGACACCCGGGTTGGTTATTAATGACCAGGTAAAATGCTTTGGCATTATTCCTAAAGAAGAACAGATTATTTCGTGGTTAAAAGAAGGATATCAAAAATGAAAATTAAATATTTTCTATTAATATGCCTTTTCTCAACACTTTCATTTAATTTGATTATTGCTCAATCAAAAACAACAAAAAAAACCGAAGAAAAACCAAGGGTTATATTTATAGAACTTGGCTCTGTAAATTGTATCCCCTGCAGGATGATGCAACCTGTTATGAAAAATATTGAGTTAAAGTATGGAAAACAAATAAAAGTTATTTTCTACGATGTGTGGACACAAGAACAAAGGAAATAAGCTGAAGCTTACAAAATAAGAGTTATACCTACTCAAGTTTTTTTAGATGAAAATGGAAAAGAATTTCATCGTCACGAAGGTTATTATTCCGAGGCAGAAATAGATAAAATATTGCAAGCTCAAGGATTAGTACCATTAAAATCAAAGGGTTAATAATGGAAAAAAATATTTAAATCACTTTATGAAACAATAACTGGCAATATATGGCTTGTTTTTTGCTTCTTTTTCATGGGGAGTACTATCAATACTTTTATTGCCTTGTCATTTATCAAGCATACCACTCATAGTTGGATTTATTAGTTCACAGGGGAAAATTTCAATTAAAAAGACTTTTTTAATATCATTGATTTTTGCCACCGGGATTTTAATTACTGTTATATTAGGAATTATTACTGCATCGCTTGGAAGACTTATGGGAGATGTTGGTAAAGTAGGAAATATTTTGGTTTCAATTATTTTTTTTAGTTGGATTATATCTTCTGAATATCTTAAAACTGGATTGGAACAGCGTAAGTTTGCGATCAACTAATTATAAAGGATTTTTTGCAGCTCTAATATTAGGGTTATTGTTTGGGATAGCACTAGGACCATGTACATTTGCTTATATGACTTCTGTGCTGGGTATGGTATTTCAAACAGCTCAATATAATTATTTATTGGCAATTTTTTTTTAATTTCTTTTGGAATTGGTCATTGTTCTATTATTGTTGGAGCTGGCACCTTAACAGGTAAAGTTCAACAATATCTTAATTGGACAGAAAAAAGTAGAGCAACTTTGTTGAATAAAAAAATGTGTGGCATTCTGGTTATCCTTGGAGGAATTTATTTACTTATTAGTTATTGATCGTTTAAATTGTTTTGAAAAGTAAACTTTGTTAATTTTGCAATGGCTATGGAGTTAGCCTTCTCATTATTGAGTAAAACGTCCTACTAAATTACTACGGACTGATAACTCCTACCTGCAATTTTTAATCAAATGGGTAAAAAAATGCAAAATTATATTATTGTATTTGTAGGTGCAGGATTAGGGGGTGTATTAAGATACTGGCTTTCTGGTTTTGTTTATAAATTTTTAAGCCCGATATTTCCATATGGGACATTAACAGTAAATGTTCTGGGAAGTTTTATTATTGGGATTGTTATGTATTATCTCGACGCAAATGAATTAATCAGCCAGCAATTAAGATTATTTTTAACTATTGGCTTATGTGGTGGTTTAACTACATTTTCTACTTTTTCTTACGAAACAATTAATTTCTTAAAAGAACGAGAATATTTATATGCAGGATTAAATATATTCTTTAACTTATTTCTAACTTTGTTTGTACTTTTCATTACTTATAAATTATCAAAAATTATTTCCGGGGATTGATAATGGAAATTAAAGGCGAGGCAAAATTAATTAGAATTTTTTTAGGTGAGGATGATATTTTAAATCATAAGCCAGTTTATGAAACAATTGTTTTAGAAGCACGTAAAGCTGGTCTTGCTGGTGCAACAGTGTTTAAGGGAATTATGGGATTTGGTAAAGATAGCAGAATCCATACTGCAAAAATTTTAAGACTTTCAGAAGATTTACCAATTGTAATTGAAATTGTGGATGAATCAGAAAAAGTTGAAAAATTTTTGCCAGTATTAAACAAAATATTTGAAGAAGCAAAGTGCGGTGGATTAATTACTATCGAAAAAGCAGAAATTATAAAGTATGTAACAGGTGGGAAATAATGACAATTCATAAAAATTCTCTGAAAAAATTATTTAGTGAACTTTAGAAATTATTAATATGTTTTTGTAAATAAATCTTGACAAAATAATCAAGATTAGATAGGTTTCATAAATAAAATTTTAAGGTTATTAAAGATGGATGAATTATTAAAGAAATCAGTAGAAAAACACCCCGATGATATGAATATACTTAATGAATTAACTGAATCTGAGTATAAATGGGGTTTTGTTACAGAAATTGAATCTGAAGTTGCGCCAAAAGGTTTGAACGAGGATATCATTAGATTAATTTCTAATAAAAAAGGGGAACCTGAATGGATGACAGAGTGGCGACTGAAAGCATTCCGTTATTGGAAGACAATGGAAGAACCTAAATGGCCAAATGTAACTTATCCTAAAATTGATTTTCAAAATATAAGTTATTATGCAGCACCTAAAAAAGTCCCCAAGAAAAAAAGTCTTGATGAGGTAGATCCAGAATTACTAAAAACTTTTGAAAAGTTAGGAATACCACTGGAAGAACAAAAACTATTAGCTGGAGTTGCTGTAGATGCTGTTTTCGATTCAGTTTCGGTTGCAACAACTTTCAAGGAGACATTGAAAGAAAAAGGAATAATTTTTTGTTCAATCTCAGAAGCTATACGAGAACATCCAGACCTTGTGAGAAAATATCTCGGCTCGGTTGTTCCATATACTGATAATTTTTATGCTGCATTAAATTCTGCAGTATTCAGTGATGGTTCTTTTGTATATATACCAAAAGGTGTAAGATGTCCAATGGAATTATCCACTTACTTTAGAATTAATGCACAGGAAACCGGACAATTTGAAAGAACATTAATTATAGCTGATGAGGGTTCTTATGTAAGTTATCTTGAAGGTTGCACTGCTCCAATACGCGATAATAATCAACTTCATGCTGCAGTTGTAGAATTAATTGCTCTCGATAATGCAGAAATAAAATATTCAACAGTTCAAAATTGGTATCCAGGCGATAAAGAAGGTAAAGGAGGAATTTACAATTTTGTAACTAAGAGAGGTGCATGTCGTGGTAAACATTCCAAGATTTCATGGACACAGGTTGAAACAGGTTCCGCAATTACATGGAAATATCCAAGTTGTATACTGCAGGGAGATTATTCAATAGGAGAATTTTATTCAGTAGCTGTAACAAATAATTATCAACAGGCAGATACTGGAACTAAAATGATTCATATCGGAAAGTATACAAAGAGTACTGTTGTATCTAAAGGTATTTCTGCTGGAAGGAGTAAAAATTCATATCGTGGTCTTGTCAAAATTGGTAAGAACGCTATTGGTGCACGCAATTTTACTCAGTGCGATTCCATGTTAATGGGAGATAAATGCAGTGCAAATACATTTCCATATATCGAAGTAGAAAATAATACAGCAAAAGTTGAACACGAAGCAACAACTTCAAAAGTTGGTGAAGATCAAATCTTTTATCTAAATCAAAGAGGAATATCAACTGAAGATGCAATAAATATGATTGTCAATGGATTTTGTAAAGAGGTATTTAAAGAATTACCAATGGAATTTGCTGTAGAAGCACAAAAACTACTTGCTATAAGTTTAGAAGGTAGTGTAGGATAATTAAAAAAAATAAAGAGGAAAAAAATGTTAGTAATAAAAAATTTACATGCGAATGTTGAAGGGAAAGAAATTCTGAGAGGAATAAATCTTGAAGTAAAAGCTGGCGAAATACATGCTATTATGGGACCGAATGGTTCTGGCAAAAGTACACTTGCAAATGTTCTTGCCGGTAACAAAGGATATGAAGTTACAGAAGGTGAAATCTGGTTTGAAGGAAAAAATTTACTTGAGATGGAACCAGAAGAAAGAGCTCGCGAAGGTGTGTTTCTGGCATTTCAATATCCTGTTGAAATTCCCGGTGTGTCCAATGCAACTTTCTTAAAAACTGCATTGAACGAAAAAAGAAAGTATCAGAATCTTCCTGAACTTACACCAAAAGAATTTCTTGATTTGATGAAAGAAAAATCAAATATACTTGGAATGGACGAATCATTAATAAGTCGTTCTGTAAATGTTGGTTTTTCTGGTGGCGAAAAAAAGAGAAATGAAATTTTTCAACTATTAATGTTAGACCCAAAATTAGCCATACTTGATGAAACAGATTCTGGACTTGATATTGATGCATTAAGAATAGTTTCGAATGGTGTAAATGTATTTCATAATGAAAAAAATGCTGTAATTGTTGTTACTCATTATCAACGATTACTTAATTATATAACACCAGACTATGTTCATGTTCTCTATAAAGGTAAAATTGTAAAATCTGGTGGAAAAGAATTAGCTCTAGAACTCGAAGAAAAAGGTTACGATTGGGTTATAACAGATGAATTTGAAACAGAAAATGTATAAGCAGGAGAATTTATGAATCAAACCAATTTACATATAGAAGCAAAGAATTGGTATTTATCTAATCTGGAATTATTATCGAAAAAAATAAATGGCACAGAAAAACCATTGCTTCATAAAATTAGAGAAAAGTCCATACAAAAATTTACAGAATTGAATTTCCCTACAAAGGAAAATGAAGAATGGAAATACACAGATATAACCCCTATTCTTAAACATAGATTTGTTCCTTCTTTAATAGTAGATAATCCTCAATTTTCTTTTGAAGAAATCAATAAATATTTATTTCAAGATTTTGATTTCTATCTTGTGACTTTAGTTAATGGTATTTTTTATGAGCAATTAAGTAATATAAATGATCTTCCAGAAGGTGTAATAATCGGGAGTTTGAAAAAATTAGTTAACGAGAATCAGGAAATTCTTGAAAGATATCTAAATCAATTTTCTGGGGACGAAAATATATTCCATGCTCTCAATAATATTTATGCAAATGACGGTTCTGTAATTATTATTGATGAAAACGTGACTGTAGATAAGCCCATTCAGATTTTATTTATTAATGGAAATGATAATAATGAAGTATTATCATCTCCTCGAAATTTTATTATTGCAAATAAAAATTCTAAAGCCAGCTTTATTTATAATTACAAAGGATTTGGTAATCAAAAATATTTTTTAAACTCAACCGTAAATGTTTTTATTGATGAAGCAGCAATTGTAGATTACTATAAAATTCAAGAAGAAAATGAGAATTCATTTCACATAGAAAAAATTGATGTGATTCAGAAAAGTAAAAGTGTGTTTAATCAATTCAATATTAATTTTGGTGGAGAACTTGTTCGTAACGACATCAATTCAAAATTAGACGGCGAAAATATAGAAACACATTTTTATGGTTTATATCTCGCCAATGGTAAACAGCATATTGATAATCATACTTTTATAGATCATATAAAACCAAATTGTATAAGTAATGAATTGTATAAAGGTATACTTGATGATGAATCGCATGGTGTTTTTAATGGTAAAATATTTGTTCGACCCGGTGCTCAAAAGACAAATGCTTATCAACAGAATAAAGCAATTTTACTTTCACCAAATGCAAAAGTAGATACAAAACCACAACTCGAAATCTTTGCTGACGATGTTAAATGCACACACGGTGCAGCTGTTGGTCATTTAGATGAAAGTGCAGAATTCTATATTCGTTCTCGAGGAGTTCCTGAAGAATTGGCAAAATCAATTTTAATTAGAGCTTTTGCTTATGATGTAATTGAAACAATTAAAATTGAAGAACTTCGTGAACAAATTAATCACATAATATTCAAACATCTTCACAGAGTTGAAATTAAAAATCAATAATCTTACGGTGATAAAGTGATTAATACAGTTACAGAGACAAAAAGAAAATTTAATGTTGAAGAAGTAAGAAAAGATTTTCCAATACTAAAAAGATTGGTTAATGGCAAACCACTTGTTTATCTTGATAATGCTGCGACAACACAAAAACCCCAATCAGTAATAGATGCATTAACTCATTACTATACTTATGATAATGCAAATATCCATAGAGGATTATACTTTTTAAGTGAACTTGCTACAGAACAATATGAAAATGCAAGATTAAAAGTAAAAGAATTTATTAATGCAATTAGTGCTTCAGAAATTATTTTTGTACGGGGTACTACAGAGGCAATCAATCTAGTTGCTTCTTCGTTGTGCAGAACAAAGTATTTTCGTGAAGGAGACGAAATAATAATTTCAAACATGGAACATCATTCGAATATAGTACCATGGCAGCTAATTAGAGATAGAAAAAATATTAATTTGAAAGTAATACCTATAAATGATAATGGTGAAATTCAATTAGATGAATTTGAGAAATTAATTACAGAAAAAACTAAACTTGTTTCAATTGTTCATATTTCCAATACACTTGGAACAATCAATCCAGTTAAAGAAATTATAAAAATAGCTCATTCATATAAGATACCCGTTCTAATTGATGGTGCACAGGCAATGTCGCATCTTAAAATTGATGTGCAGGAACTCGATGCTGATTTTTATGCATTCTCAGGTCATAAAGTTTTTGGGCCGACTGGAATTGGTGTTCTGTATGGTAAAACTGAATATCTTGAAATGATGCCTCCTTATCAGGGTGGTGGTGATATGATCAGAACCGTGACTTTTGAAAAAACTACATTTGAAGATATTCCACGTAAGTTTGAAGCTGGAACTCCAAATATTGCTGGTGGAATTGGTCTTGGTGCCGCCATTGATTATCTAAATCAATTTGATAGAACCGAACTTATTAATTATGAAAATTCACTTCTTGAATATGCTACAAATAGACTTATGGAAATTGAAGGATTAAAAATTATTGGAACAGCAAAGAAGAAAGCTTCTGTAATTTCTTTTATAATTGAAGGAATTCATCCTTATGATATTGGAACTATTATTGACACAGATGGAATTGCTATTCGAACAGGTCATCACTGTACTCAACCAATTATGAGAAGATTTAATATCCCAGCTACAGCAAGGGCATCTTTTTCATTTTATAATACTAAAGAAGAAATAGATAAGTTCGTAGAAAGTTTAATAAAAGTAAAACAAATATTTGCATCGTGATATGATAGATAAAGGAAAACTTGAACAAGATATAATTTCTGTACTTAAAACATGTTTTGATCCTGAGATACCGGTAGATATCTGGGAATTAGGATTAATTTATGATTTAAAGATTGATGATGAAGGAAATACATATATAAAAATGACTTTAACTTCGCCTCACTGTCCGGTTGCAGAAAGTCTTCCATCAGAAGTTAAATATAAAGTTCAGAAAGTAAGTGGAGTGAAAGATGTATACGTTGATATTGTATGGGATCCACCATGGAGTATGGATAAGATGAGTGAGGCTGCAAAATTAGAATTAGGATTTCTATAAAAAAAGAAAGGGTTCAATATGTTTAATATAAATACTAAAACACCGCTTTATGATCCAGAAGCTGTTCAACCTATGCGTGATGAATTAATTTATGTTGGTTTTCAGGAAGCAACAACACCTCAATTGATTGATGATTTTCTTTCTCAAAAAAATGGTGAAACAGTTTTTGTGGTTATTAATTCTGTTTGTGGATGTGCTGCAGGAAGTGCTCGTCCAGCTGCTACTTTAGCACTGCAACATCATACAATTCCAGATAAACTTATTACAGTGTTTGCTGGACAGGATAGAGAAGCAGTTGATTATCTTCGCGAAAAATACTTGAGTCAATATCCACCATCGTCTCCATCAATGGCTTTGTTTGATAATGGTGAGCTGGTATATTTTCTTCCCAGATATAGAATTGAAGGAAGATATGCCGAAGAAATAGCAGAAGAATTAAAATCAATTTTTGATAAATATTGCAAACGAAAAGGTCCATCAATTTCACCTGAAAAATATGCTCAATTAGTTCATGCTATTTCTTGTGGTTCAAAAATACCTTTGAATTCATGACTATGAAAAATTGGTAAGAAATAAATAGGAATTTAAATTGAAGTTTAGTTCACAAGAAGAATATGGCTTAAGATTATTACTGAGAATAGCTAAATTTTATAGCGCTGGCAAATCTTTAACTATTCCAGAAATTTCACGTGCTGAGAAAATGTCGCATCATAATGTAGGTAAAATATTAAGAATATTAAGATTGGCTGGATTTCTTGTGGCTGAACGGGGGCAAATGGGTGGTTACACTTTATCCAGACCACCCGAAGAAATTAAAATTAAAGATGTATTATATGTTTTAGGTGGAAGATTATATGACGATACTTTTTGCCAGACTCATGCAGGTATTACAAACTTTTGTACAAATTCTATTGATTGTTCTCTTCGTTCTTTATGGAGAATTATTCAGGATGCTATTGATACCATTATTGAAAATATTACCTTAAAAGATTTACTGAATTCAGAAAATTACTTTTTTGAAATTATTCATAATTCAAAAAATATTGGAATAACCAATTGATAAATTATTCCGGTTTTCATTCAATAAATTTTATTGCCATTTAAAAACACATTAGATTATTTTGATTATAAACTTTATCTTTCGATTGTAAAATGAGTTGATTCCTGAAAAGGAACAATTACATAAAATATTTCGTACTACAAAAAGGACTTGATCGATGAGACAGGTACCAGAATCAAATCAACAAACAACTA
Source organism: Rosettibacter firmus (assembly GCF_036860695.1). Lineage (NCBI taxonomy): Bacteria > Pseudomonadati > Ignavibacteriota > Ignavibacteria > Ignavibacteriales > Melioribacteraceae > Rosettibacter > Rosettibacter firmus. The sequence continues at coordinate 42,845 of NZ_JAYKGJ010000003.1, read as the reverse complement.
TCCGCACCATTTCATCTCATAAATTACTTCTCGATAAATTTTGTAAAGACATTTTAATTTAATTCATTGGTGTAAAATGAAAACAGTTATCGATTTTAAAAATTCTAAGCAACAGGGAAAAAAGATATCAATGGTTACATGTTATGATTACTGGTCAGCCAAAATTATAGATGAAAGTGAAATTGATGCAGTCCTTGTTGGTGATAGTGTTGCAATGGTTATGCATGGTTTCGAGACAACAATTAATGCAGAAATTGAAATGATGTGCTATCATGTGGCTGCGGTTAAACGTGGCTTAAAAGATAAATTATTAATTGCAGACTTACCCTTTCTTGCACATAGAAAAGGTACAAAATATTTAATGGAAGCAATCGACAAATTAATGAAAGCTGGAGCTCAAGCAATTAAGATTGAAGGGGCAGATGATAATATCGAATTGATTCAATACATTGTTAAAACAGGAATTCCTGTGATGGGCCATCTTGGATTAACACCACAATCTGTTCATCAATTAGGTGGCTATAAATTACAGGGGAAAGATAGTGAAGCTTCAAAGAAATTACTGGATGATGCTCAAAAACTTGAAAAGGCTGGATGTTTCTCAATTGTTTTAGAAATGCTTCCTTATGAACTCTCTAAAAAAATTACAGATGAACTTTCAATCCCTACAATTGGAATTGGTGCCGGACCTTTTACAAATGGTCAAATTCTTGTACTTCAGGATATGCTTGGTTTATCAAAAGAATTTCAACCAAAATTTTTAAGAAAATATTTGAATGGCTATGAATTAATCTTAAACTCACTTAATAAATTCAATAATGATGTTAAAAATCAAATTTACCCGGACTTAAATGAGAGTTACACATGACAAAAGTGATAAAAAATATTTCTGAATGGAAAGTCATTAGAAATTCAGAAGACTTAAAAAACAAAACAATTGGTTTTGTACCCACTATGGGAGCTCTTCATAAAGGTCATGCATCACTTATAGAAAGATGCTTAAAAGAAAATGATATTTCAGTTGTAAGTATATTTGTTAATCCAACTCAATTTAATGATCCTGATGATTTACGAAATTATCCAAGAACATTTGAAAATGATTTTAAGTTGCTCGAAACTATGAATGTCGATTACTTGTTTTATCCTGAATACGGAGAAATTTATTCTGATAATTATCGCTACAAAATTGTTGAGACAGACTTCAGTAAAAAACTATGCGGAGCATTTCGACCAGGACATTTTGAAGGTGTTCTTACGGTTGTTATGAAATTATTTAATATAGTAAGACCACACAAAGCATATTTTGGCGAAAAAGATTATCAGCAATTAAAACTAATTGAAGGAATGTGCAAAGCATTTTTTATGGATATCGAAATAGTGCCCTGTCCAATTGTTCGAGATGAAGATGGACTTGCATTAAGTTCAAGAAATTTATTGTTGACAGATGAAGAAAGAAAAATTGCAGTAAATTTTCCCGAGCTTCTTAAATCAAAAAAATCTGCTAATCAAATTAAAGAAGAACTCGAAAAACTTGGTTTTAAAGTTGACTATATTGAAGATATAGAAGGAAGAAGATTTGGTGCCGTTCACATTGGAAAAGTGAGGTTAATTGACAATGTCGAATTATAAAATTTTATTTGGAATAACTGGCTCAATAGCTGCATATAAAAGTGCATACTTAATTTCAAAACTGGTTCAGAATGGTTTTGAAGTTAAAGTTGTTATAACAGAAAATGCACTGAAATTTATTGGAAATGCTACACTTGAAGGATTAACTGGCAATAAAGTTTATTGCGATTCATTTGAACAGGGCGAAATGATGAATCATATTAATCTTATGAAATGGGCTGATTTAATAATTGTATGTCCTGCTTCTGCCAATACAATTAACAAATTTGCAAATGGAGTTGCAGATAATTTAATAACTTCTTTGTTTCTTGCTTATGATTTTAAAAGACCTTTTTTAATTGCCCCTGCAATGAATGTGAAAATGTATGAGCATCCAGTAACAAAAGAATCATTAAAAAAATTAAGTGACTGGGGAATAAAAGTTTTACCAACTTCTAAAGGTTACCTGGCATGTGGTGATATGGGAGAAGGAAAACTTCTTGAACCAGATGAAATTTATGAATATATATTAATTTCACTTAATGAAAATAATCAGAAAAGAAAACTGAAAGTTCTTGTTACTGGTGGGGGAACTAAAGAAAATATTGATGGAATACGATATATCACAAATTTGAGTACTGGTAGAACAGCTTCAGAAATTGCCAGTTATTTTGCTCGAAATGGTCATAGCGTAACTTATCTTCATGCATTTGATGCTACTACACCATCAGCACATTGCAATAAAATTTCTTATAACGATTTTAATGATTTGAATAAAAAAATTGAAAGTATTCTTAATTCTGATTCATATGATTTAGTAATTCACAATGCTGCTGTTAGTGACTATTCACCGGTTTTTGTAGAACTTGGAAATGTTAAATATGATGTACCACTAAATTCTAAAATTAAATCTGAAGTGGATGAAATTAATATTCATTTAAAGAAGAATTTTAAAATACTCGATAAGATTAAAGACTATTCAAAAAATAAAAATCTATTTCTGGTTGCGTTTAAATTTACAAATGCACTTAATGAAGAAGAAAAAATTAGTGCAGTTAAAAAATGTTTTCACAATTCAAATTGCGATTTAGTTGTTAATAATGATTTAAATGATAGAGACGAAAATAATGTTCAACGAATCTTTCATATTTATGATAGAGAATTGAAAAAAATAACTGTAAATACTGCTTATGATTTATCGGAAGAAATTGAAAAAATTGTTATTCAAAAAATTGGAGATAAAAAATGATTCTTTGCATTGACGTCGGCAACACACATATTTATGGCGGTCTTTTTCATAATAATGAACTGGTTTTACAATTTAGAAAAACATCTCGTCAGGAATTTTCGTCGGATGAAATTGGTATATTTTTGAAAAGTGTTTTGAAAGAAAATAATTTCGACACAGAAAATATAGATGGAATTTCTATTTGTAGTGTTGTTCCGGATTTAAATCATTCGCTGAGAGCTGGATGTGTCAAGTATTTTAATATAGAACCTTTCTTTCTTAAACCAGGTGTAAAAACTGGATTAAAAATAAAATACCGCAATCCTGTTGAAGTTGGAGCAGATAGAATTGCTAATGCAATTGCCGCTGTTCATACATTTCCCAATAAAAATCTTATTGTTATCGATTTTGGAACAGCAACCACTTTTTGTGTAATATCAAAAAACAAAGAATATCTTGGGGGAGTAATATTACCCGGTATAAAAATTTCTATGGAAGCTTTGGAGAGCAAAACGGCACAATTACCTGCTGTTGAAATTAAAGAAATGAATGAAGTAATTGGACGCTCCACTGTTGAGAGTATACAATCTGGATTATATTTTGGACAGATAGGAATTGTAAAAGAAATTAAATCAAGAATTATTGAAGAAGCATTTAAAGATGAAGCTCCTGTAGTAATTGGTACTGGTGGTTTTTCACGTTTATTTGAAAACGCAAAACTTTTTGATATTATTATTCCAACACTGGTTTTAAATGGTTTATATCTTGCTTATAACATTAACAAAGAAAAAGAGGTTGTATAATGTTAAGAACAGTCTTAAAGTCAAAAATTCATCGTGCGGTTGTTACAGATGCTAATTTGAATTACGAAGGTTCAATAACAATTGATAAATTTTTATGCGAAAAGGCAGACATATTAGAATATGAAAAAGTAGATATTTACAATATTAATAATGGAATAAGATTTTCAACTTATGTAATTTTTGGTAAAGAAGGAGAAATAATTTTGAATGGGGCAGCAGCTCGTTTAGTACAGAAAGGGGATTTAATAATAATTGCAAGTTATGGAATTTACTCAGAAGAAGAATTAAAAAGTCATACCCCAAAAATCCTGCATGTTGATAATAATAATAGAATAATAAACAAAGTTTAAAAGTTATTTAAATTTGCTACATCAAAGCTCTTTTTCTATTTTTGTAACCCAATGTTAAAGAAAATTATAATAGCAATAGACGGTCCTGCTGGCTCAGGTAAATCCACTGCTGCTAAAAATTTAGCAACTAAACTTGGATTTATTTATTTAGATACTGGAGCAATGTATCGTGCAATAACGCTTATGGCTATTAAAAAAGGGATTGTTGACGATACACAGGCTGTAATAGAAATGGCAAAAAATTTAAACCTGAATTTGAAGTTTGAAAATGGCTTAACAAAAGTTTTTGTTAATGGTCAGGAAGTAACTGATGAAATTAGAAGTGCAGAAGTAAATTCAAAGGTAAGCGAAATTAGTGCTATACCCGAAGTAAGAGAACAGATGGTTAAAATTCAAAGAGAAATTGGTAGTAAAGGTAATATTGTAGCAGAAGGACGGGATGTTACAACTGTTGTTTTTCCAGATGCTGATGTAAAAATATTTTTAACTGCTTCGCTTGATGTAAGAGCACAAAGACGATTAAGAGAATTTCAACAAAAGAATATCCCTATTACTTTTGAAGAAGTTAAAGCCAATCTCGAAAAACGAGATAAAATAGATAGCGGACGAAAAGTTTCTCCTCTTAAAAAAGCAGATGATGCTATTGAATTTGATAATACTGGTTTTACTCCAGAAGAAGATTTAGAATTTTTATTAAAAAAAATAAATGAAACATTAAGAAGTAAAGGGATTGAAATATTAAATAACTGAAGTTTTACACTGAAAGCCATCACTAAATAACTAATGTGTAACAAAACAATAAACTGCTACGGCTTTCTTTGATGGCGGAAAGACGAAGGCAGTAAATTAAGCAGGAGGACTAATGTCCGATTTACAAAAAGATACATTAAACAAAAAAACTGATCATCCAAAATTTATTAACGCAGAAGAATATTCACCTGAAGAACTTGAACAACTTTCAAAACTATATTCAGAATCATTTAGAGATATTAAAGAAGGTGAGATTATTCAGGGAACAATTGTAGGAATTAGCGGAGATAATGTTGTTGTTGATGTCGGCTTTAAATCCGATGGAATGATTCCTAAATCTGAATTCAGTTCCACAGAAGAAATAAAAATTGGCTCTAAAATCGATATTGTAATAGAAAGTGTTGAAGATGAAGAAGGAAATCTGGTTCTAAGTAAAAAGAGAGCAGAATTTCTTAAAACATGGGCTAAAGTTATGGATGCCTATGAAAATGATAAAGTTCTTCAAGGTAAAATTCTCAAAAGAGTTAAAGGTGGAATGCAGGTTGACTTAATGGGAGTTGAAGCATTTCTACCAGGTTCACAAATTGATATTAGACCGGTGCGAGATTTTGATGCTTATGTTGGTAAAACAATGGACTTTAAAATTGTTAAAGTCAATAAGCCAGCAGAAAATATTGTTGTTTCGCATAAAGTATTAATTGAAGAAACTATTGCAGATCAACGCAAAGAAATTCTTGAAAAACTTGAAAAAGGTCAGGTTCTCGAAGGTACTGTTAAAGCAATTACAGATTTTGGTGTATTCGTTGATCTTAATGGAGTTGATGGTTTAATTCACATTACAGATTTAAGCTGGGGAAGAATAAATCATCCAAGCGAAGTTGTTAAACTTGATGAGAAAATTAAAGTTGTTGTTACCGATTATGATAAAGAGAAGAAAAGAATTTCTCTTAGCTTAAAACAATTACAACCACATCCATGGGAAAATATTGACGAAAAATATAAAGTTGGCGATAAGGTTTCTGGTCGCGTTGTTTCTCTTACAGATTATGGTGCTTTCATCGAAATTGAAAAAGGAATCGAAGGATTAATTCATATTTCAGAAATGAGCTGGACACAGCATATTAGTCATCCTTCACAATTTGTTTCGATGGGACAGGTTGTAGAAGCTGTTATTTTAAGTCTCGATAAAGAAGAAAAGAAAATTTCTCTTGGAATGAAACAATTAACACCAGATCCATGGCAGGATATTGTTAAGAAATATCCCGTAGGTTCTCGTCACACTGGAATTGCAAGAAATCTTACAAGCTTTGGTGTATTTGTTGAACTCGAACCTGGAATTGATGGATTGATTCATATTTCAGATTTATCATGGACAAAGAAAATTCGTCACCCCGGTGAAGTTGTTAAAAAAGGTGAAAAAATTGAAGTTGTAGTTCTTAATGTTGATACTGAACAAAGAAAAATATCTCTTGGACATAAACAAATTAATCCAAATCCATGGGATGGATTTGAATCTGTTTATGCAGTTGGAAAACAAACAGAAGGAAAAGTTGTTCGCATAATCGAGAAAGGATTAATTGTAGAACTCCCACTTGGAGTTGATGGTTTTGTTCCTGCAACTCAATTGTCAACATCAAAAATTAAAAATCTATCCTATTGTTTCCCGATAGGAACAAAGCTCGATCTTAAAGTTGTTGAATTTGATAAAGAAAATAAAAAAATTGTTCTGAGTGCTATTGCTGTTCTAAAAGAAAAATCTGATGAAGAAATAGCAGAATATATAACTCAACATAAACTTGAAAAAGTTACAGTTGAAGATATTAGACAGGCTGATGCAGGTAAATTTGATTCATCTGATTTTAATCTGTATGATGATAAAGTTCCACCAGCTCCACCTCAGCCACCACAGAGCGAGAATCCCAAGCAAGAAGAAACTAAATCTGAATAATTATTAATAAAAAATACCTTACGGGTTGAGAATTTATTCTGCACTGAATAAACTCAGCCCGTTTGTTATTTTTATATATATAAAATTGTTTGTAGTATTGATATAAACATTTTATTATTTTATTAAAATTTGATTAAGGTATGAATAAAAAAGTTGCTTTCTATACATTAGGGTGTAAATTAAATTATTCTGAAACGAATACAATAAGTGAACAATTCTTAAAACGTGGATTTGATATTGTCGAGTATAATGATTATGCAGATGTTTATGTTGTTAATACATGCAGTGTAACGGAAAGTGCAGAAAAAGAATGCCGACAGATAGTTCGTCGTGCTTTAAGAAATAATCCAGATGCATATGTTATTGTAACTGGATGTTATGCTCAGTTAAGACCAGAAGAAATAGCAAGCATCGAAGGTGTAAGTGCAGTTCTCGGTAGTAAAGAAAAATTCAATTTATTTGATTATATAGACAACTTTGAAAAGAAGAATCTTTCGTGCATTCATGTTTCTCCAACCGAAGAATTAGATACATTTAATCCATCTTATTCGAACGAAACCAACGATAGAACACGTGCTTTCTTCAAAGTTCAGGATGGATGTGATTATAAATGTTCATTCTGCACAATCCCACTTGCACGGGGTAAAAGTAGAAGTGCAAAACCAGAAGAAATTATTGATGAATTTGAACAAATACTGGATCATGGCTATAAAGAAATTGTTTTAACTGGTGTTAATGTTGGCGATTATGGTAAAGCTTTTGGTTATAATCTTTATTCATTATTAAATGATCTGATTAAAATCGAAGGTGAATTTAGAATAAGAATTAGTTCGATTGAACCTAATTTATTAAGTGATGATTTAATTGAACTAATAGCAAATAGCAATAAAATTTGTAATCACCTTCATGTACCACTCCAGAGTGGAAGTAATAAAATTTTAAAACTGATGCAAAGAAGATATAAAACCGAAGATTATCGTAATACAATTTATAAAGCAGTTGAAAAAATTAATAAACTTGCAATTGGAGTTGATGTAATTGTAGGATTTCCTGGAGAAACTTATGATGATTTTCTTGATACTTATAATTTTCTAAAAGAGCTACCCATTGCATATCTTCATGTTTTTACATATTCAGAAAGACCCAATACAAAAGCAATAAATCTACCAGATAAAGTTGAAGTTAACGAAAGAAGAAAAAGAAATAATATGCTCAGAATCTTAAGTGAAAAAAAGAGAAATGAATTTTATCGTACTATGATTAATCAAGAATTAATAGTATTATTTGAAGCAGAAGAACATAATGGTTTTATGAAAGGATTTTCTTCTAATTATGTGCGTGTAAAAATTCCTTTTGAAGAGAGTTTTATTAATCAGTTTATAAAAGTAAAAATAACGGAGGTTAATGAGAATATTGCTACAGCAGTTCCATTAACAAATAAGGTTACTATATGAAAAAAATATTTTTTTTGATGTTTGTCTCATCAGTAATTTTTTCTCAGGAAATTAAGAATGAAATATTATTTGAGTATCGCTATAGTTTATCAAAAAATTTAAGTAATAGAATTGATGAAGACAAATTAGATAATTATCCCAAGAAATTTTTTCAACAGAACACAGAATCTATTCTGAGTGACTTTTCAAAAAATAAAAAGAATCCAGCACTTGCAATTTTATATTCAATGTTAATTCCCGGTATGGGAGAATTATATGCAAATAATTATGAAAGTGGCAAATACTTTACAATAACAGATGGAATACTCTGGGGTGTATTTGCTGGATTTAATATTTATGGACACTGGAAAGAAAATGATTATAAATCTTTTGCACAATCTAAAGGTGGTGTTAATCTCGAAGGAAAAGATTCTGATTATTTTGCTACAATTGGAATTTATATTAACATAGATGAATATAATCGTAAAAAAGAATTGAGCCGGGATTTTTACAATGTTTATGATCCTCAAAGAGATTTCTGGAAATGGAGTAGTGAAGAACAGAGAAAAGAATATCGCCAATTATGGCTTTCCAGCGAACAGGCATATAATAATGTAAGATTTGCTGTGGGTGCATTGATATTGAATAGATTAATAAGTGCAGTAAATGCAATTAGACTGGTTAATGCATATAATAAAAATCTTTCTACTGAAATGGGATGGAATTTAAATTTTAGTGTGGTAAATAATCCTGGTTTACCAGCTTTATTAACACTAAATTTTTATAGAAGTTTTTGATAATAAAAAAGGCTGATCATAAGATCAGCCTTTTTTGTTTTTAGAAGTTCGGATTTTCGTTTCTTTCACCTTCAGGTATTGGTAAGTATTGCCATTTACCTGGTAAGTGCCATAACCCAAATCTTCTTTGATCTGGCAATCTCATCCCCTGGAAACAAAGTTCTTTATCTCTTTCTTCAACAATACTAGGTTTTGATGGATCGTTTAAAGTAATTTCATTTAAAGGATCAATTTGATGTGATGCACGAACTTCATTTACAAGAGCAAGAGCATCACCCGATGCAGCTCCTCTCAATATTAATTCTGCCAACATTAAATTATTTTCCTGCCATGTCATAATTGGTATTCCAGTAATTAAACCTGTACCGGGATCCAGTTTGTATTTATATTGATAATAAAAATTACCTGATGCACCAGCTGCAAGGGCAGCTTTCTTGAATGGAATTCTATTAGCTTCTTTTGGATCTTTAGTTACGTAATCAACCATTCTTTGAGTTAGAACAAATTGAGAACGTAATTCACCTGCCTGAACTCGATAATTGTTATCATTTAAAGTGTTGTACTTAGCATCAAAAACTGCATCGCCACTTTTCATTCCATCTTTTGCATAAGTAGCAGCATTTGTATAATCACCCTTGAATAAATATGCTCGTGCAATTAATGAATTTACTAATCTTTTTTGTGCATCAGTAGTTGTGAAATTTATTGCAGTTTTCCATCTATCTATTGCCTGATCATAAAGTTGAGCAGATGGTATAATTGGACTGCGATTAATAGCATCTCCACCCTGATCCTTTGTTAATCCAAAGTAAGTTGCACTGAAATATCTTGCAAGTCCACCATATAGATAAGCATTAAAGAGTCCATTCTTCTTTATATTCTCATCTTTAAATGTGATTCTATCAATTCGAGCAATTAAAGTATCTGCATATTTTCTAAAACGATGGAGAGGAGTATATGCAGCATCAATTGAGTTATTGTCTGTTAAAATATCACCAAGATCTATTTGTTCATAAGTTGGGAATGTAGCATTTCGAACTTTTCGATCGAAGAATAGTTGATCAGATAATCCATCTGCTGCTATAAATAGATCGTCAATACAAAATGCAGCAGCATCTTGAATTCCTATGACAAGAAAGCCAACCTGATCTTCTCTATCAAGCACATTATCTTCAACACGGTCAATAAATGGATCTACACTTGTTACATAATCTTCACAGGCGAAAACTGTGAGGAATAAGAGTAGAGAAACATATTTTAATAATTTTATTTTTTTCATATTCATTTCTCCTTCAATTAAAATCCGATTTGGAACCAGAAGTTGAATACTCTGGGATTTTGTAAAGTCAAGAAATCCTGACCACGAGATAAGCTTCTGCTACCTGCAAAATTAACTTCGATATCTGCACCTGTGTATTTAGAGAATTTTAAAAGATTGTATCCAGAAAATCCTACAACAAAATTGCGAATATAATTTCCAGGAATAAATTCAGTAATTAAATCTGTAAAATCGTAGCTTAAGCTTACTTCTCTAATAACAAGGAAATCTGCATCTTCAATGAAATTACCATCATAACCATAGTACATGCTGGCATATTGTTCGGCAGCAGCTTTGTATTCGGCAGAACCAACTTCTAATCTTTGAATTTCTGGATAATTATTTGTAAGACCTAATTTTGCTTTCAGTTCTTCGTATGTTGTGTTGTTGTTGAACTGTATTGCAAATTGTTTTGTAAGATTATATACTTTATTATTTAATCCATATTCAGCCAGTGCATAGAAATTAAAGTTCTTTAAGAATTTAAAGTTGACTGTAAACGAACCATAATGGTCAGGATATGGATTACCTAAATCAACTCTATCTTCGGTAGCTTCAGCACCAATATATTTACCATTTGCATCAAATTTAGCACCTTTTGTTTTCCATGTATAGAATTCATGTTTTCTCATTCCTTCTTTAATTACATTTACATCAAATCCATCAAATATTGGTTGAGCTCCACCTAAATCTGTAACTTCATTATTCTGGTAATTCCAGATGAAGGAGAAAGATAAATTATAATCTCTTGTTCTAATCGGGTTGAATTGCAATAAGGATTCAAAGCCCCAGTTTTTCATGCCTCCAATATTAAATGGAACAGCACTTGCTGTAAGACCAGTAGATGGAGCATTTTGTTTATCAACAATTGAGTTACTTGCATTTTGATTAAAATAGGTAAATTCAAGAGAGAACATTTTAAGAAATTCTGTTTCAAATCCAACTTCAAGTTCTTTTATTTCTTCTGGTTTTATTGCTGCATTACCAATTGAATTTAAGATTGCACCAATTCCATGACCGGCATTTGTAGCCTGCCATAATAAAGGAATACCATCATCATTAGCAGGTAATTGACCACTAACACCATAAGCAGCTCTTAATTTTAAGAGTTCAATTTGTTCAGGAAGTTTTACCATTTTGTCAAGTCAAATTGCAAAGCTTGCTTTAGGATATGTAATAGCAGGTGCTTCTCGACCAACTGCACTTGCATAGTCTCTTCTTATAGCTAATGTCCAGAAATATGTATCTTGATAAGAGAAGTCGTTTTCAAAATAAATTCCAGCATCTCTATTATGTGCTGCTCCTTCATTATATTCTCTAATTGTAGCACCAGAACCAACATTCATTATGTATTGAGAACCAAATTGTTCTGCATTCATAAAACTTGTTTGAATTCTACGATCAGATATTTGTGTACCTATGATAGATGTACTTCTTAGTCCTTCGAGAATATCATAAGAATATCTTGCATTCAGGTCATATGTAAATCCTCTAAAGTGTCTATTATAAATTCTCTTTGCACCTTTGTTAATTGTACCATATCGATATTGAGCTGGATAAATTTGATCCTGTCTCCAATCGGAATCTTCCATGCCAACGCCTGCATTTATTTCCATATTCTGAATTGGTGCCCATGTTAATGAGTAAGAACCTATAAATTGGTTATTGTTATTATTATCGATGAAATTTGCTACAGCAGCACTATCTGTAAAACCCCATAATGCAAGCAAAGTATTTCCTAAGTATCCATAAATATTATTATCGTTATTAGGTGCACGTAAATAATTGTAAGCAAATCCTGTATTAAATCTCATACTTAAGTTTTCTGTGGGATAAGCAGCAACATTTACTTTGAATGTTTTTCTATCTCCTTTAACTGGATCAAGTATTCCTTCTTCAATTCTATTTTGGAAAGAAGTATAGTATCTAATAAATCCAGTTCCACCCGAAGCACTTATGAAATGATCTCTAACAAAGCCATCTTTATAAATTTTATTTGCTCTATCGTTATCTTTTACTGAAAGGAAATCTTCTGCTTTATATTTGAATGATGGAGTATTAATACCAAAATTATATTTATAATCAATAGAAACACCTTTACCTAAACCAGGAACAAGTTTACCAGTTTTAGTTGTAATCATAACAACACCATTGGAAGCATTTGTACCATACATTGCTGCAGCAGCAGGACCTTTGAGAACTTCTATTTTTTCAATATCCTGCACATTAAGATTTGCCAGGATGCTAAAACCCTGCCCACCACGACCATAGCCTACAATTTCTGCATTATCTACACGAACGCCATCTATATAAATCATGGGTTGTTCATCGCCATTTAATCCTCCACCACCACGAACAAAAAAGCTAAATCCACTACCAACATTTCCCGAAGCTTGTTTTAATTGTACACCAGTAACTTTACCACTCAATAATTGATTAATTCCCTGATAACTTTGAACTGCGGTTAATTCTGCAGCTGGAATCCTTGATACTGCAATTTCTGAAACCGATTTTGAAGTTCTCGAAGCAATACCAGTCACAACTATGGTTTCACTTTCAAAGATATCTTCTTCTAATTGAAAGTTCTGCTCAATTGAATTTCCTGTTAATATAATCGAAACTGATTTTGACTTATATCCAACATATGAAACACTTAATTCTACGGTTTGACCTTTTGCCAGGTCTTTTGGTACTTCGAAGGAATAATTCCCTTCAAGATCGGTTGCAGCTCCCATGTTAAGAGCTTTAATGTATACATTTGCTCCTATGAGTGGTTCACCTTTAGTATCGGTTACTTTTCCCATAACTCTAAAGGTGTTCTGTGCTAAAAGGTAGGATGGAATTAGAGCAAATAGAAATAAAAGTGGTATTATTTTTTTCATACACACCCCTATTTGGTTGGTAAATGAGTTTGTTAGGAAATTGTTATTTATAGATTCATTATTGTTTTGAAAACCTAATTGCTTATTCGAAAAACAATCTAATTGTTTGATTTTTAAAAAACAATAAAAATTTTTTAGAGACTTTAAAATTCTTATTGAATATTTCAATATTGACTTGAAAATTTTTATTGATGAATTCTTTTTTGTCTTTTTGTTAACTTAATTTTGTAAGACATTAATTTATTTGATAACTAAAATGAACAACTATCTTTTACATATTCAGTATGATGGAACAAATTATGCAGGATGGCAAATTCAGAGTAATGCAATGACAGTTCAACAAAAAATTATTGATGCTATTGAAATTCTTTTAAAAGAAAAAGTTAATCTAATCGGTTCTGGTAGAACAGATACTGGAGTTCATGCTTTTGGTCAAACTGCAAATTTCCGTACAGAGAAGAATTTTGATTTATATAAATTTCAGCATTCACTTAATGGTATTCTCCCCAGCGATATATCTATTAAAAAAATTGAAAAAGTTCATGAAACTTTTCATGCAAGATTTGATGCTAAAAGCAGATGCTACATTTATCTTTTTACACATATCAAATCTCCTTTCCTGGAAAGATATTCTTATTTATATCCACCTATTATGAAGTTAGATATTGATAATCTCAATAATTTAAGCAAAGTATTTTTAGGTGAACATGATTTTACATCATTTTCTAAAGTAAATAGTGAAGTAAAAAATAAAATTTGTTTTGTTAATGAAATTCGTTGGAGAAGAAGTAAAGAATTTACTTTATTTTACATATCAGCAAATCGTTTTTTATATGGAATGGTAAGAGCTTTGGTTGGAACTCTGCTTTATGCAGTAGAAAAAAAATATGATGAAAATTTTTTGCTCGATATAATGGAAAAAAAGAATAGAAGTTTTGCAAAAGAATCTGTTCCTGCAAAAGGTTTATTTTTATATAAAGTGAGGTATTAATGATCGATTTAAAAAATAAAGTAACTTTAATAACTGGAGGAACTCGCGGTATAGGCGAGGCTTGTGTTAAACTTTTTGTAAAAGCTAATTCAAGAGTTGCATTTACTTATAAAAACTCTAATGTAAAAGCTGAAATATTAGAAAAAGAGTTATTCCCAATGGTTAAAGCTTATAAAGCAAGCATGGAATCAGAAGAAGATATTTTTAATGTTGTAGAAAATGTAATTAATGATTTTGGTAATATCGATATTCTGGTTCATAATGCTGGAATATGGAATGATGGTACACTTGAAAACTTAACTTTAGACAGATGGGAAGAAATGCTTAGAATTAATTTGACTTCAACTTATCTATTTGCTAAAGCTTGTTTACCATACATGAAGAAAAGTAATTTTGGTAGAATGATATTTGTATCTTCTACAGCCGGTCAAAGAGGAGAAGCATATCATTCGCACTATGCTGCATCGAAAGGTGGAATAATTTCATTTACAAAATCTCTTGCTGTTGAATTAGCTCCTTTTAATATAACAGTTAATTCGGTAGCTCCCGGCTGGGTAGATACAGATATGTGTAGCGAAGTTTTTGCAGATAAAGAATTTAAAGAAAAAGTTCGTAGAGAAATACCGGTTGGTAGAATTGCTTCGGCTGAGGATATTGCTGGACCAATTCTTTTTCTTGCATCAGATTTAGCTCGACATATAAATGGCGAAATTCTAAATGTTAATGGTGGAAGTGTGCTTTGTGGTTAAATGATTTTTATTTTCTGATTTTCATATAAGAAAAATAAATTTAATAGGATTGTAAAGATGGAGTTACTTTCGAATTTTCATCCAAAAGTTGTTCATTTTTCAATATCACTTTTTGTTATCTATTTCGTTTTTGATTTATCTGGATTTGTATTTAAAAAAGAATATTTACAAAAAAGTGCGTTTGTGTTATTGATTATAGGTGTCATAAGTTCAATCTTATCAGTCCTTTCAGGTCATCAGGCTTTTGAAACATTCAAAAATAATTTTCAAAATAATTTATCGATGTACTATGATTTGATTGAACTACACGAAGATTATGCTACAATTACCGTGTGGTACTTTTCTGCACTTTTATTGTTAAGAATATATTTATCTCTAAAGAAAAAATTAACTAAAAAATATCAAATTGTTTTTCTTTTATTTAGTTTTATTGGTGTAATTTTAATTTTGATGACTGCTTATTATGGCGGCGAATTGGTTTTTGAATATGGAATAGGAACAAAATTATTTGGCAAATAAATTTTATGAAGAAATTATTTATAATAATTTTATTGAATGTATCGGTATTGTATTCACAAATATTAGAATTTGGAGAAGCACGCGGTTTGTTTATGGCAGTTGGTGTAGGTCCAAAATTCCCAATCGGTACATTAAATAATAATAGTAGCATTGGTATTGGCTTCGATGTAACATTGTCTTACACAGATAATGTTATTATTCCAGTTTTTTTGTATACAACTATTGGTTATGGACATTTTCCTGGTAATCAGGATTTGTATAAGAAATCAGATTATTCAACATTCGCAAGTAATTTAATTCTAATCTCTTCTGGTATTAGATATTACTTTCCACCAATTTTAGAAAATGTTGCTCTGTTAATGCCAATTGTAGATGGTGGAATTGAATATGCATATTTTGAAAATTTACATCAGTTCAAAGTAGACAGAAATAAACAAAACTTTCTTGAAAATTTTGGAAGATTTGGTTTTCAAATAGGAGCAGGTTTTTCTATGTTTATTCTTGATGTTATAACATACTATAATTATTTACCAAGTAATCAACATTTATCTTTTATCATAAAAGCTAACATACCGATTTTTGTGAAGTTTTAAATGAATTATTTAGTGTTTCCTTCCAAACTGATTTTAATCTATGTTAATAAAAAATAAATATACAAACTATTTATTGATTGCAGCTATTTTGATTTTAGTTGTTAACGCTGCAGTAGATCTTATAACTAAACGAAAGAAAAATATTAACACAGAACTTGAATTCTCAAAGCGTCAACTCGATTCCATTTTTCTTTCTGTACTTAATGATTTTGGAATTGAGCAGGAATGGATTTCTTATTCAAAGATCAAAATTGCAAATGAAGATTCAATAGAAAGGAAAGTAAATGTAAAAATACCTGTTGATTTACCTATTCCACTTATTATTAAAGATTTCAATCGAAAAATTGAAAACGATATTACAAGTTTTGTAGCAGAAGAGAAATATTTTTATGGTGCTACCGAAATACGAATTTATTCTAATGAATACTTAAAACTACTTATTGAATTAATCCCCGATGAAAAAATTATAAGAAAGAGAAATGAACTATGTTTTGTAATTTCTGATGTGTTTGATTTGAGCGAAAATGATTTTAATTCTTTCTTATCCATCCCTTATAAATTAACTGCTGCTGTTGTACCAGATGAAGAAGTTGCTTCAAAATTATATAAACTTGCTAATTACTCAAAAGAATATATTGTATTGATTAATGATGATATTGAAGATTCTCAATTTAAACTCGATCCTAAATCTCATAAATACATACTAAAAAATTCAATTAAAAATATTGCTTCGGTTTTTAGTGGTGCTAAAATATTTGTAGTAGATGAATCTTCTGATCTATTTAAATCCACCACTTATAATTTTATTAGAGATGAATTTAAAAAACGAAATATCACATTAATTCATCTATCTGAGTTTATTCACCTAACAAATGATGATGAAATAGAGCTCAATTCAAAATTCAAATTTTATGCAGAAGATAAAAGTGGAGATAATCAAAAAATATTTTACATACCTTTTGATAATTTTATAAAAATAAAAGGTGAATTTGATAAAATGAGAAAAAAAGGGAATAAAATTGTGCCTATATCATCAACGTATTTAATCGAAAAGAGTTTAGCAATTAAATGATAGTATTATTCAATCACATTACCATAAATATCTAATTCGATGATCTCTTGAGAAAGATTGGTAAATTGTTGTAATATTTTATTTTTATCTCCAACTACAAGTATTGTCAATTTATCAAGATCTATATTTTCTCTGGCAGCTTTTATAATATCGCTCTCACTTACAGATTCAATATTTTTTATATAATTATCATAATAATTTAATGGGAGATTGTATTTAAGCAATATTAAAATACTCTGAGCAAGTTGTGAATATGATTCGAAATTAGAAGGGAAGTGTTTGATAATAAATGACTTTGCTAAATTTATTTCTTCTCTTGAAATATGCTTTTTTATTTTTTCTAACTCAGATAAAGTTTCTGTTATGGCTTCTGCTACGTTCTCTATATTTACAGCTGTATTGATTTCAAAATAACCAGCATTTTGAAAATAATTAAATGATGAATGAGCCCCATACGTAATACCTTTTTGCTCTCTTAAGTTGAGATTAATTCTGCTAAAAAATTCACCACCTAAGATTGAATTCATAAGTTTATTTGCAAAGTAATCTGGCGAGTTTCTCTTTCTGGATAAATGACCAATTCTTATTTCTCCCTGTGCTGAATTTTCTTTATGAATGATATAATATTTAGTTGTGGATTTAGCTGGAATTTCTAAATCAATATCAGGGAGAAAATTCTTTTCTGGTAAAAAGTATTTATCAACAAGATTTATAATTTCTTCTGAATTAATATTCCCTGTAACTATAAATTTACATTTAGAGTTTTGAATATATTTTTCGTAATAATCTTTAATATCATCAAGCATAATATTTTTAACAGTATTTTCGTAACCAATTGTAGGAAATGCATAATAGCTATTTTTGAATAGTTGCTTCTCGAAAGCAGAAGAAGCAATATATGCTGGTTCATCTTTTAATTGAATAATTTTATCAATTAATTTTTTCTTTTCTCGTATAAAATCCTTTTCTTCTAATCTTGGTTCATTGATAATTGTAGAAAGTAATTCAAGTGAATGTTCAAAATTTTCTTTTAAAGATAATATTGAAAATGAAAAAATATCGTGATTTACACTGATACTGAATACTGTGCCGAGTTTTTCAAATTCATTGCTTATTTGAAATGCATCATATTTACCAGCTCCTTCGTCAATTAAAAAAGAAGTAAGTAGAGCTAATCCCTTTTTATCTTCTGGATCAAACTTGCTTCCACAAAAATAGATAACATTAAAATTAACAATTGGTAGTTTATCTTTTTTGATAAAATAAATTTCATGACCATCTGATGAATTAACAAAATTAATTCTTGGTATTTCAAATGAGATATTTTCTGCTGGTGCAGGTATTTTACTTCTATTGATCATTTTCATTTATTTCTCTTGGGAATAATGTTAAGTTCGACATATGGTTGATTTAAAAATTTCTGTGCAACTTCAATAATTTGATTTGGATTAACACTTTCATAACGATTTAAGTCAAACATAAATGAATCTGGCTCATTCAAATAAAAATTATATTGATTGATATGATCAACAACTACATCAAGTTTTTGTAAAGAATAAATGTAATGAGATTTAATACTATTTTTTGATCTTATTAATTCTTCTTCTTCAATCCCTTTTTTTATAACTAAATTTATTTGCTCAAATATTTCATTTTTTATTTCTTCAAGAGTGGATTCAGGTTTGGCAGTTGATATTATTAAAAACATTCCACCATATTTACCTGAATACTGAAAAGAAGTAACATCCTGAGAAATTTGTTTATCATATACAAGAGATTTTGTTAGTCTTGCATTTTTTGAAGAAGTAAGAATATCTGAAAGAATATCTAATGAAGAATCATATTGACCAAATATTTTATCTGTATGCCATGCTAAATAAATTCTTGGTAATTGAACATTATCTTCGTGAATTATTTTTTTTGAGCTAATTAATTTTTGCTCTGGACTTTTAACTTCAGGTATTATATCGATTGAAGGAATTTCACCGAAATAAGTTTCAATTAATTTTGTTGCATTATTAAAATCGAAATTTCCACCAATAGCTAAAGTAGCATTATTTGGACTATAATATGTTTTGAAAAATTTAATAACATCATCTAATTTGAAATTTTGTATATCTTCCATCCATCCAATTGTAGGCCAGGAATAAGGATGATCTGATGTAAATAAATTTGAAAGTAAAATTTCCCATGCGAGACCATAAGGCTGGTTTTCGTATCGTTGTCTGCGTTCGTTCATCACTACATCTTTTTGATTAATTAATTTTTCTTCTGTAAGAGCTGGTAGTAAAAATCCCATGCGATCAGATTCAAGCCAGAGTGCTAATTCGAGATAATTTGAAGGTAAAGTTTCGAAGTAATTAGTTCTATCGAAAGATGTGGAACCATTTAGTGTTCCACCAGCTTCCTGAATTAATCTAAAATGTTCTCCTTTAGGAACATGTTTAGAACCTTGAAACATCATATGTTCAAACAAATGTGCAAATCCTGTTTTCCCTTTTGATTCGTTTGCAGAACCAACACGATACCAGATATTTACTGCAACAATTGGTAAGCTTTTATCTTGATATAAAATTACTTCTAATCCATTTGGTAGTTTATATTTTTCGTAATTTATTTTTAGGATTTTGTTGTTCATGATATTTTACTTTTCATTTAAGATAAATTCAATTCTATCAAGTTTGCCATCTATATTAGATCTTGGAGCTATATTAAAAATTTTACAGAGTAATGGATAAATATCAATATTCCATAATGTACCTGTTCTATAATTTTTTTTGAAATTTGGACCAATAGCAATAAAAATTCCATGCATATCTAATTGATTATTATCGTAACCATGATTTCCTTTTGCATAATTAATCCATTCTGATTTAGAGTTTGTAGTTAATGACCATCCTAAATCTGCAACTACAATTATTGAGAAAATAAATGGATGATTTTTAAAATGATAATAATCTGGCATTTCTTCTTTAAGATATACTTTATAATTTTTTTCATTCTTTTTCAATGTTAGATAGACTTCATTTTTTAATTGAGATGGTGGTTCAATAAACATTATTGGACCATCATCCTGTATTTTACAATTATATTTTTCAATTAATTTTTCAATATTAATAGATTTTTCTTTTGAGATTTCTGTCATCCCATGATCAGACACAA
Source organism: Rosettibacter firmus (assembly GCF_036860695.1). NCBI lineage: Bacteria > Pseudomonadati > Ignavibacteriota > Ignavibacteria > Ignavibacteriales > Melioribacteraceae > Rosettibacter > Rosettibacter firmus. The sequence goes on along the minus strand of NZ_JAYKGJ010000003.1, from coordinate 22,642 downwards.
AAATGATATTTATACTATCGAGCATATTAATTTTTGATAGTTCATCAAAAAGATAGCCCGAAACACTATCGAGATGTTTTATTGCATTATTAACTTCAGGAGAATTAGGACCAAAATCATGTCCATAAGTATCAGTTTCGTGAAAATAAAGAGTGAGAAAATGTGGTCTTTTCTCCTGTGGTAAAGTTAACCATTTAATTATACCATTGATTTTTTCTTTATAAGAACGATTATGATCATAATTTACAAAATAGGTTGGATGACGATAAGATAAGTTAATTTCAGAGCCAGGCCAGAAGTAACTGGCTGTAATAATTCCATTCCTTTCTGCAGTTTCCCAGAATGCTTCACCGAGATACCATCTTGCTTCTTTTACTGCACTGGTATCGTTTAATTTATATTTAAGATTTTTATAAGGATCAGTAAAAAAATTTCCTATGATACCGTGGTTTTCTGGATACATTCCTGTTACAATAGAAAGGTGATTAGGAAATGTTTTGGAAGGGAATGCTGGTTTAAGTGATAGAGCAGCAACACCATTTTGACGAATCTTTTCTAAATTTGGAGTTAATCCTCTTTCTAAGTAATCCCAGCGAAAACCATCGAAAGATATCAGCAAAACATAAGGTTTTTGGGCTGATATTATAATATTTATTAAAAATATCAGTATGAAGTATATTCTTTTCATAGTTTTTATTAATGTATATTGTTAGTTCAATTTGTAATGAACAATTTCAGGTATTAATTAGATTTAAAATAACAATAAAAAAAGAAATAAAAATCCTTTTGCTATTAAAAGTATTTTCCTATTTTCAATAGGATAAAAAATCTAAGTATGTGATTTTATTGCAGTATTAAAAAATTATTAACTCTGAGCTTAATACTTGTATATGAAATTAAATCCCCTAAAATTTGACTTCAGAATAAAAATCTTTACCAAATCAAAAAACAATATATACCTAATTAAAAATCTACAAACCAATAAGGAGTGTATATGAAAAAAGTTCAACTAATATTTTCTTTCCTAACTCTTATAATTTTATTGCTGGGAGGAACACTCTGGGCACAGGGTGTAACTTCAGCAGCACTAAATGGTAGAGTAGTTGACCAGAATGGTAATCCTCTACCAGGTGCAAATATTATTGCAGTGCATCAACCATCAGGTACTCAATACGGAACAACCTCTCGAGAAGATGGTAGATACAATCTGCTTGGTTTAAGAGTAGGAGGACCTTATAAAGTTACAGTTTCTTATGTTGGATATACCACACAAGTAGAAGAAGGCTTCTCTCTTGAGTTAGGTCAAAATCTCAGGATCGATTTTAAATTACCAGAACAAGCTGTAGAATTAGGTGGTGTTACAGTAACTGCAGAAAAAGGAGCAATCTTGAGTCAGGCAAGAACTGGTGCTGCTCAAACTGTAACTCCAAGAGCTATTGAAGCTCTACCAACTATTAGTAGAAGTTTTCAAAGTTTTGCAAAACTATCCCCTTTATTTTCAGGAACAGATTTAGGAGCTGCTGGACGTACAAGTCGTTATAACAATATTCAAATTGATGGTACACAGTATAATGACTTATTTGGATTGGGTTCAACAGGAACTCCAGGTGGTCAGACATTCACAAATCCAATAAGTCTGGATGCAATAAGTGAATTTCAGGTTGTTATAGCACCTTATGATGTTCGTCAAAGTGGATTTACTGGTGGTGGAATTAATGCTATTACACGCAGTGGAACCAATAAACTTTCTGCTTCTGCTTATTTCTATGGAAGAAATCAAGATTTAGTTGGTAAATACAAAGTAAATGGTACTACTTCAAAAGCTGTTGATGAATTCAAAGAATATCAATATGGATTTAGAGTGGGTGGTCCTATATTAAGAGATAAATTATTTTTCTTTGTAAATGGTGAATTGACCGCTAATGATAATCCAGCTCCAAATATTTCTTTAATTAGTGGTTTTGGAGGAAAAACTCCTGCAGAATTAAAAGCACTGGCAGATCAGGTAAAGGCTGCTTTACTTGCTAAAGGATTTAATCCTGGTTCATACGAAGATGTAACACTTGAACAACCAAGTACAAAATTATTCTTAAGATTTGATTATAACCTTGCAACAAATCATAAACTAACATTAAGACATAATTATGTAGATGCCTTTGCAGAAAAGTTTTACAACTATCGTCAGGTAAATACTTTATTGTTTGATACTCAACCTTATAAGATGAGCAATACAACTAACTCAACAGTATTGATATTAAACAGCACTTTTGGAAACACAATGTCGAATGAATTGATTGCTGGTTTTACAATGATTAGAGATAAAAGAAAAGGTATCTCTGCCGATGCACCAGAAGTTTTAATTAAAGAATTAAATGGTACTTTCAGTTTCTATGCTGGTCCAGATAGATTTTCATCTGCTAATAAATTAGATCAGGATATTATTGAATTGACTGATAACTTCAATATATTTGCTGGCGACCACACATTTACTATTGGTACTCACAATGAAATATTTAGATTTTCAAATTTATTTGCTCGTTCTGCATTTGGATATTATGAATATAATAGCTTAGCAGATTTCCAGAATGAAAAAGTTGCATTCTACCAGAGAGTTTATTCAAGAAAGGGAGATCCAAGAGATCCAAAAGCAATTCCTGCAGCAGAATTTTCAGTTGTTCAATTAGGATTTTATGTTCAGGATGAATGGACTGTATCACCAAGATTGAAATTAAATTATGGATTACGTATTGATGTTCCTGTATTCCCGGATAAACCAGATGCAAATCCATTAGTAACCCAATACTTCCCGGATTACAAAACAGATAGAGTTCCAAGTGGAAATTTACTATGGTCTCCTCGAATTGGATTTAACTGGGATGCTTCTGGAGATAGAACAACTCAGGTTCGTGGTGGATTAGGAGTATTTACTGGTCGTATTCCTTATGTCTGGATGTCAAATAACTTCGGTAATGCTGGTACATTTACTGCAGAAGTTAGAAATTCAGGAACAGGTTTGCTCTTTAGAGCAGATCCTTACAATCAATACATTGCTGGCGATCCTGGTACAGGTGCTGCAAGATTACAATCAGAAATTGATTTAGTAGATCCAGACTTAAAGCTTCCTCAATTATTAAGATTAAATGTTGGTGTTGATCAACAATTACCATTTGGTTTCATTGGTACTTTTGAAGTTCTTTATTCAAAGAACCTCAATGAAATGTTATATAGAAAAGTTAACTTAAATGCACCAATAGCAAAAGTATCAATTATTGGAACTGGACTTGATGGTCGCCCAATTTATGGTGGTACTAATTCAGGTGGTGGCAATTTCTACGATGTTCTTGAGTTATACAACACAAGTTCTGGTTATCAATATAATTTAGTATTCCAGATACAGAGAAATGTTTTACGTGGAATTTCTGTTAATGCTGGTTATACTTATGGACAGGCAAAAGATAAAAATAGCTTGAATTCTTCTCAGGCACAATCTCAAATGAGATATAATCCAATTGATATTGATCCTAATAGTCCAAAATTAACTACTTCACAGTGGGAAATTGAACATCGTGTATTTGCTTCAGTTTCTTACACAGAAGAGTTCTTTAAGAATGCACCAACAACAATTTCATTATTCTATAATGGTCAAAGCGGTTCACCATATTCATATATAGTTTATGGTGATTTAAATAATGATGGCTTTGATTATAATGACTTATTCTATGTACCGAGAAATAGTTCAGAAATATTACTTGGTAAAATTGTTAATAAACAATATGTACCAGCAGATACTAAAATGTATGAAGATTTAGAAGCATTCATAAAGAACGATGAATATTTAAGTGCTTATAGAGGAAAGATTTTTGAAAGAAACGCTGCTAAAGAACCATGGCAACAATATCTTGATTTGAGAGTAACTCAAGATATTCCAGATTTATGGGGATTGGGTAGATTCCAGCTTTCTGTTGATATTCTTAATGTTCTAAATCTTCTCAATAGTGAATGGGGAAGAGTTGAAACTGTTGGTAGTTCAACTTATCGTATAGTTACTTTACAGGGAAGAGTTGATGAAAATGGTAATGTTAACTCAAATCCAGCTTTGAATACTCGTCCAGTTTATTCATTCTCTAAACCAAATAATAATAAAGCTGCTCAGGTTAGCGATATGGCATCACGCTGGAGAATGCAGGTTGGTTTGAGATATAGTTTCTAAAAATATAGAGCCCCTGGGAATTTTCCAGGGGCTTTTTTATTACTTGGCAATTTAAAAAAGGTTCTTACTTGTAATTAGTAAATTGAACTGGAAAATCTAAATCAGCTTCTTTGATTAATTTTATAACTGCTTGAAGGTCATCAATTTTAGATGCAATAACTCTGATTTGTTCATCTTGAATTTGAGCATTTACTTTTAATCTACTCTCTTTGATCATTTTTGTTATCTTCTTTGCATTTTCCTTTGAAATTCCACTCTGTAAGTTTATAATTTGTTTTATTCTTCCACCTGCAGCTGGTTCTGGCTCATTTAATTTCATTGCTTTAATTGATATACCACGTTTAATGAATTTTGATTGAAGTATATCAATTGATTGTTTGCGAGAATAGTCGTCTTTTGTATTAAGTGTAATTACTTTTTCTTTTTTGTTAAGAATAAATTCTGTTTTTGAATCTTTTAAGTCATACCGTTGCTGAATTTCTTTTAATGCCTGATTGATTGCATTATCTACTTCCTGAAAATCAATTTCAGAAACAATGTCAAATGAATGATTTGTTGCCATATTCTTTATTGAGTTTGTGAGTATTAAATGATAATTGTAAAATATAATGAATGACAATAAACTATTTCTTTTTAATTATTAAAATAATACTTTTGATGAAAAGATATTAATCATATAAACTTGATGGTAAATTTATTTTCTTGCTGTATTTAAAATAACCAAACAAATTTTCTTAACTATTTTTATTCAACTTATAACGAGGGATTAACATGAAAAAATTATTTGTTCTTTTATTAATCATATTTGTTTCAAATAGTTTTGCCCAGCTACCACCTCTAATCGATCGTGAAGTTTTCTTTGGCGACCCGGAAATTTCGGGAGCTCAAATTTCTCCAGATGGTAAGTATATTACATTTATTAAACCATTCAACAATGTGAGAAATATCTGGATTAAAGAATTAAACCAGAAATTCGAAGAAGCTCGACCACTTACTAACGATACTAAAAGACCTATCACAAATTATTTCTGGTCTCGTGATAGTAAATATATTCTTTATGTTCAGGATCAAGGTGGTAACGAGAATTTTAGAGTTTATGCAGTTGATCCTAAAGCTACTGGAGATCCAGTTCCACCATCAAGAGATTTAACACCTCTTGAAAATGTTAGAGCATATATCTACGATGTTCCTAAAAAAACTCCTAACGAAATTTATATTGGATTGAATGATCGTAATCCTCAACTACACGATGTTTATAAATTAAATCTAACTACAGGCGAAAGAACTTTAATACGTAAGAATGATGAAAATGTAGTTGCGTGGGTTTTCGATTTAGATGGTAATTTAAGACTTGGAGTTCGTCAAACTGAAGATGGAGGAATGGAAATTCTAAAGGTTGATGGGGATAAATTAATTCCTATTTATTCAGTATCGAGTGAAGAATCAGCTGATCCATATAGATTTACTCCTGATGGTAAAAGTTTTTATCTGGTTTCTAACAAAGGTAAAAATGTAGATAAAACAGAATTACTTCTTTTTAATTTAGAAACTAACGAAATAAAATTCATTGAGAGAGATCCTGAAAATGAAGTTGACTTTGGTGGTGCTTTATTTTCTGATAATACAAATGAATTACTTGCTACATTTTATCGTGCAGATCGTGTAAGAATATATTTCAAGAATAAAGAATTTGAAAGTGCTTATAATAAATTACGTAAAGCTCTACCAGATGGAGAAATATCATTAAATTCAATGACCGATGATGAAAATCTCTGGATAGTAAGTGTATCAAGAGATATCGATCCAGGATCTACTTACTTATTTGATAGAAGAACAGGTAAAGTTGAATTTCTTTATAAGTCAAGACCAAATTTACCATCTGAATATCTTGCCGAAATGAAACCAATAAAATATAAAGCTAAAGATGGATTAGTAATTCCAGCTTATTTAGTTTTACCAAAAGGAATTCCACATAAAAATTTACCTACTATAGTTTTTCCTCATGGAGGTCCCTGGTCACGTGATTTCTGGGGATATAATTCTTATGCACAATTTTTAGCAAATCGTGGTTATGCTGTACTGATGCCTAATTTTAGAGGTTCAACTGGATTTGGTAAAAAATTTCTAAATGCTGGAAATAAACAATGGGGACGTGGTGCAATGCAACAGGATATAACCGATGGAGTGAATTATTTAATTAAAGAAGGAATTGCTGATCCTAAAAAAATTGGAATATTTGGTGGTTCTTATGGTGGTTATGCTACACTGGCAGGCCTTGCTTTTACTCCAGATCTATATGCTGCTGGATTTGATTTTGTTGGCCCTTCTAATATTATAACATTATTAAATTCAATTCCTCCTTATTGGGCACCAATTAAAAAAATATTTACAATTAGAGTTGGCGATCCGGATAAACCAGAAGAAAGAAAAATGCTGGAAGAACAATCTCCTCTAAACTATGCAAGTAATATTAAAGCACCATTATTTGTAGTTCAGGGAGCTAACGATCCAAGAGTAAAGAAAACAGAATCCGACCAGATAGTTGTTGCTTTAAGAGATTTAGGTAGAAATGTTGAATACATTGTTGCACCAGATGAAGGACACGGTTTCCTTGGTGAGTTAAATCGACTTGCAATGGTTGTAGCTTTAGAAAAATTTTTTGCAAAACATCTTGGTGGAAGATATCAACAGGATGTTCGAGAAGAAATACAAAAAAGACTTGATGAAATTACTGTTGATGTTAAAACTGTTTCGCTGCCCAGAACAGAAGTTGCTAATGAGTTTCTTAATTCTTTTGATGGTTCAAAAATTCAACCAGTTTCATCAAAATATGTTATAAAGATTGATACACGAGGACAAAAATTTGAAATAAATGTAAATAGAGATATCACTAAATCGAAATTAAATGATAAAGATGTTTTTGTTGTTGTTGATGTTGCTACCGGAATTATGGGAGGCAATGATACTCTAATTGTAGATGCAAATACTCTATTACCAATTAAAAGAAATGTTAAACAGGGACCAGCAACAATTCATTTAAATTTTGGTGCCGATAAAATAGAGGGACAGATAGAAGCTGGTCCTCAAAAGATGCCATTAAATATAAAAATTGATTCACCGGTTATTACAGAAGGAGCAGGTATAGAATTAGCACTTAAAACATTACCTTTGAAGAAAGGTTATAAAGCATTTTTTAATCAAATTGATATTATGAGAGCAGGTACTAAAAAGATGATAGTAAATGTTCTTGATGTAGAAAAAGTAACTTTACCTTCCGGTGAATATGAAGCATATAAAATAGAAGTTAAACCATCAGATGGTGATGAAGGTGCTCAAACACTATGGCTTGATACTAATGATAAAATACTTTTGAAATCCGAAGCAAAATTAGGTGCAATGATGGGTGGAGGTACAGTAACATCAGAATTGGTTAAATAAGAAATTTTAAAGGACGAGTTAACTACTCGTCCTTTATAATCTTAATTTTTATTTCTCTCGGGAAGAATTTTATATAGATTTTTTCTAATTACTGCTCAAATTATGAGTACTTATAAAAGTTTTTTAGATGAACTCTTCTAATTACAATAACATCCAATTAAAAAATAATGCAGTAATTTGTGTAAAACAACTTATACTAATATTAATTAAAAAGTGTAAAAACTACTATATGTGAATAAACCATTTATAATATCATAGAAATTTACTCGCAAAAGTAGAACTCCAGAAAAATTTATTTTTTCCTGCTTTCATACCCGTTAAAGCAATAAAACAAATACCATCTTTATATGATGCTTTTTTAAAACTACTTAAATCAATTATAAAATTTTGTTTATTGTTTTTATCAAATGGCAGTAATTCAAACTGGTATAGTTTAATTATGAAATCTAACTTCTTGGTATTATTACTCCAGAGATGTATTAAACAAAATAAATAATTTGAATTAAACAATTCTTCAGGAAGTTTATTACTGCTTAAAATTATTTCCAGTGATTCATTTTTAAGATTTACATATACTTCAGGTAACATTGAGCCTGCAGGAGTAATCATATTTTTTAGAGATAAAGATTTGGGTTCTGTTAGACGGGCATTAACTTTTATTATTTTTTGATATGCATTTGTTGCTTTAATATTGCATTGATTCCATACACCGGATAGGACCAAATTTTTATTAATTTCCCTGGCTAATGCAACAGCTAAGGAAAATTTTTGTCTTGCTTCTATTGATGCTTTCGATTTGCTTACTTTTTGTTTTACTGGCTTAGAATAGATAAATGTTTTTCCATTTCTTTCTCGAAATACCAGGGAACCCAAACTGCCTTTAATGGTTCCAAAAATATTTTTGCTTAAAGTTGCCATAGAGTTAATGAATATTTATTACGAAATTTAATCCAAATATAACCGAAAAATAATCGAGAATAAAGCGTATCTGAAGCGTATGTGAAGCGTATCTAAATCCTGTTAATTACGACTTTATAACGAGTTTTAATCGAGTTTAATATGAAAATATTGAATTAGAAAATTGAAGAATGTGTATCATCACTTCATTTCACAAAGTTCCAGACTGTACATAATCATACACCAAATAAACAAAATACTATTCCATTTATTATCCAAACAATTTTAGATAGAAAGGAATATTCAGAATAAGTTGCTAATTGAGTAATAGAAGGCTTAAGTATTCTGTAAAATTATTTTTATCTATTAATAAATGTTAAAAGAATAAACTTGATTATACCTTTCAAGAAATATTCAAACAAATTTTTGAAGAGAGAAAAAACAAAGTAAATATAAATGATAAATACGAAGTCTATTTAAATTGTAGTAACATTTTGTTTGATGACTTATTATTTTTTCCGCGAGTTTTATCGAGATTTAAAATAAAACTTAAGATTATTAACACCAGCAAAAGTCAGTATAAAAGAAATATTTAATACAGCAATGAATGAAATGCTAACTTTCATGTTTGATGTGTAATATATAGCTTAGGTTGTATTAGAAAATTAAATTTAGAAGAATGGAATAAAGTTTTTATAGTTCGTTTTAGTAATTTATAAGAGGGAATTAAAAATAAAAAACCCTTTGCAATTTGTTATTTGCAAAGGGTTAAAATTTGTTTGTAGCGGGGGTAGGACTTGAACCTACAACCTTCGGGTTATGAGCCCGACGAGCTACCATTTGCTCCACCCCGCGGTATAATCAAAATTTGGTGTGCAAATATATAAAAGCATTTCACATCTGTCAAATCTTTGGAATTATTTAAAATGGGTATTGAGCCATTTTTAACCTTATATTAAATTAAAAAATGAAATAATAATTAGAATTCATTAAATATTGATATAATTTCCAGACTAAAATTTCTATTTTTGTATATATTAAAATAAAATTTTAATTTTTTATGAAATACATAAAATTTAAAAATTATGAGTATCAGGTCCCAATTGGTAAAATAGTTTGTGTAGGAAGAAACTATGCCGCACATGCTAAGGAATTAGGAAATGAAGTTCCTGAATTCCCGGTAATTTTTTTAAAAGCAGCTTCAAATGTTATTTATTCGGGAGAAGCTGTAATTCATCCAAAATATTCCAATAATCTTCATCACGAAGTAGAACTTGTTCTTTATATAGGTGATACAATAAAAAATGTAAACGAAGAAGAAGCTGAAAAAGCTATTTACGGTTATGCTGTAGGTCTCGATATGACATTGCGTGATTTACAGTTTGAATTTATGAAAAAAGGAGATCCATGGACATTAGCAAAAAGTTTTGATACTTCTGCAGTGCTTTCTGATTTTATCTTAAAAGAAGATTATAAATTACGTGGTGATGAAAATATTATTCTAAAAGTTAATGATTCAATCAGACAGAACTCATCTATAAAAAACATGATGTTTTCTCCTTCTAAAATTGTTAAATATATTTCTGAAAAAATGACTCTGGAAAAAGGTGATTTAATATTTACAGGAACACCAGAAGGTGTTGGAAGAGTTGTGCCAGGAGATAAAATATTTGCTGAGATTGAAAATGTTGGTAGTCTTGAGACTTATATAGTTGAATAATTCAGAATATTTATATGCAAGTATATAGTAACTAATGCCTGAAGAATAACATTAGGAATATTTAGGAATCTTATTTAGCAAGAAAAGGAATTTATTTTTTACGCAGGTAATTCAAGAAATACATATAAATAAATTTATTTCGTTTACTCAAATCTCCAGAATATAATTTCTCATTTCGTAATAATAATAGAAATATTGTTTCAAATATTGATCTTTTGTATGAGTGAATTAAACAATTAAATATAATTTTTCATAAATGTTAATGCATCTTCGAACATATAAGAGTTATTGAACATAACATAATTAATATTTCTATCACACGATAAAAAAACTTTTTTCATTGCTTCGTTATCTATTTTGTAGTTATAATTAATCTTGTTGCCTGTGTAATTACCATGAATTCTAAAATAATTAAATTTGCCATGTACTGAGTTATTCAAATTTGGTGATAATGGATCGACGCAGTGTGTGAGATTTAATTTTTTACAAATTTCTTTAATCTCTTCTATACTCCAGTTTCCTCTTGCTTCCCAGATAAAATGATATCTTTTAGATTTGTTTATATAATTGAAAAAATTTATCAGGTTATTTTTGTTTTCTTCGGTTGGTTTAAAACTTGAAGGTGTTTGAAATAATATTTTATTACAATCAAGTTTCTCTGCAAATTCTTTTGTTCTTTCCCACGCATTAAAAACTTCTTCGGAAGGTTGAAAATATCCACAATATTTTTTTCTATTTTCAGGAATTTTTTCTTTTAATCTTCTGTATGTAAAACTTGATGCTGGATGTGTAATTAATTGCCATGCTTTTATTATGAACTCAAAATCTTTATTGTAGCTTTGAGATTCTTCTTTCCATTTAAGTGCTGTGTTAATTTCTGGAATTTGATAGAAAGTGATATTTATTTCAATGCAATTAAAAACCTGAAAATATTTTTTATGCGAGACAGGAAAACCACAACAACCAACTCTTATTTCTTTATTCATTTTTAATTATTACTAATCAGGTTTGTTTATAAAAATAGTAAATTTTTAAAAGTAACTTAACATAAAAATTATGCTATGAGTTAATACTTTTCAATAAATGATAAAAATAAAAGTAAGTAGAGTAAGAAAGTTTATCTATTAATATTAAATAGATAGAAAATGATAGATTTGTTTTTATATTACTAATTAGAATGTAAAGGTTAGTAAAACAATTCAACAAAATAAATCATTGATTAAATGCAAGAAATGAATAAACTGGTTTTGTAATCATTTAGCAATGTAATAAATATTTTTTGTCAGTTTTATGAAGGGGTTATATAAAGACTGAAAGCACATTAAAAATTACTATTAACCAATTGACACCAGAGAAAATATTTTTTAAGTTATATTGCAAAACAAAAGGAAATATTACTTGCTTAGAGGGCAACGAAATCTTTTACCAACTATCGTAAATCCTCAAACAGAAAATCGAAAAACAGTGATTGGTTATTCATATAAAAATTATTTTTTATTTGATTAACGATAGACAGCATAATTTAGATAAGAGTGATATTAAACAAGAAATTGAGAATTTTAATTAAAAATAAACAAAACGCTGGTAGACTTGTCCGCCTCTGGCGGGTATCATTCCAGATAATGATATTTATTGGCGGGTTAATTAATAGTTAGGCATTTTACATTATGAAAAAATGTTTTATTCTTTTTATAATCTTATATCTTAGCTGTCCAACATTGTGTCAGCAAAAAAAGGTTATAAATCCTGAACGTAACAAGGTTGTCACGACATTGTTCTATAAAGATTCGATAACCACTCAAGTAGGAAGAATCGATAGTCTCATAATAATAATGAAATCTGATCGTGATCCTTGGCTGATGAAATATTTATTGCCTGCTTTATTTACGTTGATTGTTGGTATTGTTTCTTTTCTACTATCGCAGTTGTACCTGAGACATTTAGATAAGAAACGTTCTAAAGATAAATATATAGGAATCCTAAAAGTTCTATCTGAAGAAGTAAAAAGAAATTTAGATTTGGAATGCCAACTTCATGCTTATCTATATGTTCGTCTACTCCCTACATTCGGTTTATCTTTTTTTATCACAGAAAAAATATTTGCTGAATTAACTACAGTTTGTCTAAACTATGATTTACTAAAGAAGATTTTCCATAAATACTTTGAATATAGACATATTCAGAATCGGTTAGATAAAATTTTGACAAGCTATAAGGAGTTAGAAGAAACGAAGAAAGTTAGAGATGATAGCTTCAACAGCATTTTTGCCGCTACTAAATATTCATCAGAAATAAACGGAACAATTCTTTTAATTCAAGGCAACATTAAAGGATCTTATGAATTATATAATGAAATTATTAGAGAAATTCATTTTTATGATGATAAAGCACAAGTGAAAGAGTTGCCTTCAACATATTTACAAATAAAGTATGATGAATTCCAAAATGATTCTGCTGTAAAAAGTTCGGCAAAAAGAATTGATTTAGATTATCTAGATAAAAGAGAAAAATTTTTCTAATAAATGCCTAACACGCAACTCAAAGCGACTACTTTAAACATTGCGGCATTTGTGTGGTTATAAAGTTGCGTTAAAATTAGTAATTGCTCTTTGAGTTTTGTGAACAGAACAAATAATTATAGGCGTTGTTTTTCTCCCGCAGGGATTCCTTCGGGAAAAGCAACATTGCTGTGTTGAGTCGTTAGACTCCGTAAGGATCTAACGGACTGCAAGCGGTGACTTAAAAACAAAGTTGTTGCTGCTAAGTTAAGTAATAAGACTTTCTAAGAAAAAACTGAATAATTATTAAAAACTAATTTCTCCGTTCAATAAGCATTTATTTAGTTACCAAGAGCCTTATCTGTGGAAGAAATTAAGGATTGATAATGTAAAATCTTGGGTTCATTGCAAAAGAGTTTCAAAACATTAATGTTAATTAGTGGCTGAAATATTTTTATTGACTATAGTGAAAAATAAATTTAAGTTGTAACCAGAAAGCAAAAGGAAATATTACTTACTTGCTTAGAGGGCAGAAAAATATTTCATACAATTCAGTAAATCTTCAGAAAGAAAATCATAAGCCGAAACTGCTCGATTTGGTAAGAACCGAACTGCGAGTTAATCATTACAGCACTAAAACCGAAGAGGCTTATGTTGGTTGGATAAAGAGATACATTCTATTTCACAATAAAAGACATCCGAATGAAATGGGGAAAGAAGAGATTCAGAATTTTATAAATCACCTTGCTGTAAATAATAATGTTTCCAGTTCAACTCAGAACCAGGCGTTGCAGGCAATTCTGTTTTTATATAAAAGAATATTGAAAAAAGAAGTTGGCTGGATAGATGAAATAAAACACGCCACAAGAGTTAAACATTTGCCTGTTGTCTTCTCAAAGAAAGAAACCGCAAAGATTATTGACAATTTAACTGGAATTCCAAAACTAGTTGTATCTCTTCTCTACGGAAGCGGACTAAGATTATCTGAGGCCTTGAGATTAAGAATAAAAGATATCGATTTTGATTATAAACAGATATTGGTTAGAGATGGTAAAGGTGAGAAAGACAGACATACTATTCTACCAGATTCTTTAATTCCCGATTTAAAGAAACATCTAAATAGAGTTTGCTTAAAATACAAAGAAGATTTGAAGAGAGGAAAAGGGGAAACAATTCTTCCTTATGCATTGAAAAAGAAATACCCAAACGCAGACAAGGAATTTGGATGGCAGTATGCTTTTCCTGCTGATAAATTTATAAAAAATAAAGATAGCGGTTTAATTTTGAGATGGCATATTCACGAAAGCACCATCCAAAGAGCTGTTAAAGAAGCAATAAAGAAAGCAGGGATTATAAAACCAGGTAGTCCTCACACGTTCAGGCATAGTTTTGCTACTCACTTATTAGAAAACGGTTATGATATCAGAACAATACAAGAGCTATTGGGGCACCATTCTGTTAAAACAACAATGATATATACCCATGTTTTAAACAGAGGACTTGGAGTTAGAAGTCCGTTAGACTGAAATGAGTAAGGATGATATATATGCACAACCTATTTTTAAATATTGGGATTTTGAGAAGATTTGAGAATAATTGGCACGTATTTATGCAGCTGCACGCATATCTATGTACCTTAAGTAATAAATCTGTGCAGTATAAGTAATAGTTAGGCGACCAAGAGGAGGCTTCATGAAAGTTGCAATCATCACGGGTGGCAGTAATGGCATCGGCAAGGCGACGGCGCTCGAGTTGGGCCGGCGCGGGGTTGGCGTCCTACTGACGTATCATTCTAACGAACGAGGGGCACGGGACGTAGTGCGGAGCATCGAGCTGGTCGGGGCGGCCGCCGTCGCGCTGAAACTCGACCTCGCACGCCCAGCGACCTTCGACGAGTTCGCGCGATCAACGGCGCTGGAGCTCGAGAGAGTGTGGAAGCGATCGACTTTCGACTACCTTGTTAACAATGCCGGTGTCGGCGGCGGCATGGTGTTCTCGGAGATGACCGAGGAGTACTTCGACAGAATGCTGACTACGAACTTCAAGGGTCCGTTCTTCCTGACGCAGCGACTGGTCCGCTTGATGGAAGATGGCGGGAGCATCGTCAATGTTTCGAGCAACGCTAGTCGCGGCTCTTTCGTCGGCTACTCCGCCTATGGGGCCTCGAAGGCTGCACTCACTTCGTGGACCCGCTATCTCGCCAAGGAACTCGCCGCGCGGCGGATCCGCGTCAACGCGGTTTCGCCGGGACCCGTCCGCACAAACCTTGGGGACGGAGCGTTCGACAAGCACCCCGAATATATCAAGCCCTTGGCGGATCAAACCGCACTCGGCCGTATCGGTGAGCCGGAGGACCTGGCGAAGGTAATCACGAATCTGCTATCCGACACCTTTGGCTGGGTGACAGCCCAGGACATCGAAGTGTCCGGGGGGTTTCTTCTGTGAGCGGTCCAGGACTCAGGGGACTGCGCTGAGCGCCGCCGGTGCCGGACGTTAGGCGGCACACTGCTTGGTTGCAAAATGCGAGTGCTGATGCTAAACTGAAATCTAAATGCAAAGGAGTCTATCGATGAAAAACAAACCGAAATTTGGGTTCGTCGTGGAATACGTGAAGGACATTGAAGCAGCAAAAAACTTCTATGTCGAAGTACTTGGTCTTGAAGTCCAACGTGAACATCCAACGTATGTGCAGTTTGATGGTTTTGCTCTTGCCGCCGACGAGCCTATGGGCGGTGAGGCCGATCAAGAATTGTTTTGGCTGGTCGATAACGCCAAATCTGCATTCAGCGATTTATCTAAAAAAACTGAAATTATTCTAGCGCTCAAAGATGTCCCATTTGGCAAAGTCTTTGGTGTTAGAGACCCGGACGGGCGACCTCGCTATCTGCTCGAATTCTCCAAAAGTCGTCCAAGTCAACCTGTAAAATGATAGCGATTTCTGTAGGGCGGGGTAAAGTGATTTCATATTCAAGCGGAGCCAGTATTGGTTGTACCAGCCATCAAGGTCAGGTCGGCTAGGCAATCAATTTCTGTTTCAGTTCGTAGCCACCCAACAAAGCGTGCACTGGACGCTGGGGATTCTGTGGTATTTTCAAACAGTTTCCAACGCCTTATCATTTTTCCAATCGGATGGCTTCGCGCCGGCCGCCCCAGCGCAGGTAACGCACACCATTGCGCGGCTGTACCATGAAACAAGGAGAGCGGCGTGAATGACATAAAATCTTTGGCTTGGTTACTTCCAATTGCAGGCCTCCTTATCTTGTTTGGATGGTTTTTTGGACGTGTAGCAGGATGGGATCTTGAAGAACTCGATGTTGGCATCGACACGCTTAAACGGCCTACTGCTACGGTGGCTCCGCAAATTATGCAACCAAGCCACATCTACTTCATCACCACCATCAAGCGCCCCTAAAGGCAAATATCCTTGCCCTTTGGTGATAAAACGAAGCGAAGTTGCGAGATGGAAAGTTGGACAAACAAGTGTCCCCACTGTCCAAAAAGCCATAAATCAATTTAATGCCAGACGTTCCTATAACGAAGGTGTATTTGTCAAAGGAACAACAATTCCAAGCGGTGTTGTAGTAGCGATGAATTTTGACGAGCGTGACGCTAATGCTTGGACACGTTACCCTTTTATACCGCTGATTCATTCTGGAAGTTGGGGTTTGTTCTAAACGACAGGAGACTACATTGCTCCAAATTCACGTGCTTGTATGACGATAGTGCCGTAACAAGAGAAATGCCGCCCAACATGCGCATCCAGCCGACACGCTCCTATCGCTTCGCTCGCTCCGCGTGCGGCTGATGAGCAAGCCGTTATACTTACTAAAAATGGAGGTGAAACATGATAAAATTCTTTTCTTATTTTTATTACCAAACTTAAAATTTATGAATGGGGTAATTATGAAAAAAATAATTGCTTTTTTGTCTTCTGTTTATATTGGGCTGAACTTCTTGTCTTGTTCAGAACCAGTATCTACAGATAAAGGTGGTGATCCAAAGCCTCCCCGGTGGGTTGAAATGTCTGTAAAAATTGACAGCCTTCCAGCTGTTAATAAGACTGGAAGTTTTCAATTTCAATTTATTGTTACCGGTGAAGATAATAGATTACCTTCATCTTCTGAAACTAGTGATACAGTAGTGAATTATATCCGTGTTTCATTTTACCCGGACCCTGGCAGACAAAGTTTTACAGTCATGTCAGGGGATACACTTTGGGAAGGGAAGGTATCATATCTTGATACCATTAAACTTACTACACTCTTTACACCTGAAAAAACAACAAAAATTTATTTTACACTTGATGGTGGCTACCGTGAGTTTGATTGGGCAGTAGGTATTCTAATAGGCTATTATTATTTAAATGAAAGCGGTGATTTAATTCCGATCTACGGAAACCCAGGCTTTAATAACGCACCGTATGGATATATTTATGTAAACACCAAAACAGAGGATGTATATATTCAAATCAAAGCACTAAAAGTTAACTAAAAACAAAAATATTTGTGGGGATATTTATGAAACATTTAACTGTTGTACTCTTGTTAGTAATATTTTATCCGGATCAGTCTCCGGTATTATCGACTCAAAAAACGATGCTTTGAACAAAAAAGAATTATCATGTAATCCTAACATTAAGGCTGTAATCTTGGCGGTTATAAAACAAAAATCTGAAGTCAAGTTAATTGAAGAAGCAAACTTAACTCTGAAAATGACAGCTCTTAGACCTCTAAAAGATGTTTCAATAATGTATAAATTTTCCAAAGGTTTGAAAGGTATTGGCGAAGGCTACGAAATTAAATTTGACAAAATTGATTCCGGTCATACAGAAAGAATTCCTATTTCTGTAACGCCTTATAAACAGGACTTCCAAAAGATAACTATTGAAGTTAAAGGGACGATGACTACTCCCTTCAATAACAGCGATCTACCTTTTAATACAATGGAAGAAGTTGGGCTGTTGTTTGATGAAGAAACAAAAACTTTTGCCATAGAAACTTCTTATGAAACTATGACGAAAGAGTATAGAATTTGGAATCTTGTGCCCGAGACTAAATTGAAGGCTATAGGAAATTCTGTAAATTTCAGACAGCAGATTCAAAATGAAAATTTTAGGCAGGCAAATCCCACTAAACCGGAAATAAAAAGAAGGCGCAGCCTTAACCGTAATAAACTTTTTACAATAATAACCGACAATGATACTACTGGAAGCGCCAAAGAAAACAACTCACCTAACAAAATTCCTTCTTCTCCAAATAGCGTACAATCTACCGTTTGTGTAACTGTAAACGGCACTTTATATTATAAAGATTCTGATGGGCAATATGTTCCCCTTCCCAATGCTTCTGTAGAAATTTGGGAAGATGATACTTTTTCCGATGATTTCATAACATTGACAATAACTGATCAGTCTGGTCATTTTTCCGTTTGCTTATGCGATGACGACGGAATCTTTGATTCACATCTTGAACTATATGCCGTTCTAGTAACGATGAACGATAAAGTTGCAGTTTTAAACTATACCCAGCCAGGTGGACCTTACGGTTTTAATCCTTTCAAATGGGCAACGTGGACAATAGAAACAGGCGGTGGAACAATAGATTATGGTAATATTTTAATCAGCAATGGTACAATGAACAGAGGAGGAGCGAAAATATTTGATAATATGCAAAAAGCTTAGAGTGCATCTGTTGCAAGAGGTTTTAATCTATTTTATACTCTACAGTAATATTTATGATCCTAAGAATTAAAAGTCCCATTTGTGACGATATAGGGTCCCATTCATAAAGTAAGCAGAGCAATCAGAAGTTTTATAGCATTGGGAGTTAATTTTTGATTTATAATTAGTTTTGGACAGCGGTGGGTCAGGCAGTAGGTGGATGAAAAATTAGGTTCTGACTGTAAAGAAAATTTCTTTAAAAAATCTTGCACCAAGAAAAAAATATTTTTAGTTTCCATCGGCAAACAAAGAAAATATTTTTTTGCACAGTGGAAAACTAAATATTTCTACAAATTCCGGAAATCCTTAAGTCAAAAATCACAAACCGAAACTGCTCGATTTGGTAAGAACTAAACTGAGTCGCCTTTGGTGGATATTGTTTCAGAAATTATATTTGTAAGCGGGTTAATTAATAGTAAGCTAACTTATTCAAAAAGCATTTAGGAACTGGCTGAGTGTTACGCAAGTATAGCCTCAAGTAATTTGATGGTACGTCGATGTAACTTAACTACAGAACATTATAAAGTTTAATATAACATGAAAAATAAAATTAAAATATCATTGCTGTTTTTATTATTCATCATTATTACTTCTTGCAAAGAGTTCATAGATGACGGAGTAGGTCCCTGTGTTCACGTGTATAAAGAAGCGATATTTCATATTTCTGAATTAAAAGATTCTGCTAGCAATAATCCAATATCATTTGCTAAGATTGTATCACTCAAAATTAATGGGGAAAAACAAATTGGACTTCCCCTTGGTGATAAGAATTATGGTATTGTTTATTTTGATAGCGTTTATTATTGCAATTTCCCATGTGGATTCGGAATTGAATCCGGTACATATGAGTTTAAGATAGTTGCTGAAGGCTATAAAGATAAGGTTGTGAAATTTGAAAATGTAGATTATTCAATCAAAAAAGGTGGATGCCCTTCATATAGTGATGGAGGAAAAAGAGTTTCAGTAATAATGAGTAAGAAATAGACAATTTATAACATACAATTCAAAGTAATTATGTCTTCGGCTGGATTGTTTGATGTAGTAATTATCATTGGATTTTAGAATAGTTTTTTATGGAAGTTGGATTTAGTTAATAAAGCTGATTAAAAATTAAAACAGAGTATCAATTATAACATTGTCATCCCGTGTGATAAGTTACCTACTTGAAAGTAAAACAAGCAAACTATTTCTAATGACACAAAAACATTTTTTATTGATTAACTAAAAAAATAGATTTAAGTTATAACCAGAAAGCAAAAGGAAACGTTACTTGCTTAGAGGGCAGAAAAATATTTCATACAATTCAGTAAATCTTCATTAAGAAAAACACAAGCTGAAACTACTTGATTTGGTAAGAACCATACAAGAAATACTTGGGCATAAAAGTATAAAAACTACTATGATTTACACTCATTTTTTTTAACAGAGGACTTAGAGTGAAGAGCTGTTAGACTGAAAAGCAAGTGGAATGATATTATGCAGACCCTATTTTTTTATGAAACAAAAATTAAATTACCGGAATGATATCCTGCAGCACCGTGCGGGATATCGTTCTCAAATAAATATTTCGGTGCAGGATAAGTAATAGTTATACTTACATAAGGTGTAGTATGGCGGTAAAAAGAAAAACAATATTTTATGATGAGCAATACCATTTTACTTCTGGTTTTACTTAGTTTTAATTAGTTTTAATTATTTGTGAAATAAGAAAAATTATGGAGTAAAAATGAAATTAATAATAATTCTAAAAATAATTCTATTCCCATTTTTGGTAATCATTGCTCAACAGAATAATAATAAAACCTTAAATGAGGTTATATTAAAAACTGATTCATTAATAATTGATACAACAAGAACAAATTTAAATAATAACACACGTGCAATTTATATTTATACTGGTGTAAAACTTTCCGAATCTCGAAAATATCCCGGTACTAAAGAAGGTATAGCTTTAGGAGCTGGATTCAGAATTCCAATAAGTAAAGTATTATTTCTAAAAAGTGGTTATGCTTTTTGGAGTGCAAAAAGCAAGAACGATGAAAAAAAAGAAAGTATAAATCTTACTGGAGGTAATTTGTTAATCGGATTACTATGGTGTTTTAATCGTAGCTCTTTTAGTATAGCTTCCGGGCCAGAAATATCTAATTCGATGGGATATACTACCGTTGGATTTAGGTTAGAATCCAATTTTTCTTATACAATTTATAATCAGTTAAATACTTACATCGGTCTTTCATATCAAGATGCTGCAACCCTAGACCCAGGTGGGTCCGGCGTAGGTTTTAATCCATTAATTTTATCACTAGGAATAGAAATAATTCTATAAGGAAAAATATTATGAAAAAGATAATATTGATTATGGCTCTTTTACTTTATTTCAATGTAATTAGTGCATACGAAAGAAACACACATCAATATGTAGTAAGACAAGCATATGAATTAGTAAAAAGTTTTTATGGTGCTGATATACCCATACTTAAGCAACATTTAGGTAGCAATGAAATCGGTGCCGGCATATTTGAGCCAGGGAACTTACTTGTAATCGGAGCAGCAAGAGAAGATATTGAAGATATAATTTACGGTTACGAAGGAATATTTCAACAATATGTTACGGCTACACATTTTTGGGACCCGGATAGAGGAGATGGTTCACATTTTTGTACACAGCCGGATAATACGTGTTTTGAAAATGCTTATCAAAAGGCATTGAAATTGATTTACGGTGGTCCAATAATATGGAGTTACACTGAGTCAAAGCCAAACCCGTATTATTTGAGTTGTGGCGCGCCTGGGGTAATTGTCGGTCTTAAGTTTAGATTTAATGATATAATTGATTTCTATAAAACTGGTTATGTCCAAATATTAGCGGTTAGAAATGTAGCTGGGTATTATGATTATTGCAGTTCACCTTATACAACATACTTTTCACAAGAACTTAGAGAGAAAATTACTTGGGAAATACTAGGAAGAGTGTGTCATCTTTTAGCTGATGTTAGTGTCCCAGCTCACTCTCATAATGATCAACATGATCCATATTTTGGTGGTGGTTATGATACATATGAACAATATATGGAAAACAATAATAACTACATGCAATGGAACTATAGTCATGGGATTGCCCAAGGGGGCTTAATTAATGTCATTAATAAAACTAATCCGATTTTCTATTCAACAGCACAAGTATCAAACCATTTCCCAAGTGATCACAATCCTGGTAATAATACAAATGGTATCAATGATGCCTTTAGCAATTAGACAGAATTAGCCCAAATGTATTCAGCTTTTGGTGATCCGCCACCAGGAGTTAATAGCCAGCAAATTGCTTCTTCTTCATATGTATTCGCAATGCGTTCAATAGCTGGTTTACTTCATTGGTTTTCAGTTAACGCTCAGATATTGCCATCTCCATTGGAAGCTGTTTACTTGTCTGGTGATTTTACGCTTTACGCTGGTGGGACTGGGCATTGGTATGTCCAATTACGAAATGGAATAGAGCCATTCACCTATAATTGGCAAATAATGTATTTGGAAGGAGCAGGATATTTACAAACATATGAAAGTGTAAAAAAAGGAAAAGAGAAAAAAGATAAGGAAAAGAAAAAAGAGGGTGATATTATAATTAACGAAGCACCGAGTAATGAATGGGTGCCAATAGGTACAAACTCACCATATTTCAGCAAACCTCATAATCCTTATGATTTGCGAGACTTTAGGTTAAGATGTATTGTTACAGATGCAACGAACACAACAAAAACATCAAATGAATTTTATGTTGATGTTGTTTCATATCCGCCAGAATTCTCAGTTGTACAAAACAGTAATAATAATGAACAAGCAATTTCACTTGCAAAAGAAAGTGAACTTGTTTCGATTTCAAACGAATATATTTTAGAACAGAATTATCCTAATCCTTTTAATCCTTCGACTAAAATAACTTATTCTTTACCTGAGGCTAGTTTTGTAACATTGAAAGTGTTTGACATTCTTGGAAAAGAAATAGTAACCCTTGTTAATGAAACAAAACCATCAGGCAAACATGAAGTTGAATTTGATGCCTCTCAATTTCCAAGCGGAACATATATATATAAATTAACTGCTGGTAATTATCAAACAATTAAAAAAATGTTATTGCTCAAATAAGTATCATTTTTGTGAAGGCA